>NZ_JBFUKR010000003.1:0-347994 GCF_056400745.1 Rhizobacter sp. P5_A1
CAAGGAAGAGGGCGGGCGTCACACGCCGTTCTTCAACAACTACCGGCCGCAGTTCTACTTCCGCACCACCGACGTGACCGGCGCGGTCGAGCTGCCCAAGGACAAGGAGATGGTCATGCCTGGCGACAACGTCAGCATCACCGTCAAGCTGATCAACCCGATCGCGATGGAAGAAGGCCTGCGCTTCGCCATCCGCGAGGGCGGCCGTACCGTCGGCGCCGGGGTCGTGGCCAAGATCATCGAATAAGGCGGACTCATCATGCAAAAGCAAAAGATCCGCATCCGCCTGAAGGCGTTCGACTACAAGTTGATCGACCAGTCGGCACTCGAAATCGTCGACACCGCGAAGCGCACCGGCGCGATCGTCAAGGGCCCCGTGCCCCTGCCGACGCGCATGCAGCGCTTCGACATCCTGCGCTCGCCGCACGTCAACAAGAGCTCGCGCGACCAGTTCGAGATCCGCACGCACCAGCGCCTGATGGACATCGTCGACCCGACTGACAAGACCGTCGACGCGCTGATGAAGCTCGACCTGCCCGCCGGCGTTGACGTCGAAATCAAGCTGCAGTGAAATCTGAGCCCCTCGGCTGACGAGTACGTCAGCCGATCCCTCAAGGGGATGCGGGCGGGCTTGGGGGCGGCCCGGCGCTCGGCCCGCTGCGCCGAGCAAAGTACTTGCGGGTTCGCCCGCTGGTGCTAGAATCGCAGGCTTTTCCGCACTTGCTTTCTCTGCAAAGAGAGAGGCGGGTGACGGAAATCTATCAACCCGACCAATCGATGTCGGGCTCGTGAACAAAGGCTGGCGTGCCTGCCAAGGTGCGCAGCTGGAGAAAATCCATGACGACAGTCAATCCAGGCCATCGCCTCGGCTTGCTGGGCCGCAAGGTGGGCATGATGCGCATCTTCACGGACGATGGCGACGCCATTCCCGTGACCGTGCTCGACGTGTCCAACAACCGCGTCGCCCAGGTCAAGACCGAGCAGACCGACGGTTACAGCGCCATCCAGGTGGCGTTCGGCGAGCGCAAGGCGTCTCGCGTTTCGAAGCCCGAAGCGGGCCACTTCGCCAAGGCGGGTGTCGAAGCCGGCGAGATCTTGCAAGAGTTCCGCGTGGCCGCCGAGGTGGCTGCCGAATACAAGCCGGGCGCGCAAGTCGCCGTGGCTGGCGTGTTCGCGGTCGGCCAGCTGGTCGACGTGCAGGGCACGTCGATCGGCAAGGGCTTCACCGGCACGATCAAGCGTCACAACTTCAAGTCGCAGCGCGCGTCGCACGGCAACAGCCGTTCGCACAACGTGCCGGGCTCGATCTCGATGGCGCAGGATCCGGGTCGCGTGTTTCCGGGCAAGAAGATGTCCGGCCAGCGCGGCGACGTGACCAAGAGCATTCAGAACCTCGACATCGTCCGCATCGACGAAGCCCGCCAGCTGTTGCTGGTGCGCGGCGCGGTGCCCGGCGCGAAGAACGGCCACGTGGTCGTCAGCCCGGCGATCAAGGTGAAAGTCAAGAAGGGAGCGAACTGATGCAGCTCGAACTCCTCAACGAACAAGGTCAGGCGACCTCGAAGGTCGACGCCCCTGACACGCTGTTCGGTCGCGATTACAACGAAGCGCTGGTGCACCAGATCGTCGTGGCCTTCCAGGCCAATGCGCGCCAAGGCACCCGTGCCCAGCTCGACCGCACGATGGTCAAGCACTCGACCAAGAAGCCGTGGCGCCAGAAAGGCACCGGCCGCGCGCGCGCCGGCATGACCTCGTCGCCGCTGTGGCGCGGAGGCGGTCGGATCTTCCCGAACAGCCCGGACGAGAACTTCACGCAGAAGGTCAACAAGAAGATGTATCGCGCCGGCATGGCGGCGATCTTCTCGCAGCTGGCTCGCGAAGGCCGTCTGGCGGTCGTCGATTCGTTGACCGTCGACTCGCCGAAGACCAAGCAGCTCGCCGCGAAGTTCAAGGCGATGGGCCTGGATTCGGTGCTGGTCATCACCGACCAGCTCGACGACAACCTGCTGCTCGCGTCGCGCAACCTGATCAACGTGCTGGTTGTCGAGCCGCGTCACGCTGACCCGCTCGCGCTCGTGCACTTCAAGAAGGTGCTCGTGACGAAGGCGGCGGTCGAGCAACTCAAGGAGATGCTGGCATGAGCACCGCAACCGAAGTGATTCGCCCGAAGCACAGCGCCGATCGCCTGGCCCAGGTGCTGGTCGCGCCGATCGTCTCCGAAAAGGCGACGATGGCGGCCGAGAAGCACAACCAGGTGCTGTTCAAGGTGCTGCGCGACGCCACCAAGCCCGAGATCAAGGCCGCCGTTGAGCTGATGTTCAAGGTCGAAGTCGAGTCCGTCTCGACCGTGATCCAAAAGGGCAAGGTCAAGCGTTTCGGCAAATCGATTGGCCGCCGCGACCACGTCAAGAAGGCGTATGTGTCGTTGAAGGCGGGCCAGGAGCTCAACTTCTCCGGGGAGGGCGCGTAATGCCCGTCATCAAGATCAAACCGACCTCGCCGGGCCGTCGTGGCGTGGTGAAGGTGGTGCACCCGCATCTGTACAAAGGCAAGCCCGAGGCATCGCTGCTCGAGCCGCAAATGCAGAATGCGGGCCGCAACAACAATGGTCACATCACGATTCGTCATCGCGGCGGTGGGCACAAGCACCACTACCGCATCGTCGACTTCGTGCGCAACAAGGATGCGATTCCGGCGAAGGTCGAGCGCATCGAGTACGACCCGAACCGCACGGCGCACATTGCGCTGGTGTGCTACGCCGACGGCGAGCGCCGCTACATCATTGCGCCGCGCGGTCTCGAAGTGGGTGCGACGATCCTGAGCGGTGCCGAGGCGCCGATCAAGGCGGGCAACACCTTGCCGATCAAGAACATCCCGGTGGGCTCGATCATCCACGCGATCGAGATGCTGCCCGGTAAGGGCGCGCAGATCGCACGTTCGGCCGGTACCTCGGCGACGCTGCTGGCGCGCGAAGGCATCTACGCGCAGGTTCGCCTGCGCTCCGGCGAAGTCCGCAAGATCCACATCGACTGCCGCGCGACCATCGGTGAAGTCTCCAACGAGGAGCACCAGCTGCGCCAGTATGGCAAGGCCGGCGCGATCCGCTGGAAGGGCATCCGCCCGACGGTGCGTGGTGTCGCGATGAACCCGGTCGATCACCCGCACGGCGGTGGTGAAGGCCGTACCGGTGAGGGTCAGGCGCCTGTGTCGCCGTGGAACACGCTGACCAAGGGCTACCGCACTCGCAACAACAAGCGTACGCAGACGATGATCGTCGCGCGTCGCAAGAAGTAAGGGGAACGGCAATGACTCGTTCACTCAAGAAGGGCCCGTTCGTCGACCATCACCTGCAGGCGAAGGTCGAGAAGGCGGTTGCCATCAAGGACAAGAAGCCGATCAAGACCTGGTCGCGCCGCTCGACGATCCTGCCCGATTTCATCGGCATCACGATCGCCGTGCACAACGGCAAGCAGCACGTGCCGGTCTACATCACCGACCAGATGGTCGGCCACAAGCTCGGTGAATTTGCGCTGACCCGCACGTTCAAGGGGCATCCGGCCGACAAGAAGGCCAACAAGAAATAAGGATGACGACGATGGAAACCCGTTCAATCGTCCGCGGTGTTCGCCTGTCGGCAGACAAGGGCCGGCTGGTGGCCGACCTCGTCCGCGGCAAGAAGGTCGACCAGGCGCTCAACATCCTGACGTTCACGCAGAAGCGCGCCGCCGGCATCATCAAGAAGTGCCTGGAGTCCGCGATCGCGAATGCCGAGCACAACGACGGCGCCGATATCGACGAGCTGAAGGTCAAGACGATCTATGTCGAGCAGGGCGCCACGCTGAAGCGTTTCTCCGCGCGCGCCAAGGGCCGCGGCAACCGCATCAGCAAGCCGACCGCGCACATCTACATCACCGTCGGCAACTAAAGGCAAAGACCATGGGACAAAAGATTCACCCCACCGGGTTCCGCCTGCCGGTCACGCGCAACTGGTCGTCGCGCTGGTACGCGTCGAACAAGAACTTCGCGACCATGCTCGCCGAAGACCTGCGCGTGCGCGAATACCTGAAGGCCAAGCTGAAGAGCGCGGCCGTCTCGCGCATCCTGATCGAGCGCCCCGCCAAGAACGCCCGCATCACCATCTACTCGGCGCGCCCGGGCGTGGTGATCGGCAAGAAGGGCGAGGACATCGAGGCGCTGAAGGCCGAACTGACGCGCCGCCTGGGCGTGCCGGTGGCAGTCAACATCGAAGAGGTGCGCAAGCCCGAAGTCGATGCGCAGCTGATCGCCGACTCGATCACCCAGCAGCTCGAGAAGCGAATCATGTTCCGCCGCGCGATGAAGCGCGCGATGCAGAACGCGATGCGCCTGGGCGCGCAAGGCATCAAGCTGATGTCGTCGGGCCGCTTGAACGGCATCGAGATCGCGCGCTGCGAGTGGTACCGCGAGGGCCGCGTGCCGCTTCACACCCTGAAGGCCGACATCGACTACGGCTTCTCCGAAGCCAAGACGACCTACGGCATCATCGGCGTGAAGTGCTGGGTCTATCGTGGTGACCGCCTCGCGAACGGCGAGTCGCCCGGCATCGTGACGCCTCCGGGCGCCGAGGATGATCGCCGTGGCCCGCGCCGCGGCCCGCCGCGGGGTCCGGGCGGTGCGCCGGGCGGCCGTGGTGGCCGCCCAGGTGGCGGTGGTTTCGATCGTGGCGCGCCGCGCCAGGATCGCCCGGCCGATGCCGGCACGGCTGCGGTGGCTCCGGCCGCCGCCCCGGCCGGTGGCGATGCGCCGAAGGCGCCGGCGGTCAAGCGCGTGCGCAAGGTGGCAACACCGGGCACGCCTGACGCCAAAGGAGAATAAGCATGCTGCAACCTGCACGCAGAAAATACCGCAAGGAACAGAAGGGCCGCAACACCGGCGTCGCCACCCGCGGCGCGAACGTGTCGTTTGGCGACTTCGGCCTGAAGGCCACCGAGCGCGGCCGCCTGACGGCCCGCCAGATCGAAGCCGCACGTCGCGCCATTTCGCGTCACGTGAAGCGTGGCGGCCGGATCTGGATCCGCATCTTCCCGGACAAGCCGATCTCGCAGAAGCCGGCTGAAGTCCGCATGGGCAACGGCAAGGGCAACCCCGAGTATTACGTCGCCGAGATCCAGCCGGGCAAGGTCCTGTACGAGATCAACGGCGTCGCCGAAGAGCTGGCGCGCGAAGCGTTCACGTTGGCCGCAGCCAAGCTGCCGCTGAAGTGCACCTTCGTCGCCCGCCAGGTCGGCGCGTAAGGAGAACACCCATGAAAGCATCTGAACTCCGTGCCAAGGACGTCGACGGTCTGCAGAAAGAGATCGGCGACCTGCTGAAGGCCCACTTCGGCCTGCGCATGCAAAAGGCGACGCAGAACCTGAGCAACCACACCCAGCTGGGCAACACGCGTCGCGACATCGCTCGCGCCAAGACCGTGCTGGCCCAGAAGAAGAAGGAAGCGAAGAAATGAGCGAGCACGCTGTTTCCACTAGCGCCACCGCCGCCGCAACGACCGAGAAGCCGGCGAAGAACACGCGCACGCTGGTCGGCAAGGTCGTCAGCGACAAGCGCTCGAAGACCATCACCGTGCTGATCGAGCGCCGCACCAAGCACGAGCTGTACGGCAAGATCGTCGCGAAGTCGAGCAAGTACCACGCGCACGACGAGAACAACGAGTACAAGGTCGGCGACATGGTCGAGATCGCGGAAACCCGCCCGATCTCGAAGACCAAGGCCTGGACCGTGACTCGCCTCGTCCAGAAGGCGATCGTGGTCTAAGCCACCCGCCTCGCAACGAACGGTCGGAACGCTGATACTGGCGCCCGGCCGTTTTTTTGTTTTCGCTCACCAGGAGAAGGACATGTTGAAAGTTGGCGACAAGCTGCCGGCAGGCACGCTCTCGGAATTCATCGAAGTCGAAGGCAACGGCTGCTCGCTCGGCCCGAACACCTTCGACGTGCAGAAGACGACCGCCGGCAAGGCGATCGCGGTGTTCGCTCTGCCCGGCGCCTACACGCCGACCTGCTCGGCCAAGCATGTGCCGGGCTATGTCGAGAAGGCCGATGCCCTGAAGGCGGCCGGCGTCGACGAGATCTGGTGCGTGTCGGTCAACGACGCTTTCGTGATGGGCGCCTGGGGGCGCGACCAGCGCACCGCCGGCAAGGTCCGCATGATGGCCGACGGCAGCGCCGAGTTCGCGAAGGCGACCGGGCTGACGCTGGATCTGACAACACGGGGCATGGGCCTGCGCTCGAATCGCTACTCGATGCTGGTCGTCGATGGTGTCGTGAAGACCTTGAACGTCGAGGGGCCCGGCAAGTTCGAGGTCAGCGACGCCGACACGCTGCTGGCGCAGGCGAAGCAGGTGCTGGCCTGAAGTTCGTTCAGGGGCGCCGGTTGGCGCCCCGTTGTTGCTTGCAGCAAGGTCATTGACGCAATTCGCTGAAATGCTGCATAATCTAAAGCTTCGCCGAAATTCGACTTGAGCCGCTCGGCTCGATGCGCGTCTCGGATCTGACGATTTGCTATCACTGCCCACACGCGGGCCCAAGACTGATTGCCTCACCGTAACCCGGCTGGCCATCAAGTTGGGGACAGGACAACATGATTCAAATGCAATCGCGGCTTGACGTCGCGGACAACACTGGCGCGAAATCCGTCATGTGCATCAAGGTGCTGGGCGGCTCCAAGCGCCGTTACGCCGCCATTGGCGACGTGATCAAGGTCAGCATCAAGGAAGCCGCGCCGCGCGGTCGCGTGAAGAAGGGCGAGGTCTACAGCGCCGTCGTCGTTCGCACCGCGAAGGGCGTGCGCCGCCAAGATGGCTCGCTGGTCAAGTTCGACGGCAACGCCGCCGTGCTGCTGAACGCCAAGCTCGAGCCGATCGGCACCCGCATCTTCGGGCCGGTGACGCGCGAACTGCGCACCGAGCGCTTCATGAAGATCGTGTCGCTCGCACCTGAAGTGCTCTGAGCCTGGTTTTGCTCAGAGAACGACCCTAGAGATACAGGACAGGCCATGAACAAGATTCGCAAGGGCGACCAGGTCATCGTGTTGACCGGCCGCGACAAGGGCAAGCGCGGCGCCGTGCTGCAGCGCGTCGACGACGAGCGCGTCGTCGTCGAGGGCGTGAACGTCGTGAAGAAGCACGTCAAGCCGAACCCGATGAAGGGCACGACCGGCGGCGTCGTCGACAAGACCTTGTCGATCCACCAGTCGAACATCGCCATCTTCAATGCCGCCACCGGCAAGGCCGACCGCGTCGGCATCAAGCTCCTCGCCGATCCGAAGACGAACAAGACCACGCGCGTGCGGGTCTTCAAGTCCAGCGGCGACGAGATCAAGGCCTAAGGGGTTCACATGGCTACCAAGCAAAAAGCAGCCGAGACCGGCAACAGCTCCGCGCCTCCGAAGGTCGCGCGCCTTCAGGCCATCTTCCGCGACAAGATTTCGCCCGAACTGATCGAGAAGTTCAGCTACAAGTCGCCGATGCAGGTGCCGCGCATCACCAAGATCACGCTGAACATGGGTGTCAGCGAGGCGGTGTCCGACAAGAAGGTCATGGACCATGCGGTCAGCGACCTGACCAAGATCGCCGGCCAGAAGCCGGTCGTCACGAAGTCGAAGAAGGCGATCGCCGGCTTCAAGATTCGCGACGGCGTGCCCATCGGGTGCATGGTCACCCTGCGCGGCGTGCAGATGTACGAGTTTCTCGATCGCTTCGTGACGATCGCGCTGCCGCGCGTGCGCGACTTCCGCGGCATCTCGGGTCGCGCGTTCGATGGTCGCGGCAACTACAACATCGGCGTCAAGGAACAGATCATTTTCCCTGAAGTCGATTACGACAAGATCGATGTGCTGCGTGGCCTGAACATCAGCATCACCACGACGGCGAAGAACGACGAAGAGGCCAAGGCGCTTCTGACCGCGTTCAAATTCCCGTTCAAGAACTGAAGGACAGCCCCGTGGCAAAAACCTCCCTCATTCAGCGCGAGCTCAAGCGCACCCAGCTCGTCGCCAAGTACGCGAAGAAGTATGCGGAGCTCAAGGGCACCGCGAACGACGCGAAGAAGTCCGACGAAGAGCGTTACGCCGCCCGCCTGGAGCTGCAGAAGCTCCCGCGCAACGCCTACCCGACCCGCCAGCGCAACCGCTGCGAGTTGACCGGCCGCCCGCGCGGCACCTTCCGCAAGTTCGGTCTCGGCCGCAACAAGATTCGCGAACTGGCGTTCAAGGGTGACATCCCTGGCGTCGTCAAGGCCAGCTGGTAAGTCACGCCTTTACCAGTTATTGCCTGATCAGGAGATATCCCAAATGAGCATGAGTGATCCTATCGCCGACATGCTGACCCGCATCCGCAACGCGCAGATGGTTCAGAAGGTCAGTGTGGTGATGCCGGCGTCGAAGCTGAAGACCGCGATCGCCGAGGTCCTGAAGGCCGAAGGCTACATCGACAACTTCGCGGTGCGTGGCGAGGCGACGAAGCCGCAACTCGAGATCGCGCTGAAGTACTACGCCGGCAAGCCGGTGATCGAGCACATCGAACGCGTGAGCCGCCCGGGCCTGCGCGTCTACAAGGGTCGCCACGACATCCCCAACGTGATGAACGGCCTGGGTGTGGCGATCGTGACAACGCCGAAGGGCGTGATGACGGATCGCAAGGCGCGCCAGGCCGGTATCGGCGGCGAAGTGCTTTGCTACGTGTCCTAAGGAGCAACGGCCATGTCTCGTGTAGGAAAAATGCCGCTGCCGCTCCCGAAGGGCGTGGATGTGTCGGTCAGCGCTGAACAGATCAGCGTCAAGGGTTCGCTCGGCACGCTGGTGCGTCCGGTGAACTCGCTGGTGACGATCAAGAACGAAGACGGCAAGCTGAATTTCGCCCCGGCGAACGACAGCGTCGAGGCCGATGCGATGTCGGGCACGATGCGCGCGCTGGTCGCGAACATGGTCAACGGCGTCAGCAAGGGCTTCGAGAAGAAGCTGTCGCTCGTCGGCGTTGGCTTCCGCGCCGCAGCTGCCGGCAGCAAGCTGAATCTGCAGATCGGTTTCTCGCACCCGGTCGCGAAGGACATGCCCGAAGGCGTGAAGGTGGCCTGCCCGACGCAGACCGAAATCGTGATCACGGGTTCGGATCGCCAGGTCGTGGGCCAGATCGCCGCCGAGGTCCGCGCGATTCGTCCGCCGGAGCCCTACAAGGGCAAGGGCATTCGCTACGTCGGCGAAAAGGTCGTCATCAAAGAGACGAAGAAGAAGTAAGGAGCGCATGACATGTCACTGAACAAAAAAGATCAGCGCGTTCGTCGCTCCCGCCAGACCCGTGCGCGCATTGCCGTGCAGCGCGTCGCGCGCCTGTCGGTGTATCGCACCAACCTGCACATCTACGCCAGCGTCGTTTCCGACGACGGCTCGAAGGTGCTGGCCAGCGCGTCGACCGCCGAGGCCGAGGTCCGCAAGGAGCTCGCCGGCGACTCGAAGGTGTCGGGCAAGGGCGGCAACGTCGCCGCGGCCGCGATCATCGGCAAGCGCATCGCCGAAAAGGCGAAGGCTGCCGGCATCGACAAGGTCGCGTTCGATCGCGCCGGTTTTGCATACCACGGCCGCGTCAAGGCCCTGGCCGAAGCCGCTCGTGAAGCCGGCCTGCAGTTCTAAGCGCAAGGAATTCGAAAATGGCAAAGTTTCAACCCCGCGTGCAGGACGAAGGTCGTGACGACGGTCTGAAGGAAAAGATGATCGCGGTCAATCGCGTCACCAAGGTGGTGAAGGGCGGCCGCACGCTGAGCTTCGCCGCACTGACCGTGGTCGGCGATGGCGACGGCCGCATCGGCATGGGCAAGGGCAAGGCCAAGGAAGTGCCGGTTGCCGTGACCAAGGCGATGGACTCGGCGCGCCGCAACATGATCAAGGTCTCGCTGAAGAACGGCACGATCCAGCACAAGGTCATCGGTGAGCACGGCGCCTCGCGCGTGCTGATGGCCCCGGCGAAGCCGGGTGACGGCATCATCGCCGGCGGCCCGATGCGCGCGGTGTTCGAGGTGATGGGCGTGACCGACATCGTCTGCAAGAGCCTCGGCTCGTCGAACCCCTACAACCTGGTTCGCGCCACGCTCGACGCGTTGAAGCACACCAGCACCCCGGCCGAGATCGCTGCAAAGCGCGGGCTGACGGTGGAAGAGCTGTTCGGCTGAACGGCGAGCCACGGAGAAACATCATGGCGACCAAAGAAGCAGCAACCAAGGGCACGGTCAGCATCAAGCTCGTGCGCAGCATCAACGGCACCCGCGAGTCGCACCGCGCGACCGTGCGTGGCCTGGGTCTGCGCAAGCTGAACAGCGAATCGACGCTCGAAGACACGCCGGCAGTGCGCGGCATGATCAACAAGGTCTCGTACCTGGTCAAGGTGCTCTGAAGCACCCCGAGGACAAGAACATGGAACTCAACACCATCAAGCCGGGCGCCGGTTCGAAGCACGCCAAGCGTCGCGTCGGTCGCGGCATCGGCTCCGGCCTGGGCAAGACCGCGGGCCGCGGCCACAAGGGTCAGAAGTCGCGTTCGGGCGGCTACCACAAGGTCGGCTTCGAAGGCGGTCAGATGCCGCTGCAGCGCCGCTTGCCGAAGCGCGGCTTCAAGTCGCACCTGCTGAAGTTCAACGCCGAGATCAGCCTGACCGACCTGCAGCGCCTCGGCGCGGCCGAGGTCGACATCCTGACGCTGAAGCAAGCCGGCCTGGTTGGCGAACTTGCAAAAGTCGTGAAGGTCATCAAGTCGGGTGAATTGACGTCGGCGGTGGCCCTCAAGGGCATCGGCGCGACGGCGGGCGCCAAGACCGCGATCGAGGCCGCCGGCGGTTCGGTGGCCTGAGGCCCGGTCGGCACGTCTCGAATCGAATTCATAGGACATCAGTGGCAACCAACGCGAATCAACTGGCGAAGAGCGGCAAGTTCGGCGACCTGCGTCGCCGCTTGACGTTCCTGCTGCTCGCGCTCGTGGTCTACCGCGTCGGCGCGCACATTCCCGTGCCCGGCATCGATCCCGACCAACTGCGCCAGCTGTTCAACAGCCAGGCCGGCGGCATCCTGAGCCTGTTCAACATGTTCTCGGGCGGCGCGCTGTCGCGCTTCACCGTGTTCGCGCTCGGCATCATGCCGTACATCTCGGCGTCGATCATCATGCAGCTGATGACCTACGTCGTGCCGACGCTCGAGGCGCTGAAGAAGGAAGGCGAATCGGGTCGTCGCAAGATCACGCAGTACACGCGCTACGGCACGCTGGGACTGGCGTTGTTCCAGTCGCTCGCGATCGCGACGGCACTCGAGAGCTCGCCGGGTCTGGTGATCTCGCCGGGCTTCGGCTTTCGCATGACGGCGGTCGTCAGCCTGGTTGCCGGCACGATGTTCCTGATGTGGCTGGGTGAACAGATCACCGAGCGCGGCCTGGGCAATGGCATCTCGATCCTGATCTTCGGCGGCATCGCGGCTGGCCTGCCGGGTGCGCTCGGCCAGTTCGGCACCTTGGTCAGCCAGGGTTCGATGAGCATCGTCGCGGCGCTGTTCATCACGCTGCTGGTGTTCGGCGTGACGTTCGCGGTCGTGTTCGTCGAGCGCGGTCAGCGCAAGATCCTGGTGAACTACGCGAAGCGACAGGTCGGCAACAAGGTCTATGGCGGCCAGTCGTCGCACCTGCCGCTGAAGCTGAACATGTCGGGGGTGATTCCGCCGATCTTCGCTTCGAGCATCATCCTGCTGCCGGCCACCGCCGTGGGCTGGTTCGCGACCGGCGACAGCTTCCGCTGGCTGAAAGATGTGGCCGACCTGCTGCGTCCCGGCCAGCCGATCTACGTGATGCTGTATGCCGCGGCGATCGTGTTCTTCTGCTTCTTCTACACCGCGCTCGTCTTCAACAGCCGCGAGACGGCCGACAACCTGAAGAAGAGCGGCGCGTTCATTCCCGGCATCCGCCCCGGTGACCAGACCGCTCGCCACATCGACCGCATCCTGTCGCGGCTGACCCTGGCCGGTGCGATCTACATCACGCTGGTGTGCCTGCTGCCGGAGTTCCTGGTGCTGAAGTACAACGTGCCGTTCAATTTCGGTGGCACATCCCTGTTGATCATCGTCGTCGTGACGATGGACTTCTGGGCCCAGGTGCAGAGTTACGTGATGAGCCAGCAGTACGAGTCCCTGCTCAAGAAGGCCAACTTCAAAGCGAGCTGAAAAAGTACATGGCCAAAGACGATGTGATTCAGATGCAGGGTGAGATTCTCGAGAATCTGCCCAATGCAACGTTTCGAGTGAAGCTGGAGAACGGGCACGTCGTGCTCGGCCACATCTCCGGCAAGATGCGCATGCACTACATCCGCATCCTGCCGGGAGACAAGGTCACTGTCGAGTTGACGCCCTACGACCTGAGCCGTGCTCGGATCGTGTTCCGGGCAAAGTAAGGTTTAGGAGAGAAGAGAATGAAAGTCGCAGCATCGGTCAAGAAAATGTGCCGCAATTGCAAGGTGATCCGTCGCAAGGGCGTCGTGCGCGTCATTTGCACCGACCCGCGCCACAAACAGCGTCAAGGCTGACCTTCAGGCCTTCGCTGACACGCTATTAGAGGACGAACATGGCACGCATTGCTGGTATCAACATTCCGCCCCACAAGCACACCGAGATCGGTCTGACCTCGATCTATGGGATCGGCCGCACGACGGCCCAGAAGATCTGCTCGAACAGCGGTGTGCCGTTCGATCGCAAGGTCAAGGATCTGACCGACGCCGACCTGGAGAAGATCCGGGAAGAAATCGGCCGCCTGACGATCGAAGGCGACCTGCGTCGCGAAATGTCGATCAACATCAAGCGTCTGATGGACCTCGGCTGCTACCGCGGCTTTCGCCATCGCCGTGGCCTGCCGGTGCGCGGTCAGCGCACGAAGACGAATGCCCGCACCCGCAAGGGTCCGCGCAAGTCCGGCGTGGTGAAGAAGTGATCTGACGTTCGCCGTCGCATCGCATCTACCGATTGAAGAGAATCGCCAAAGAAGGTCAACATGGCTAAGTCACCTGTCAACACCGCCGCGCAGCGCGTGCGCAAGAAAGTCCGCAAGAACGTTGCGGACGGCGTCGCGCACGTTCACGCGTCGTTCAACAACACGATCATCACGATCACCGATCGTCAGGGCGGCGCGCTGTCCTGGGCATCGAGCGGTGGCCAGGGTTTCAAGGGCTCGCGCAAGAGCACGCCGTTCGCCGCCCAGGTGGCTGCCGAAGTAGCTGGCCGCGCCGCGCAAGACCAGGGCATCAAGAATCTCGACGTGCGGATCAAGGGCCCGGGCCCGGGCCGCGAGTCGTCGGTTCGCGCGCTGGCCTCGCTCGGTATCCGCATCAATTCGATCTCCGATGTGACGCCGGTGCCGCACAACGGCTGCCGTCCGCAGAAGCGCCGCCGCATCTGAGTTCGACCGTTTTCGTCGTCGGCGGTGCCTGAGTGGCTCCGCCGACTTTTTCGCTTCTGTCGACCGATCGAAAAGCCGGCAGAAGATGAAGCCCACCGTCTGAGCGCACACAACAACACTCGCCAGACTCGCGCAAGCTGTGATCACAAACGCGCAGCCTGCGTCAGATTGACCAAAGGAAATCAACGTGGCACGTTTTCTGGGCCCCAAGGGCAAACTTTCCCGCCGTGAAGGCACCGACCTGTTCCTGAAGAGCGCTCGCCGCCCGATCGGTGACAAGGTCAAGTTCGACAGCAAGCCGGGCCAGCACGGCCGCACCTCGGGCACCCGCACGTCCGACTTCGGCCTGCAGCTGCGCGAGAAGCAGAAGGTCAAGCGCATGTACGGCATCCTGGAGCGCCAGTTCCGCCGCTACTTCGCCGAGGCCGAGCGCCGCAAGGGCAACACGGGTTCGAACCTGCTGCTGCTGCTCGAATCGCGCCTGGACAACGTCGTCTACCGCATGGGCTTCGGCTCGACCCGCGCCGAAGCGCGCCAGCTGGTCTCGCACAAGGGCATCACGGTGAATGGCGAAGTCGTCAACATCGCGTCGTACCTCGTGAAGGTCGGCGACACGGTGGCGGTGCGCGAGAAGGCGAAGAAGCAGCTGCGCATCATCGACTCGCTGAAGCTGGCCGAAGGCCAGGGCATGCCGAGCTGGGTCGCGGTTGATGCGACCAAGCTCGAAGGCATCTTCAAGAAGGCGCCGGATCGCGACGAATTCGGCGCCGACATCAAGGAAGCGCTGATCGTGGAACTGTATTCGCGTTAACGAACACGAGGGCGGGTGCCGGCGTTTGCCGACCCCCTTCTCGGCTGCTGCGTCGCTAGTGCTTTGCCGGGCACACAGCGAGACATCTCTTGCCCGGCGCTGTGTCCATCAGCCTTATCGGTGTAACGAGCCGAGGGTATTGAGACGAACAGGACTTCAATGCAAACCAATCTGCTGAAACCCAAAGCCATCAATGTGGAGCCGCTCGGCGGCAACCGCGCCAAGGTCACGCTCGAGCCGTTCGAGCGCGGCTACGGCCACACGCTGGGCAACGCGCTGCGCCGCGTGCTGCTGTCGTCGATGGTCGGCTACGCGCCGACCGAGGTGACGATCGCCGGCGTGCTGCACGAGTACTCGGCGATCGACGGCGTCCAGGAAGACGTCGTTCACATCATGCTGAATCTGAAGGGCGTCGTGTTTCGCCTGCACAACCGCGACGAAGTCACGCTGGTGCTGCGCAAGGAAGGCGAGGGCCCGGTCACGGCCGGCGATATCCAGACCCCGCATGACGTCGAGATCATCAACCCGGAGCACGTGATCGCGCACCTGTCGCACGGCGGCAAGCTCGACATGCAGATCAAGGTCGAGAAGGGCCGCGGCTACGTGCCGGGCACGATGCGCCGCTACGGCGACGAGCCGACCAAGTCGATCGGCCGCATCGTGCTGGACGCCTCGTTCTCGCCGGTTGCGCGCGTCAGCTACACCGTCGAATCGGCCCGCGTCGAACAGCGCACCGACCTCGACAAGCTGGTGATGGAGATCAACACCAACGGCGCGATCACGCCGGAAGAAGCGATCCGCAACTCGGCCAAGATCCTGGTCGAACAGCTGATGGTGTTCGCGCAGCTCGAAGGCGAGATCAGCTCGTTCGCCGACGCGCCGGTTGCACGCAACACGCAGTTCGATCCGATCCTGCTGCGCCCGGTCGACGAGCTCGAGCTCACGGTGCGTTCGGCGAACTGCCTGAAGGCCGAGAACATCTACTACATCGGCGACCTGATCCAGCGCACCGAGACCGAGCTGCTGAAGACCCCGAACCTGGGTCGCAAGTCGCTCAACGAAATCAAGGAAGTGCTGGCTTCGCGCGGGCTCACGCTCGGCGCGCGGCTCGAGAACTGGCCGCCCCAGGGCCTGGACAAGCGGTAACCGCTTCGCTCCAACAGGAAAGACGGCCGAAGCCGTCATCGGATGACAAACACGCCAGCGTGTTTGATCGTGCAACCCCCAGTACCTGATACGGCTGGGGTTCAACAAGTTAGTCAGAAGGGAAACTGCACCATGCGTCACCGCCACGGACTCCGCAAACTCAACCGCACCAGCGAGCATCGCCAGGCGATGCTGCGCAACATGTGCAATTCGCTGCTCCAGCACGAAGCGATCAAGACCACGGTCCCGAAGGCCAAGGAACTGCGCCGCGTCGTCGAGCCGCTGATCACGCTGGCCAAGGAAGCAACGCTGGCGAACCGCCGCCTCGCGTTCGACCGCACGCGCGATCGCGACATCGTCACGAAGCTGTTCAACGAGCTCGGCCCGCGCTACAAGGCGCGCCCGGGCGGCTACACGCGGATCCTGAAGATGGGCTTCCGCGTCGGCGACAACGCGCCGATGGCCTTCGTCGAACTGGTCGATCGTCCGGAACCTGCAGCGACCGACACCGCGGCCGACGCGTAAAACGTCGATTGCATCGCGAAGGGCCGGCATCTGCTGGCCCTTTTGCGTTGAACCGGGAACCTCGTCGCCCGCCCAAGGTCATTCAAGCCACAGCAAAATCCGCCATTCATGCGCACACGACACCTGACGACTCTGTGGCTGCAACTCCTCGCGGCTGCGCTGCTGTTCATGGGTGCGCTTTCGGCACACGCCGAAGAAGATTTCCTCGACCCCGAGGTCGCGTTCAAGCTCGCCGCGCGTGCGGTCGACGAGCGCACCGTCGAGGTGATCTACACCGTCGCACCCGGCTACTACCTCTACCGCGAGCAATTCAAGTTCGCCGCGAACGGCGCGACGCTCGGCGCCCCGGTGCTGCCGGCCGGCAAGACGAAGTTCGACGAGACCTTCCAGAAGACCGTCGAGACCTACCGCGACATCGTGCGTATCGCGGTTCCGGTGCAGCAGGGCGCCGCACGCTTTCAGCTGTTGGTGACGAACCAGGGCTGCGCCGACAAGGGCCTGTGCTATCCGCCGCAGCAGCGCGGCATCGAGGTCAGCCTGGCTGGCTTCGGCGGCGATGGCTCGGCGCGCGTGATGGCGGCGAGCGAGGGCCCGGGCGCCACTGCGGCATCCTCGTCCGCAGATTCGCAGGCTGGGCCACGGTACGCGGCCGATGACGCCGGCATCGACGGCGCGCTGCGCGGCGGCAAGTTCTGGAGCGTCGTCGGCGTGTTCTTCGTCGCCGGCGTGCTGCTGTCACTGACGCCGTGCGTGCTGCCGATGCTGCCGATCCTGTCGTCGATCATCGTCGGCCACGGCGCGCAAGTTTCGCGCGGCCGCGGCTTCGCCCTCGCGGCGAGCTACTCGCTCGGCATGGCGCTGGTCTACACGGCCCTCGGGGTCGCGGCCGGGCTGGCCGGCGAAGGCCTCGCGGCGGCGTTGCAGAAGCCGTGGCTGCTGACCGTATTCGCGCTCGGGCTGGTCGGCCTCTCGCTGTCGATGTTCGGCATCTACGAACTCCAGCTCCCAGCGGCGCTGACCGGCCGCCTCTCGCACGCCTCGCAACGCCTGCCCGCCGGCCGCTTCGCCGGCGTGTTCGCGATGGGAGGCCTTTCGGCACTGATCGTCAGCCCATGCGTCGCGGCCCCGCTGGCCGGCGCGCTCGTCTACCTGAGCCAGACCCGCAACGTATGGCTCGGCGGCACCGCGCTGTTCTCGCTTGCCGCCGGCATGAGCGTGCCGCTGCTGCTGATGGGGGCGTCGGCCGGCGCCTTGCTGCCGCGCGCCGGCGGCTGGATGGACGAGGTGAAGCGCTTCTTCGGCTTGCTGCTGCTTGGCGTCGCCCTCTGGACCGTGCAATCGGTGCTGCCGGCCCCGCTGGTGCTCGCGCTGTGGGGTGCCCTCGCGATCGGCGCCGCGGTGATGCTGGTGTCGCATCACCACGGGCACCGCACCGATTGGACCCGCAGCATCGGCCGTCGCGCGATCGCGGCGGTGCTCGCCGTGTGCGGCCTGCTGCAGCTCGTCGGCGCCGCGTCGGGCGGATCGAATCCGCTGCAGCCGCTCTCGCACCTGCGGGTGCAACTCGGCGGCGACGCTGCCGTCGCGCCCGGCCCGGTGTTCACGACGGTTCGCAGCAGCGCCGAACTCGATCAAGCGCTGCGCACCGCGGGCCGCCCCGTGATGCTCGACTTCTACGCCGACTGGTGCGTCTCGTGCAAGGAGATGGAGCGCTTCACCTTCATCGATCCGGCCGTGCGCAAGAAGATGAGCGGCGCGCTGCTGCTGAAGGCCGACGTCACCGCCAACAACGACGACGACCGCGCACTGTTGAAGCGCTTCAACCTGTTCGGCCCGCCCGGCACCATCTTCTTCGACCCGCAAGGCCGCGAGATCCCGGCCGCGCGCATCGCCGGCTTCCAGGACAGCACGCGATTCCTCGAGACCCTGCGGACGGCTGGCTTATGAATTGGATGGGGGCTCGAAATCTCTGCTATAGTCACAGGCTCAGTCGCGAGGTGGAGCAGTCTGGTAGCTCGTTGGGCTCATAACCCAAAGGTCGCAGGTTCAAATCCTGCCCTCGCAACCAAAATTCCAGAACAAAAACAATAACTTAGAATAGTCGAGCGCCGACCGCAAGGTCGGCGTTTTGCTTTGTGCCCGTCCTGTGCCCATTTCGTGCCTAGGCCGTGCCCGACGCATTTGTTGAAGATCGCGAAATGACCCTTGGGCTTCGTGCCCAGGGCCGAAATCGTGACCATTGGGCAGCGGCATCTACGGTCGGTGACTTCCCTGACCGTTGGGATGAGACGGGGGGCTCTGACTGCCACCAAGCAGTCGTTGGGCATCGCCACAGGCGCTGGCCCGAACGACGGCAGTACGAGGTACTGCAGCCGTAAGACCTCCACGAGGCGGTTCGCGCGGCGCCGGCGGCCGCTTCTCTACCGCGCGAACTCGCAGTCACGACCCTAAGCGGAAGTACAGAGTGACAAATGAGCAGGCGCAAAGCGGGCACTCCGTCGACCGCCTGCGGCGAAGCCACGAACGTCACCTATTCGCCCGGCGAGATCCAGAGAGGTCTGGTGCTTCCATCGCGAAGACCGAGGTGCAATCAAAGTTGTGTCCGAATTCCTCATTCGGCGGCGAGCTTCGCCTTCTGCACCACGCTCTTCCATTTCACCAATTCACTCGCGACGAGCGCCCGCAGCTGATCGGGCGTGCTGGTTTCCACATGGGCGCCGTGGTCCTCCATGCGCTTGATCACCTCTTTGTCCGACAGCAGCTGATTCAGCGCCTTGTTCAGCTGCTCGACGATCGCCTTGGGCGTCTTGGCAGGCGCAAAGATCGCGTACCACTGCGTCACGTCGACACCATCCACGCCGGCTTCCTTGAGCGTCGGCACGTCGGGCAGGTTCGCAACCCGCTTCGGTCCAGCCACCGCCATGGCCTTCAGCTTGCCGTTCTTGATGAACGGATAGGCGGTGAACAGGCTCGGGAACATGAACTGCGTCTGACCGCCGATCGTGTCGCTGACCGCCGGCGCCGCGCCTTTGTAGGGGACTCCCAGCATCACCACGCCGGCGTTCAGCTTGAACAGCTCGGCGGCGAAGTGTGGGGCCGTCCCGTTGCCCGCCGACGCATAGGTGTAGCGGTCCGGTTTCGCCTTGAGCTGCGCGACCAGGTCCTTCACGTCTTTCACGCCGACCGAGGCATTCGCCACCATCAGCGTCGGCGAATAGCCGACCAGCCCGATGGGCTCGAAGTCGTTCACCGGGTCGTACTTCAGCTTCTGCAGGGCCGGGTTCATGCTGTGCGTTGCGATGTAGCCCAGCATCAGCGTGTGGCCGTCGGGCACCGCGCGGGCCACGAACTCGCTGGCGATCGAACCGTTGGCGCCGGCGCGGTTGTCGATGAGGATCGTCTGGCCGAGCAGCGGACCCAGCTTCTGCGCGATCGTGCGCGCCATCGCGTCGTTGCCGCCGCCTGCGGCGGTGGGCACCACGATCGTGATCGTCTTGGTCGGATAGTCCGCAAGTGCCCCCGGCGCGGCCACCGCGCCGATCCCGGCGGCCAGCGCAGGGGCGATGAGTTGCTTCAGGTTCATGGAGTCTCCATTGGTGGGTCTGGAAAAAACGTAATCGGGAATATGCAGTTCCCCTTGCAGAATCTTTCGGGCGGTGCGAACGAGCGAGGCACTGCGGATCGACGCGGTGTCGCCGGCTCCTTTCACCTCGACTTCGACGTCGATCTGGCCTGCCGGATGCAGCACGACCAGCGCGCGCTTGCCAGCCATGGCTTGACGGCCGCTCGCCACCGTACCCGGCAGCGCGAACGCGCTCGCGACGCCGATCGCGCCGGTCACCGCATGCGATGCGTGGCAACGCCGCGGCGTGAAGTAGCGCGACGTGACGGTGTCCGGGCCAGCGCCTTCGCTGACGAGCACCGGCTTCGGGATCACGCTGGCGGAGACGTCACCGAGTCCCATGCGTTGGCCGGCGGCGAGTCGCAGCGATTCGAGTCGAACCAGCAATGCCGTGTTCGCGTCGAGCTCGGCCGGCGTTTCCGCTCCCGTCACGCCCATGTCCGTGGCCCGCACGATCATCAGCGGCATCGCCGCGTCGATGCAGGTGACCTCGGTACCGTCGATGAGATCGATGCGCTGGCCTGTCGGAAACACGCTGCCTGTCACGGCGCCCCAGGCGTCCAAGAAATTGAGATGGATCGGCGACGCAGTGCCCGCCACGCCGTCGATGCGCGCGTCGCCGTCATAGGTGATTCGCCGACCCGGCGTGCGCACGGTCACGTCGATGCGCGAGCCGGTGTTGACGTTGAAGACCCGTGCCGTCGTCGTGCCTTCGGTCGCCTCAATGAGGCCTTGCTCGATCGCAAACGGCACGACGCCCGAAAGCATGTTCCCGCAGTTCGGTCGCGTGTCGACCGAGCGCTGCCCGACGCCCACTTGCGCGAATAGATAGTCGAGATCGCAGCCCGGCTGTCCGGACTTCGAGACGATCGCGACCTTGCTGTTGAGCGTGCTGCCGCCACCCACGCCGTCCAGCTGCAACGGATCGGAGGCGCCCACCGCGCCGATCAGCACCTCGTCGCGCGTGGCATCGTCCTCCGGCAACCATTCGCGCAGGAAGAACGGCCCGCGGGAAGTTCCGGCACGCATCAATACGCAGGGAAGGATCTTGTTCATGGACCGGATCATCGTGCCGGCATCCATGCTTGTGAATTGCACAATTAGGATCGATTGATGCACACTGTCGATCGCTGAGTGAGTGATGACGGAGTGAGGCAGGCACATGGCGATGAATTTCGATCTGAATGACCTCCAGGCCTTCCGCGCGGTGGCCGAGACCAGCAACTTCCGCAAGGCGGCCGAGGCGATCCACCTTTCGCAGCCGGCGTTCAGCCGGCGCATCGAGAAGTTGGAGCTGGCGCTTGGCGTCCGCCTGCTCGACCGCACGACGCGGCGCGTCAGCCTCACGGCGGTCGGCCGCGAGTTCGACCGCAAGGTACAGGCGCTGCTCGACGAGCTGGACAACACGCTGCTCGGCATTCGCGGCGTCGCCGCGACGCGCATGGGCGAGGTGACGATCGCGTGCGTGCCGTCGACCGTCTACTACTACCTCTCGCAGGTGATTTCACGCTATCACGAGCGCTACCCGAAGATCCGGATCAAGGTGTTCGACGCGAGCGCGAACGAGGTGCTCTCTGCGGTGGCGCGCAGCGAGGCCGACTTCGGTCTGAACTTCATCGGCAGCCAGGAGCCCGACATCGAGTTCAAGCCGCTGCTCGAAGAGCGATTCGTCGCCGCCTGCCGCCGAGATCACCCGCTCGCGAAGAAGCGGCGCGTCGCCTGGACCGAGCTGGCGGCTTACGACTACATCTCGGTCGGCAAGTCGTCGGGCAACCGGTTGTTGCTGGACCAGGCGCTTTCCGGGGTCGCCGGCCTGCCGCAGATTCTGTTCGAAGCGCAGCACGTCACGACGATGCTCGGCTTGGTCGAAGCCGGGCTGGGCGTCGCCGCGGTGCCGTCGATGGCGATGCCGGATGCGGACCACCCGCTGCTCGTCAGCGTGCCGCTGGTTGACCCGGTCATCACGCGCCGCATCGGACTGATACGGCGCAAGGGGCGTTCGCTGTCGCCTGCCGCGCGTCAGATCTACGACTTCATCAGCGAGATGAAAGGCCAGCGGCGCGCCAGGCGCGCCCCTGCCCGGGCCGGGTGACCGGATCGACGCGCGTTGCTCAGTGAAGCGCGCTGAGCGGCTGCGGAGCGGCAGCGGCGACGGGGAAGCCTGCGGCGTCCTCCTCCAGCGCCTCCTCGGTCCGTGCGTAGTCGACGCTCAGCTCACGCTGCAGCACGTCGCGGTCACAGGCCTTCTCCCAGATCGAGACCACGATGCAGGCCACCGCGTTGCTGATCGTGCTGGTGAGCGCACGTGCTTCGGACATGAAGCGATCGATGCCGACGATCAGCGCCACGCCCGCCACCGGCAGATCGGGCATCACGGTCAGAGTCGCGACGAGCGCGACGAAGCCGCTGCCGGTCACGCCTGCCGCCCCCTTCGACGTCAGCAGCATCACGCCGAGCATCGAGAAGATCTGGACCCATGACAGCGTGATGTCGCAAGCTTGCGCGATGAACATCGACGCGAGCGTCAGGTAGATCGCCGTGCCATCGAGGTTGAACGAGTAGCCGGTCGGCAGCACCAGCCCCACCACGCCCTTCTTGCAGCCCAGGCGTTCCAGCTTGACGAGCAGCCGCGGTAGCACCGGCTCGCTCGACGAGGTGCCCAGCACGACGAGCAGTTCCTCGCGGATGTAGCGCATCAGCTGCCACAGCTTGAAGCCGTGCATGCGCGCGAGCAGGCCCAGCACCACGACGACGAAGAAGGTGCAGGCGATGTAGAAGGTGCCGATCAGCAAGCCCAGCGATCCGATCGACTTGATGCCGTAGCGGCCCACGGTGAACGCCATCGCGCCGAACGCCCCGAGCGGCGCCAGCTTCATGATGAAGCCGAACGCAGCGAACAGCATGTGCGAGAAGCCGTCGATGCTGTCGAGAACCGGCTGCGCGGGTTTTCCGATGCGCGTCAGGCCGAAACCGCACAGCACGGCAAGCAGCAGAACCGGCAGCACTTCGCCCTCTGCGAACGCGCCAAAGAACGAACTCGGGATGATGTGGAGCGCGAATTCCGTGAAGCCCTGGGGTGCCTTGTTGCCGAACTTGGCCGCCACGGAAGCATCCAGATGCGCCGGGTCGATGTGCATGCCATGGCCCGGCTGCAGCAGCATCACCGCGGCGAGGCCGGTGAACAGCGCGAGGATGGTCAGCACATAGAACAGGCCCATCGACTTGAGCAGCGTCTTGCCGATCTCCTTGGAGTCGTTCAGCGAGGTGATCCCGCTGACGATCGTGCAGAAGACGATCGGCGCGATCATCATCTTCACGAGCTTGACGAAACCGTCGCCGAGCGGCTTCAGCGCTGCGCCGAACTCGGGCCAGTAGTGGCCGACGGTGATGCCGATGACCAGGCCGATCAGGACCTGAACGTAGAGGTGCTTTAGGAATTTCACGGCTTGTCTCCGGTGATTCTTTCGATCAGGGCGCAACGGCCCGCCGCTCTTCGGCGGCTTGGGTTCGTCGCGAATCAGCTGAGCTTGTCAGCGCAACTTGCTCAGAACGCGGTCGACCATCACGCCGGACTGCCCGAGGTAGTTGGCCGGGTCGCAGAGCCTGGCGAGCGCGGCGCGGTCGAGGTGCTTGTTGATCTCCGGGTGCTCGCACAGCAGGTCGAGCAGCGGTCGCTTCTCCTTGACCGCCACGCGGCAGATGTCGTAGACCAGGTCGTGCGCGTACTCGCGCCCGATGTGGTTGCCCAGGCCCATCATCACGGCCTCGCTCATCACCAGCCCGCCCGTCATGTCGATGTTGGCGCGCATCTGCGCTTCGTCGACCTCCAACCCGTCAAGCACGAAGCGCGTCTGCTTCAGTGCGCCGGCCATCAGGCAGAAGGCCTCGGGAAGCACGATCCATTCGATCTCCCATGGGCCCGTGCTGCGCTCGTGGTCGGCGATCATCGCGTCCATCAGCGCTGCGGCGTGCTGGCGCACGACCGACACCTGCGCATGGATGTAGCAGCTGCTGATCGGGTTGCGCTTCTGCGGCATGGTGCTGCTTGAGCCGCGCCCGTGCGCGAACGGCTCGTAGACCTCGCCGACCTCCGTCTGCATCATCAGCTTCACGTCCATGCTGAACTTGCCGAGCGTGCCGCCGACGAGACCGAGGAAGCAGCCGACCTCGGCGATGTTGTCGCGGATCGTGTGCCATGCGATGTCGGGCTGGCCGAGGCCCAACTCCTCCATCAGACCGGCCTGCGTTTCCATCGCGCCGGTCGCGAGCGACGCGAGCGTGCCCGCTGCGCCGGCGAACTCGCCGACGAGCACGCGCGGTCGCAGCTGAGCAAGGCGGGTGCGGTGGCGCTCGATCGCCGAGAGCAGCCCGGCCATCTTGTAGCCGAAGGTGACCGGAATCGCCTGCTGCAGATTGCTGCGACCGATCATCGGCGTGAGCCGATGCTTGCGCGCGAGGTCGGCCATCGTCTTGGAAATGGCCGCCAGGTCGGCGTCGACGAGCGCGAGCGCCTCGCGAATCTGCAGCACGGTCGCGGTGTCGGTGATGTCCTGCGTCGTGGCACCCCAGTGAACGTACTCGCCCAGCTTGTCCCGACACAGCGCGTTGAGTTGCGAGACGACGCCGAGGATCGGGTAGCCGATGCGCTCGGTCTGAGCGCGGAGCTTGACCATGTCGATCTGGTCGAGGTGACAGTGACTGATGATCTCGTCGGCGGCCTCCTGCGGAATCAGTCCCAGCCGGGCCTGGACCTTGGCGAGTGCCCGCTCGATGTCGATGTACTTGCGGGTGCGGTTCTCGTCCGACCAGACTTCACGCATCGCGTCGCTGCTGAAGATGCCCTGGAAGATCGTCGAGTCGATGATGGTCGATGCCATGGTGTTGTCTCCGTCGGTGTGAGGTGGTGAGGGTCAGTGGGCGTTGCGCGTCAAGATTCGCTGGGCCTGCAGCACGACCGGTCGATCGACCATTCGGCCGTCGAGCTTGGCTGCACCGGGCGACGCGGCCTCGGCCTCGAGCACGCGACGCGCCCAGTCAAGGGCCGCCGTGCTGGGTTGCAGCGCGCGATGAATCGGGTCGACCTGCTTCGGGTGGATGCAGAGCTTCGCGCCGAAGCCGAATCGCCGGGCCCGTGCCAGGTCGGCGAGCAGACGCGCTTCATCGTCGAGCTGCGGGGTCACGCCGGCCACCGGTGCGGCCAGACCCGCGGCGCGCGCTGCGACGGCGATGCGACCCGCCGCGTACGCGAGGCCCTCGTCGTCGGAGCCGTTGTCGAGATCGAGGTCGAGCGCGAAGTCGAGCGTTCCGAACACGAGTCGCGACACGCCGGCTGCCGCGGCGATCTCGTCGACCGCCGCCACGCCGCGCGCGCTCTCGATCAACGCGAGCACGTCGGCATCGGGCACGGCGCCGAGCACCTCGGCGATCTGCGCCGCCGCTTCGGCTTTCGGCAACATCACCTGGGTGGCTCCGCTGTGCAGCAGCATGCGCAGGTCCATCGCAAACCAGCTGCTCGCGACGTCGTTGATGCGCACGACGATGCGGCGGCGTGCTTCGGGCGACATGCCGGCGAATTGGGCGCCGACCGCTTCGCGGGCACTCGACTTGTCGTCGACCGCAACAGCGTCCTCGAGGTCGAGCACCACCGCGTCGGCGGCACTCGCGAGTGCCTTCGCGAAGCGCTCCGGGCGATTGCCGGGAACGAACAGATAGGTGCGGGCAACGGGTGCGCTCATGTCACACCGCACCGACTTCATGCAAGGAACGGATCTCCTCACCGCCCAGCCCCAGTTCCGCCAGGATCGAATCGGTGTGTTCGCCAAGCCCTGGCACGGGGTCCATGCGCGGGCCCTCGTCCCAGGTGCCGGGCGGCAGCATTGCCGGCAGCTTGCCGGCCGGCGAGCCGACTTCACGCCAGCGCTCGCGCGCCTTCAACTGCGGGTGTGCCCAGACCTCGTGCATCGTGTTGACGCGCGCGTTCGCGATCTGTGCGGCCTCGAGCCGCTCGACGACCTGCGGCGCGGTCAGCGACGCGAATGCCTCGGTGATCAGTCCCTTGAGGGCGTCGCGGTTCGCCACACGTTTGGCGTTGCCTGTGAAGCGCGGGTCGGTTGCCACGGCCGGCTGCTGCAGCACGACCTCGCAGAACTTGAGCCACTCGCGCTCGTTCTGCAGGCCCATCATCACGGTGCCGTTGCCGCCGGTCGGGAACGGGCCGTACGGATAGATCGTCGCGTGGCTGGCGCCGGTGCGCGGCGGTGGCGGCGCGCCATCGAAGGCGTAGTAGAGCGGATAGCTGGTCCACTCGGCAAGCGACTCGAGCATCGAGATGTCGATGTGCTGGCCCCTGCCGGTCTGGCCACGCTGCAACAGCGCCGCGAGGATGTTGGTGTAGGCGTACATGCCCGCGGCGATGTCGGCGATCGACGGGCCGGCCTTGCTCGGCTCGTCGGGCGTGCCAGTCACCGAGACGAACCCGGCTTCGCTCTGGATGAGCAGGTCGTAGGCCTTCTTGTCGCGGTACGGGCCATCAGCGCCGTAGCCGGAGATGTCGCAGACGATGATGCCCGGCTTCTTTGCCGCAAGCGCTGCGTAGCCGAGCCCGAGTCGCGCCGCCGCGCCGGGCGCGAGGTTCTGCACCACCACGTCGGCCTTCTCGATCACCAGGCGTTCGAGCACCTTGGCGGCCTCCGGATGCTTGACGTCGAGCGTCATGCTCTCCTTCGAGCGGTTGGTCCAGACGAAATGAGAGGCGAGCCCACGCACCCGCGAGTCGTAGGCGCGAGCGAAGTCGCCCGCCCCGGGACGCTCGATCTTGATGACACGCGCACCGAGATCGGCGAGCTGGCGTGTCGCGAACGGCGCCGCGATCGCGTGTTCGAGCGTGACGACGGTGAGGCCTTTGAGGGGTTGCATGTCAGTTCCGCCCGGCCGTTCCGAAGGAACTGAGCGCCCCCTCGGGGGGCCGCGAACGCAGCGAGCTTGGGGGTCTCATTTCAGTCTCCTTCAGCGCAAGGTGGCGGTGGCGTCCATCGTCAGCCACCCTTCATGGTCTTGAGCCCAGAGGCGCACGGTCTTGCCATCGGGCTGCAGTGCGCCATTGACGCGGAACGGATGCGGATCAAAGGTCGGCCGGACCGCCTTGAAACGAAAGCTGGCCACATCGGCCTGTGGCATCTCACGCCGCAGCAGGTCCATCAGCAAGGTCGCGATCAGCGGGCCATGCACGATCAGGCCGGGATAGCCCTCGACCTCGGTCACGTACTTGCGGTCGTAGTGGATGCGGTGGCCATTGAACGTGAGCGCCGAGTAGCGGAACAGCAGCACGTCGTCGGGCACGATCTCGCGTTGCCAGGGCGCGTTCGCCTCGGCGCGCTGCGGCGGCGGCGCGATGTCATCGGGGCGCTGTGCTTCGCGGTAGACGATGTCGTGGAATTCGACCAGCGAGGGGTCACTCGCGCCATTGGTGCGCAGTTCGTGGCGCACCCTGACGAACACGAGCTTGCCGGTACGGCCCTCCTTGGTCGTCACGTCGTCGATCGTCGACGTGCGGGCCATCCGATCGCCGATGCGGATCGGCGCGCGGAACTCGAACTGGCTGCCGGCCCACATGCGCCGCGGCAGCGGAACCGGGGGCAGGAAGCCGCCACGCCGGGCGTGGCCGTCGGGCCCGATCCCCGATTGCTGGTGCATCGGCAGGAAGTACAGCCAGTGCCACAGCGGCGGAAGTGCGGTGCCCGCTGACAACGGCGTACGGGGATGGTCCAACGTGGCGGTCTGTGCGATCGCGGGCGTGGGATAGGCAGTGTCTTCGACGGTCTCGCTGCGACCGATCCAGTCGGTCAAGGGGTTGTCTGCGTTTTGCACGGGGTGGTCTCCTGGCGGTTGGTTGCTCTGAAAGGGCAACTCATGAGACGCAGTCTGACCAATGCCTAACGGATACGGAATTGCATAGTTCGAAAGGATTGATGTGCCTGGAGCATCAGTTATCGATTGCGTCGTCGAGCTCGTTGTGCGCGTTGACCCAGACAGTGCCGGCCCGCAGGCGCGGCACGATGCGATGCACTGCCGACAGGTCATTCGACCAGACGCTCGCTGCGAGGCCGAAAGGCGTGTCGTTCGCCTGCCGGACAGCGTCTTCTACGTCGTCGAATGGCACGGCGACGAGCACCGGGCCGAACACCTCTTCGCGCACGATGCGCATCGACTCCAAGGTGTCGACGAACACGGTCGGCTGCACGAAATAGCCGCCATCGAACGCGCGCGCGCCGCCGGTCAGCACCGTCGCGCCTTCGGCTTTCGCGCCATCGATGTAGCCCATCACGCGCTCGAAGTGGCGCTTCGAGACGACCGGGCCGAGCTGCGTCTCGGGGTCGCGGCGTGTTCCTCGATCAGCAGCGACAGCCGGAACAGCAGCGGTTCGCGATCGGCCGGGCGCAACCCGCGCCAGGCCTGGCCTTCGAACGCACGCCGCGCCAGAAAGCCGACCGCCTCAAGCTGTGCCAGGGAAAGAGTGCGCCGCAGCCTTGAGCGCGCGCAGGCCTTCGGGGAGCACTTCCTTGCCGATGCCCTCGCGGGGATCGCGGCGATCAGGTTAGCGTCACGGGTCTCCCAATGTCAGCGGCGGCGTGCGGCGCGCGCCGGAGAGACGGTGGTGTCGTCTGCTTCGGCGCCCGCGTCGGCGGGTGCCTGACACAGCGACGAAAGCAGCGCGTCCAGGACATCGTAGACCTCCTGCAAGGTCTTGACGCCGACCATCTCCTCGATGCCTGCATAGCGTTCTTCGATCGCCGGGATCATGCGACGCCCGAGTTGGCGGCTGCGCGCGGTGACCGAGACGCGAACGCGGCGCTGGTCGTCGGGCATGCGCTCGCGAACGACCAGGCCAGCCTCCTCCAGTCGTTGCAGCACGCCGACGATGCTGGGGCTGGAGATCTGGCACATCTCGCACAACTGCCGAGGCTCCAGCGGCCCTTGCATCAGCAGGGCTCTGACGATGCGCCACTGCTGTTCGGTCACGCCGTTCTCGTTCAGGATCGGCCGGAACTGCGCCATCAGGGCTTCACGCGCCTGCAGCATCAATTGGGGCAGGTTGCGGTGACGCAATTCGATCGACATGCTGTTCTCGCCTTGGTCGGGGCAGATCGCCCGGGGTTGACTCACATCATAGTGAACCGGCGAACCGGCCCCGTTCAGCGTCATCTACCGAATTCGCTGGGGCCACTGCGGCATCCACTCCATCAGCGCGAGTGCGCGGCCTTCCGCGCTGCGCATCTGCAGCCGCAGGTTCGCCGCCCGGTGTGGTTGATCAGTGAACTCGCGCTTCTCCGGGTTCGTCCCGGATCGGATGTGCGCGTCGCTGCCGTGGCTCGCAACATCGATGTGCACAGGGACCGTTGATCGCGACGCTGGCTGGACGCACCTCGGCCGACAAGGTCGAGCTGCCGGCAGTGGCTCAGCGTGCCATCCAACGGGCCATTCGGCCCGAAAGCACCGCCAACCGAGTTGATGCCTGATCGGCTCGCACTGATCCCGACCTAGGGTAAGTGCCTAGCAATCCGGTCGCTGCGGTTGCTTGACTTACTAAGATATTAGCAAAATAATTACGCACATGTTAGTCAAATGATGACCGGGCTCCGAGAGCGAACCTGGTCGCCACGCAGTCCAACGAACGGAGACAAGCCCATGACCACTGCCCGCACCGCCGCCTTGAAGCGCCTCCTCTGCGCCGCCTTCTTCATGACCGCGCCCGCCTTGTACGCGCAGGACATCACGCTCAAGGTCTCGCATTTCCTGCCGCCGAACTCCAACTACCAGAAGACCGTTCTCGAGCCCTGGTGCGACAAGCTGGCCAAGGATTCCGGCGGCAAGCTGAAGTGCCAGATCTACCCGGCGATGCAGTTGGGCGGCACGCCGCCGCAACTGGCAGATCAGGCGAAGAACGCGGTGGCCGACATCGTGATGACCTCGCCGAGCTACTCGTCGGGCCGCTTCCCGTACACCGAGGCGCTGGAGCAGCCGTTCACGCTGCCGCCGGGGGGCCTGGCCGGGAGCAAGGTGATGTGGGAGTACAGCCAGAAGTACGCTGCGAAGGACTACGCCGACTTCAAGCTGCTGGCGATGTTCACCGGCAGCGGCGTCATCATGAGCACCGCGAGCAAGCCGATCCTGAACGTCGACGGCTTCAAGGGCGTCAAGCTGCGCAGCCCGTCGCGCAGCGCGGCCAAGCTGCTGACGGCGCTCGGCGGCGCCCCGGTCAACATGCCGCCGGCGCAGATCACCGAGGCGGTCTCCAAGGGCGTGGTCGACGGCGCGATGGCGACCTGGGAACTGGTACCCGCGGTCAAGCTGCAGGAAGTGACGAAGTACCACATGGAAGGTCCGGCGAATCAGGCGGCGTTCACGCAGAACCCGCTGGTGATGCTGATGAACAAGGCCAAATACGACGGCCTGCCGCCGGACCTGAAGGCGTTGCTCGACAAGGCCACCGGCCCTTACCTGGTCGAGCTCGCCGGCACGGCCTGGGACAAGGCCATCGTCGACGGCCGCAGGATCGCCAACGACGCCGGCAACAAGACGCTCACCGTCAAGCCCGAAGACTACGAGGCGATGCGCAAGGCTTCGGCGACGGTCGAGGTCGAGTGGGCCAAGGAAGTCGCGTCGAAGGGCCTCGACGGCGCGATGCTGGTCAAGGAAGTGCGGGCCATCGGTGCGAAGTACATGAAGTGATCGCTCCCCACGACTTCGGAGACTCATACCATGGCTGAATTCATCGAGCGCGAGGGCGCCGTCGAGGGCGTGTCCACGCGAGCGGTCGGGCGCCTGCTCGACCGCGTCGCGACACTCTTCACGATGCTGGGCGGGCTGACCTTCTGCGCGCTGATCGCGATGTCGATCGTCTCGATCGTCGGGCGCAAGCTGTTCGCCGCGCCGGTGCAGGGCGATGTCGAGCTGATGCAGATGGGCGCGGCGGTCGGCGCGGCCGCGTTCCTGCCGCTGTGCGAACTGCACGACCACAACATCAAGGTCGATGCGCTGACCGGCTGGATGAGCGCGCGCAGCCGGGCCGTGCTCGACATGGTGGCGCACCTGTTGCTCAGCGTCGCCGCCGGGCTCATCACCTGGCGCACCGTGTTGGCGGTCGTCGACGGCTATTCGTCGGGCGAGGTGTCGACCCTGCTGACGATCCCGATGTGGCAACCGGTGGCACTGCTGGTCCCCAGCTTCGCGTTGCTGGCGCTGTGCGGCCTCTATCGCACGCACCGCTCGCTGGACGAGGCAATGGGAGGCACGCCATGAGCGGCATGGCGCTCGGCCTGACGATCTTCGCGTGCCTGATGTGCCTGCTGGTGTTCCGCATCCACGTCGGCATCGGCATGTTCTTCGCCGGGTCCGCGGCGTTCCTCGCGATGAACCACGGTGACTTCAACGCGCTGCTGTTCACGCTCAACAACCTGGCTTACGCACGGCTGTCGAACTACGACCTCGCGGTGATCCCGCTGTTCATGCTGATGGGCCAGTTCGCCACCAACGGCGGGCTCTCGAAGGCCTTGTTCCGCTGCGCGGCGGCCTTCATCGGTCACTTCCGAGGCGGCCTGGCGATGGCTGCGACCGGCGCCTGCGCCGGCTTCGGCGCGATCTGCGGCTCGTCGCTCGCGACCGCCGCGACGATGGGGCAGGTGGCACTGCCCGAGCTGCGAGCGCACGGCTACTCGGGGCGGCTGGCCACAGGCACGCTGGCGGCGGCCGGCACCTTGGGGATCCTGATTCCGCCGTCGGTGCCGCTGGTGATCTACGCGGTGCTGACGCAGGAATCGATCGGCAAGCTGTTCGTCGCCGCGGTGATCCCCGGCCTGATCGCGACCTTCGGCTACATGCTCGTGATCCGGCTCTTCGTCACGCTGAATCCCGCGTCGGGCCCGGCCGGCGACAAGGCGAGCTGGGCCGATCGGCTGAGCTCTGTGGTCGAGGTGCTGCCGGTCGCCGGCGTATTCCTCGTCGTGATCGTCGGCATCTACGGCGGCTGGGCGAACCCGACCGAGGCGGCATCGATCGGTGCGGCCGCATGCGGCGCGCTCGCCGTGCTGCGCGGCGGCATGCGCTGGCCGGGACTGCGCGCCAGCATCATCGGCACGGCGCACGCCACCGCGATGATCTACATGGTGCTGCTCGGCGCTGATGTGCTCAACGCGGGCTTGGCGATCACGCAATTGCCGGGCGAACTGGCGAGTTGGGTCAAGGGCAGCGGGATGGCGCCACTGCTGGTGATGGTGGCGATCCTGGTCGTCTACATCCTGCTCGGCTGCGTGATGGATTCGCTCGCGATGATCCTGCTGACGATCCCGATCTTCTACCCGGTCGTGATGGGGCTCGACTTCTACGGCATGGCCGCGGTCGACAAGTCGATCTGGTTCGGCATCCTCGCGTTGATGGTGGTGGAGATCGGCCTCGTGCACCCGCCGCTCGGGATGAACCTGTTCATCATCCAGAAGCTCGCGAAGGACACGCCGTACCTCGAGACCGCGAAGGGCGTGATGCCGTTCCTGGTCTCGGATCTCGTGCGCATCGTGCTGCTGCTGCTGGTGCCGAGCATTTCGCTGTGGCTCGTGCATCTGAACGGCTGATGGAGTGCACAAGGAGACATGCGATGAACGTCATGCGACAACCCCCGCGCCGAGGCACCGTCTACGGCACGCTGCTGAACCATCGCGACGCGCTCGCGGCGCTCGGCAGCGCCGTCAACGAGCCGCCGTACAAGGCCGCGCCGAAGGCGCCGATCCTCTACATCAAGCCACGCAACACCTGGATCGATGCCGGCCAGCCGATCGTCGTGCCGGCGGGTGTGGAGGCGCTCGAGATCGGCGCCACGCTGGGCCTGGTGATCGGCCGCCCGGCCTGCCGCGTCGACGCGTCGGATGCCCTGAGCTTCGTGGCAGGCTATGTGATCGTCAACGACGTCAGCGTGCCCCACGATTCGTACTACCGCCCGTCGCTGCGCTTCAAGGCGCGCGATACCTTCTGCCCGATCGGGCCGTTCGTGGCGCGCGCGGCGATCGGCTCGCCCGACGCATTGGGCATCGTCGTCACGATCGACGGCGAGGCCGTGCAACGCGCGAGCACGGCCGGGCTGATTCGCTCGACCGCGCAACTGATCGCCGAGGTCAGCGATTTCATGACGCTGGCGCCGGGCGATGTGCTGTCGGTCGGCGTCGCCGCCGGGGCGCCGCGCGCGCGCGCTGGCCAGCGCGTCAGCATCGCGATCGACGGGCTGGGGCGGCTCGACAACCCGTTGATCGCCGAAGGAGCGCTCGCATGACAGGCTCGACCATGAAGCGCACTGCGCGGGTCGCCTTTGGCGGCGCCATCCACGACGCGGTCGAGCACGTCGATGGCGTGCGCCTCACCGACGGCCGTGTGTTGCGCGAGACCGAGGTCGTGTGGCTGCCGCCGTTCGAGGTCGGCACGATCATCGCGCTCGGCATCAACTACGCCGACCACGTGAGGGAGCTCGCCAAGGAGCTGACGCTGAGCGCGAAGGACGAGCCGCTCGCCTTCCTGAAGGCGCCGAACACGCTGATCGGGCACCGCGGCTTCACACGCCGGCCGAGCGACGCGACCTTCATGCACTACGAGTGCGAGCTCGCGGTGATCATCGGCAAGACCGCGAAGAACGTGGCGCGCGGCGATGCGATGGAGGTCGTCGCGGGCTACACCGTCGCGAACGACTACGCCATCCGCGACTACCTCGAAAACTGGTATCGGCCGAACCTGCGCGTCAAGAGCCGCGACGCCTGCACCGTGCTCGGCCCCTGGTTCGTGCCGGCGGCCCATGTGGCCGACCCGCACGCGCTCGATCTGCGCACGTTCGTCAACGGCAAGCTCACGCAGAGCGGCAACACGCGCGACCTGGTCAACGACGTGCCGGCGCTGATCGAATACCTGAGCAGCTTCATGACACTGTCGCCCGGCGACGTGATCCTGACCGGCACGCCCGAGGGTGTGGTCAACGTCAATCCGGGCGATGAAGTGGTCACCGAAATCGACGGCATCGGTCGGCTGCTCAACACCCTCGTCGGCGACGAAGCATTTGGACGATAAGGAGCATTTCCATCATGCGCATCCAGCACCTGATCAACGGCAAGTCCGTCGAGAGCCGCGACTATTTCGAGACCGTCAACCCTGCCACCCAGGGCGTGCTGGCCGAGGTGGCTTCCGGCGGCGCCGACGAGATCAACACCGCGGTGGCTGCCGCCAAGGCGGCCTTCCCGAAGTGGGCCGCGCTGCCTGCCACCGAGCGCGCGAAGATGATGGTCAGGCTCGGCGACCTGATCAAAGCGCACGTGCCCGAAATCTCCGAACTCGAGACGCGCGACACCGGTCAGGTGATCTCGCAGACACGCAAGAACCTGGTGCCGCGCGCGGCCGACAACTTCCACTACTTTGCCGAGATGTGCACCCGCGTCGACGGCCACACCTACCCGACGCCCACGCACCTGAACTACACGCTCTATCACCCGGTCGGCGTGTGCGCACTGATCTCGCCGTGGAACGTGCCCTTCATGACCGGCACCTGGAAGATCGCGCCGTGCCTGGCCTTCGGCAATACCGCGGTGTTGAAGATGAGCGAGTTGTCGCCGCTGAGCATCTCGCGCTTCGGCGAACTCGCCACCGAGGCCGGCCTGCCGCCAGGCGTGCTGAACATCGTGCACGGCTTCGGAAAGGAGACGGGCGAGCCGCTGTGCGGCCACCCCGACGTGCGCGCGATCTCGTTCACCGGCTCGACCGCCACCGGCCAGCGCATCGTGCGCAACGCAGGCCTGAAGAAGTTCAGCATGGAGCTCGGCGGCAAGAGCCCGTTCGTCGTCTTCGAGGACGCGGACTTTGAGCGCGCGCTCGATGCCGCGATCTTCATGATCTTCTCGAACAACGGCGAGCGCTGCACCGCCGGCTCGCGCATCCTGATCCAGAAGTCGATCTATGCCGAGTTCGCCAGGCGCTTCGCCGAGCGCGCGAAGCGCATCGCCGTCGGCGACCCGATGGTCGAAGCGACCATCGTCGGCCCGATGATCAGCCCCGGCCATCTCGCCAAGGTGCGCAGCTACATCGAGCTCGGCTCGAAGGAGGGGGCCACGCTGCTCGCCGGCGGGGTCGATGCGCCGGAACTGCCCGAGTCGATCAAGAAGGGCAACTTCGTGCGCCCGACCGTGTTCGCCGACGTGAGCAACTCGATGCGCATCGCGCAGGAAGAGATCTTCGGCCCGGTCGCGTGCCTGATCCCGTTCGTCGACGAGACTGACGCGATCGCGCAGGCCAACGACATCCAGTACGGCCTGTCGAGCTACGTCTGGACCGAGAACCTCGGCCGCGCGCACCGCGTGGCGGCCGCGATCGAGGCCGGCATGTGCTTCGTCAACAGCCAGAACGTGCGCGACCTGCGTCAGCCCTTCGGCGGGACCAAGGCCAGCGGCACCGGGCGCGAAGGCGGCACCTGGAGCTACGAGGTGTTCCTCGAGCCGAAGAACGTCGCGGTGTCGCTCGGCTCGCACCACATTCCCCACTGGGGAACCTGAGCCCGCCGACTGATATTCAAGGAATTCAAGGAGACCCGCATGGGCAAAGTCGCACTCGCCGCCAAGATCACGCACGTACCGTCGATGTACCTGAGCGAGCTCGAAGGCCCGCGCAAGGGCAGCCGCCAGGCGGCGATCGACGGCCACGTCGAGATCGGTCGCCGCTGCCGCGAGCTCGGCGTCGACACGATCGTCGTGTTCGACACCCACTGGCTGGTCAACGCCAGCTACCACGTCAACTGCGCCCCTCAGTTTTCGGGCACCTACACCAGCAACGAACTGCCGCACTTCATCAGCAACCTGGCATTCGCGTTCCCAGGCAACCCGGCGCTCGGGCAACTGCTGGCCCAGGGCTGCAACGAGCACGGCGTGGACACGCTCGCCCATCCGGCCACGACACTCGGCCCCGAGTACGGCACCCTGGTGCCGATGCGCTACATGAACGCCGACCGGCACTTCAAGGTGGTGTCGGTCTCGGCGCTGTGCATGGCGCACTACCTGAACGACAGCGCGCGGCTGGGCTGGGCGATGCGCAAGGCGGTGGAAGACCACTACGACGGCACCGTGGCCTTCCTCGCGAGCGGATCGCTGAGCCACCGCTTCGCGCAGAACGGGCTGGCGGACGAGTTCGCGTTCAAGACCTGGAGCCCCTTCCTCGAGACGCTGGACCACGAGGTGGTCGAGATCTGGAAGCGCGGCGACTGGAAGACCTTCTGCGGCATGCTGCCCGAGTACGCCGCGAAGGGTCACGGCGAAGGCTTCATGCACGACACCGCGATGCTGATGGGCGTGCTCGGCTGGTCGGCGTACGAAGGCCGCGCCGAGGTCGTGACGCCGTACTTCGGCTCCTCGGGCACCGGGCAGATCAATGCGATCTTCCCGGTCACGCCGCAGGACGGCCGGGCGGTGCCCAAGCCCGTGGCGTCCAGCGCCGAGGGCTACGCGTCAGTTGCGACGCGCCTTTGAACAGCGATCAGCGATGCCGCATCTCGTGATCCTCTACAGCGCCAATCTCGAAGCGCGCACCGACATGTCGGCGCTGTGCCGCGGCCTCGTCGACGCGATGCTGGCGCAGCGCGACGAAGCGGGTTCCCCGGTGTTCCCGCCCGGCGGCACGCGCGCGCTCGCGTACCCGGCGCCGCACTTCGCGATCAGCGATGGCGGCGCGGCCGGGCGCGCCGCCGGCGGTGACGGCGACTACGGCTTCGCCTACCTGAACCTGCGCATGGGTCGCGGCCGCAGCGAGGCCGTGCATCAAGGCGTCGGCCGGGCGCTGTCGGCCGTCGCGAAGGGGCACTTCGAGCCCTTGATCGCCAGCATGTACGTCGGCGTGACCTTGCAGGTCGACGTCGGTGCCGAAGTGTTCGATGCCAAGCACAGCTCGCTGCACCCCCTCTTCAACAACAAGCCAGGCTGATCCATGCTGTCCCAAGACACCATCGTCCAACTCGCCCGCGAGCTCTACGACGCGCGCAAGAGCCGCACGCAGCTGCGCCACTTCTCCAAGCGCTTTCCCGAGATGACGATCGACGATGGCTACGCGATCCAGCGCGCGTGGGTCCAGCTCGAGCTCGCCGATGGCCGCAGGATCTTGGGCCGCAAGATCGGCCTGACCTCGCGCGCGATGCAGCAGGCGAGCCAGATCGACGAGCCCGACTTCGCGCCGCTGATGGACGACATGTTCTTCGAGCAGGGCAGCGACATCGACGCGGGCCGCTTCATCGCGCCGCGCATCGAGGTCGAGCTGGCGTTCATCCTGGGCAAGCCTTTGCGCGGGCCTGGCGCGACGCTGTTCGACGTGCTCTCGGCCACCGAGTACGTCACGCCCGCGATCGAGATCATCGACGCGCGCATCGAGCAGTTCGACCGCGACACCAAGGTCATGCGCAAGGTCTACGACACCATCAGCGACTTCGCCGCGAACGCCGGCATCGTGCTCGGCGGCCGCCCAGTGCGGCCGACCGAAGTCGATCTGCGCTGGGTCGGCGCGCTGCTCTACAAGAACGGCGTGATCGAGGAAACCGGCCTCGCCGCCGGCGTGCTGAACCACCCGGCGACCGGTGTGGCCTGGCTGGCCAACAAGATCGCGCCCTACGACGAACAGCTCAACGTCGGCGACGTGGTGCTCGCGGGGTCGTTCACGCGCCCGACGACGGCGCGGGCCGGCGACAACTTCCACGTCGACTACGGGCCGCTCGGCTCGGTCGCGTTCCGCCTGGTCTGAAGGGGCCACACCGTGCACACACCCATCAACGCGTTCAAGCGTGCCCTCGCCGAAGGCCGCGTGCAGATCGGCCTGTGGGTCGGCCTCGCCGACGCCTATGCGATCGAGGCGATGGCCGGCGCCGGTTTCGACTGGCTGCTGATCGACGGCGAGCATGCGCCGAACGACCTGCGCACCGTGCTGGGCCAGTTGCAGGCCGTCGCGCCATACCCGACGCACCCGATCGTGCGGCCGGTGATCGGCGACGTGCCGCTGATCAAGCAACTGCTCGATGTGGGCGCGCAGACCTTGCTGATCCCGGTTGTCGAGACCGCCGGGCAGGCGGCCACGCTGGTGGCGGCCACGCGCTACCCGCCGCGCGGCATCCGCGGTGTCGGCTCGGCCTTGGCGCGCTCGTCACGCTGGAACCAGATCGGCGACTATCTGCACACGGCGGACGAGCAGATGTGCGTGTTGCTGCAGGTCGAGACCCGGAAGGGCGTCGAGAACCTGGCCGCGATCGCCGCTACCGAAGGCGTGGACGGTGTCTTCTTCGGCCCCGCGGACTTGTCGGCATCGATGGGCCTGATCGGCCAGCCGGGGCACCCGCAGGTGCAGCAGGCCATTCTCGAAGGCATCAAGGTGGTCCGCGCTGCCGGCAAGGCGCCGGGCGTGCTCGCGCCCGACCCGAAGCTGGCGCGCTTGTACCTCGACGCCGGTGCGCTGTTCGTCGCGGTCGGCGTCGACACCACCTTGCTCACGCGTGCTTGCCGCGATCTCGTGGCGGCCTACAAGAACAACGGCGCCGACAAGCCTGCAGCGACGTCACCCGGACCTGGCGCGTACTGACGCGCCACGCTTTCCCCTGTCTTCTGGATCGAAGCCCCATGCTCAACTTGAACGACCCCACGCTGCTGCGCTCGCAGTGCCTGATCGACGGCGCCTGGGTCGGCGCCGGCGACGAGCGCACGCTGGCTGTCACCAACCCGGCCAACGGCGCGATCGTCGCCACCGTGCCCGATGCCGGCGCGGCCGAGACCCGCCGCGCCGTGGCCGCGGCCGAGCGCGCGATGGTCGGCTGGAAGGCGCTGACCGCCGACGAGCGCGCCCGCGTGCTGCGACGATGGTTCGATCTGATGATGGCGAACCAGGAAGATCTCGCGCTCATCATGACCAGCGAGCAAGGCAAGCCGCTGGCCGAGTCGCGCGGCGAGATCGCCTATGCCGCCGCGTATGTCGAATGGTTCGCCGAAGAAGCGCGGCGGGTTTATGGCGACGTGGTGCCCTCGCCGTGGGGCGACAAGCGCATCATCGTCACGAAGGAACCGGTGGGCGTGTGCGCGGCCATCACGCCGTGGAACTTCCCGGCAGCGATGATCACCCGCAAGGTCGCGCCGGCACTGGCGGCCGGCTGCACCATCGTCGTCAAGCCGGCCTCGCAGACGCCGCTGTCGGCGCTCGCGCTCGGCGAACTGGCGCTGCGCGCCGGTGTGCCGGCGGGCGTCTTCAGTGTCGTGACCGGCAGCGCAACGGCGATCGGCGGCGAGCTCACCGCGAATCCGGTCGTGCGCAAGCTCACCTTCACCGGCTCGACCGAGATCGGCCGCCTGCTCGCCGCGCAATGCGCGCCGACGCTGAAACGCCTGTCGCTCGAGCTCGGCGGCAATGCGCCGTTCATCGTGTTCGACGATGCCGATCTCGACGCGGCCGTGGCCGGCGCGATCGCGTCGAAGTTTCGCAACACCGGGCAGACCTGCGTCTGCGCCAACCGGCTGCTGGTGCAGGACGGCGTCTACGACCTGTTCGCCGAAAAGCTCGGCCAGGCGGTGGCGCAATTGAAGGTCGGCGACGGCGTGCAGGCCGAGGTGTCGCAAGGCCCGTTGATCGATGCGGCGGCTTTGAGCAAGGTCGAGGAACTGGTGGCCGACGCGATCGGTCACGGTGCACGTTGCGTCGTCGGCGGCCAGCGCCACGCGCTGGGCGGCACCTTCTACCAGCCGACCATCCTGGCCGATGTCACGCCGGCGATGAAGCTCGCGAGCGAAGAGATCTTCGGCCCGGTGGCGCCGCTGTTCCGCTTCAAGACCGAGGCCGAGGCGATTGCGCTGGCCAACGCCACCGAGTTCGGCCTGGCGTCGTACTTCTTCTCGCGCGATCTGGCCCGCGTCTGGCGTGTCGCCGGCGCGCTCGAAGTCGGCATGGTCGGCATCAACACGGGCATCATCAGCACTGCGGTGGCGCCGTTCGGCGGCGTCAAGCAATCGGGCATGGGGCGCGAGGGTTCGCGCCACGGCATCGAGGGCTACATCGACACCAAGTACCTCTGCATGGGCGGCCTGTGAGCCGGCCCGATGCACAGCGTTTCGCCCACACCGGATCCGAGGAGAAGATCATGACCGAAGCTTCACTGCCGGCGGCCGCCGCGCCGCGCCCGAGCCGCTTCACGCCCGAGGAGTGGGCCGCCCGCGTCCAGCTCGCCGCCGCGTACCGGATCTTCGACCACCTCGGCTGGGGCGAGCTGATCTACAACCACATCTCGCTGCGCGTGCCGGGCGCGGAGCCGCACTTCCTGATCAACCCGTTCGGGCTGCACTACAGCGAGGTGCGCGCGTCGAACCTCGTGAAGGTCGACGTGCGGGGCAACATCATCGGCCACAGCGACTGGCCGATCAACCCGGCGGGCTTCACCTTCCACGGCAAGATCCACGAGCAGGTTCCGGATGCTCATTGCGTGATGCATGTCCACACCACGCCGACGATGGCAGTGTGCTGCCTCGACGAAGGCCTGTCGTACACCAACTTCTATGCCGCGCAGTTGTTCGGCAAGGTCGCGTACCACGAGTTCGAGGGCATCACGGTGCACGCCGACGAGGGCGCGCGCATCCTCGACAGCACCGGTGACAAGCCGGTGCTGCTGCTGCGCAACCACGGGCCCGTGACGATCGGCCACACGCTGCCGCAGTGCCTCAGCCTGATGTGGCTGCTCAATCGCGCCTGCGAGGTGCAGATGGCGACGCTGGCCATGGGCAAGCCGCGCGCGATCGCGGCGCCGGTGCTCGAGGGCTGCGTGCGCGATTCGCTCAACTTCGATCCGAAGTACGGCGCAGGTCAGGACGCGTTCGATGCGCTGCAGCGCATCGTCGACCGCATCGATCCGACCTACCGAAGCTGAATCCGATTCACGGCGACGACGCGTCGAGCGTGGAGAGCAAGTCGATGTGGAGTCGATCACGCCGCGAGCGTCCGCCGCAGTCGGCGGCAGGTTGGGCACGAGGCCCGTCGTCAGTCGATCCGCGCGATTCGCAGCAGGTTCGTGGAGCCGGGTGTGCCGAACGGCAGGCCGGCGGCAATGACGATGGTCTGGCCCGCTTGTGCGAACTGCAGCTCTTTGGCAGTCGCAGTCGCACGTTTGGTCATGTCGTCGACGCCGGTCACGTCGTCGCACACGACAGGATTGACACCCCACACCAGCGCGAGGCGGCGTGCGGTTTCCCGCTGGGGCGTCATCCCGATGATGGGAGCACGGGGTCGCTCGCGCGCCATGCGCAGGGCCGAAGAACCTGAACTGGTGTACGCCACCATCGCTGCCACGTCGAGGAGGCCGGCAACCGAACGTGCGGCCCAGCCGATGGCGTCGGGCGTGTTCGCCGCCGGCTGCGTGTGCGATGCATCGATGGCGTCGCGGTAGTGCGGATCGGCCTCGGTCTGCGCGATGATCCGGTCCATCATCGCCACCGCCTCGACCGGGAACTTGCCCGACGCCGACTCGGCCGAGAGCATCACCGCATCGGCGCCGTCGTAGATCGCAGTGGCCACGTCCGAGGCTTCGGCGCGCGTGGGCACCGGCGCCCCCACCATCGACTCGAGCATCTGCGTCGCGACGATCACCGGCTTGCCGAGACGGCGGCATTCGCGAACGATGCGCTTCTGGATCGCCGGCACTTGCTCGGCCGGCATCTCGACGCCGAGGTCGCCGCGCGCCACCATCACCGCATCGGTCACGGCCAGGATCTCGTCGAGGCACTCGATCGCCGCGGGTTTTTCCAGCTTGGCAACGATGCCGGCGCGTCCCTGGATGATGGCCCGGGCCTCGACGATGTCGGCGGCGCGTTGCACGAACGACAGCGCGATCCAGTCGATGCCCAGCGTCAGAGCGAAGTCCAGGTCGGCGCGGTCCTTCGCTGTCATCGCCGAGAGCGGCAACACCACGCCCGGAACGTTCACGCCCTTGCGGTCGGACAGCATGCCGCCGTTGATGACGATCGTTTCGGCAAAGTCCTGGCCAGACTTCTCCACCTTCAGCCGCAGCCGACCATCGTCGAGCAGCAGTTCTGCACCTGGTCCGAGTGCGGCGAAGATTTCCGGGTGCGGCAGCGGCGCGCGGGTCGCATCGCCCGCCTTGTGATCGAGATCGAGACGGAACCTTGCGCCTTCGACCAGCTTCACCGGGCCGTTGGCAAAGGTTCCCACGCGCAGCTTCGGACCTTGCAGGTCGAGCAGCACACCGATCGGGCGGCCGATGTCGGCCTCGATGGAGCGGATCAGGTCGAGGCGCTGCTGGTGGTCGGCATGGGTGCCGTGGCTGAAGTTCAGACGAAAGACGTCAGCACCAGCGCGCACCAGCGCTTCGATGGTGGCGCGATCCGCGCTGGCGGGGCCGAGCGTGGCGACGATCTTGGCGTTGCAGGGGCGTTGCATCATCGGTCTCCGATCGGGCGGCCATCGATCACGATGGCTCTGAAGTCGTTCACATTGGTCAGCGTCGGACCGGTGATCACCGAGTCGCCGAGCGCCTCGAAGAAGCCGTGTCCGTCGTTGTCGTCGAGGCGCTCGCGCGGGTTCATGCCTTGCGCCCATGCGCGGACCAGCGTGTCCGGGGTCAGCAACGCGCCGGCAATCTCTTCCTGCCCGTCGACCCCGTCGGTGTCGCCGGCCATCGCGTGCATGCCGGGCTCGCCGTTCAGCGCGATGCCCAGCGACATCAGGAACTCGACATTGCGACCGCCGCGCCCGCGGCCGCGCACGGTGACGGTGGTCTCGCCGCCCGACAGCAGAACGCAAGGTGCCGCAACGGGCTGGCCCCGTCGAGCCACCTGCAAGGCGATGCCGGCCATCGTCTTGGCGACATCGCGCGCTTCACCTTCGATGGCGTCGCCGAGGATGTACGGCGTCAACCCGGCAGCCCGTGCGACCTTGGCCGCCGCCTCGAGGGCCATCTGCGGCGTTGCGATGAAGCGGGTCTCGATCGCGGGCAGGCGTGGGTCACCGGGCTTCAGGGTTTCGCCTTCGCCGCTTTCGAGAAGGTCGAGAGCACGCGGCGGCACCGCCATTCCGTAGCGCCGAAGGATGTTCAGCGCGTCGGCGCAGGTGGTCGGATCGGCGACGGTCGGTCCCGATGCGATGTCGATCGGGTCGTCACCAGGGACGTCGGACAACAGAAGGTTCACGACGCGCGCGGGGTGACAGGCCGCCGCCAACCGCCCACCTTTGATAGCCGACAGGTGTCGGCGTACGCAGTTCATTTCGCCGATGCTCGCGCCGCTGGCAAGCAGCGCACGGTTCAATGCCTGCTTGTCGGCGAGCGTGAGACCGGGCAGCGGGAGCGGCAGCAGCGACGAGCCACCGCCCGAGATCAGGCAAAGCACCAGGTCATCCGCCGTCAGTCCTTTGACGAGCCCAAGGAGGCGCTTGGCGGCGGATTCGCCTGCCGCGTCGGGTACGGGATGTGCCGCCTCGACGATCTCAATGTGCTTGCAAGGCATCGCGTAGCCGTACCTCGTGACCACCAGCCCAGACAAAGGCCCTTGCCAGTGGTCCTCGACAGCGCGGGACATGGCCGCAGAGGCCTTGCCGGCGCCGATGACGACCAGTCGGCCCTTTGAAGCGGCGGGGAGGTGGCGTGGGACGCACAGCGAAGGCTGCGCAGCGGCAACGGCCGCATCGAACATGTCGCGCAGCAGCCGGCGTGGATCGAATGAATTCACGAGGGCGCCCGGCGCGGCGTCAGGCGGCGGCGCGCGTCGAGATCGGCTGCAGCCTGGTCGTGTCCACTTCGGGAGTGGCAGGGACTTCGTACAGCGCGTGCAGGTCTTCGGGGTTGGTCTTGCCATCGAGCACGTGCGCCAGGCGAACCCGATCGATCGCGCCGACCCAGCGCGCGATGGCCACCGTGCCGACGGCGTTGCCGATCGTGTTGGTGATGGCGCGCGCCTCGGACATGAAGCGGTCGACGCCCAGCAGCAGCACCATGCCTGCGACCGGAATCTTGCCCATCGACGCCAGCGTCGCGGCCAGCGTGATGAAGCCCGAGCCGGTGACCCCCGCCGAGCCTTTCGACGTGATGGTCAGCACCCCCAGCACCACGAGCTGATCCATGAAGGTCAGCGGCGTGTTGGTGGCTTGCGCGATGAAGATGGCGGCCATCGTGTAGTAGATGCACTGGCCATCGGGGTTGAAGGTCACGCCCGACGGCACCACCAGCCCGACGACGGGCTTGGAGACACCGGCGAACTCCAGCTTCTTCATCAGCTGCGGCACGACCGATTCCGACGAGCTGGTGCCGAGCACGGTGAAGATCTCGTCCTTGATGTACTTCAGGAATTTCCACAGGCTGAAGCCCGACAGCCACGAGATGAAGCCCAGCACCACCGCCACGAACAGGAAGCAGGTGATGTACATCGTGCCCATCAGCTTGCCGAGCGCGACGATCGAGCCCAGCCCGTACTTGCCGACCGTGAACGACATGGCGCCGAATGCGGCGATCGGGGCCAGGCGCATGATCATCCCCACCACCGCGAAGATGCCGTCGATGAAGGAGTCGAGCACCGCGATCACCGGCTTGGCGCGAGGCCCGATGTGTGACAGCGCCACGCCGAACAGGATCGCGAAGACCAGGATCTGCAGGATGTCGTTCTTGGCCAGCGCATCGAAGATGCTGGTCGGCACCATGTTCAGCAGGAAGTCGACGAAGCCCACCGGCTTGGCCGACGCCGCCGTGTAGTTGGCGATGGCCTTGGTGTCCAGCGCGGCCAGGTCGACATTCATGCCGACGCCCGGGCCCACGAGGTTCACGGCCAGCAAGCCGAGCCCGAGGGCGAACGTGGACAGCACCTCGAAATAGATCAGCGCCCGGGCACCGACGCGGCCGAGCTCCTTCATGTTTTCCATGCGGGCGATGCCCAGCACGACCATCGCGAAGATGATCGGTGCGAACACCATCTTGATCAGCTTGATGAACACGTCACCGAGCGGCTTCACGTCCACGCCGACGCTGGGGTGGAAGAAGCCGAGGGCGACACCGGCGAACACGCCGATGAGCACCTGGACGTAGAGCTTTCCGAAGAAGCGACGCATTCCTTGTCTCCTGATGTTGTGCTTGGGCTCGAGCTGACCCGGCAGCGCTTCACGGCTGCTTCGGGAAGGGCGCGCGGCGGATCAGGCGGCCTTGCGCTGCGTGCTGGTGGCCAGCAGTTCGCACACGGCCTGCGTGACCTGGGCGGTGGTCGCCTTGCCGCCGAGGTCGCCGGTGTGCAGCGCGGGGTTCGCGGTGACCTGTTCGATCGCGCTCATCACGCGCCTGGCGGCATCCAGTTCGCCCAGGTGCTCCAGCAGCATCACGACCGACCAGAAGGTGCCGATCGGGTTGGCCAGCCCCTTGCCCATGATGTCGAAAGCCGAGCCGTGGATCGGCTCGAACATCGACGGATAGCGGTGCTCGGGATCGATGTTGCCGGTCGGCGCGATGCCCAGGCTGCCGGCCAGCGCCGCTGCCAGGTCGCTCAGGATGTCGGCGTGCAGGTTCGTCGCGACGATGGTGTCGAGCGTGGCCGGCTTGTTGATCATGCGGGCGGTCGACGCGTCGACGAGTTCCTTGTCCCAGGTCACGTCCGGGAACTCCTTGGAGATCTGCAGCGCGATCTCGTCCCACATCACCATCGCGTGGCGCTGGGCGTTGCTCTTGGTGATGACGGTCAGCAGCTTGCGGGGGCGCGATTGCGCCAGCTTGAACGCGAACCGCATGATGCGTTCGACGCCGGCACGGGTCATCATCGAGACATCGGTGGCGGCTTCGATCGGGTGGCCCTGGTGGACGCGGCCACCGACACCGGCGTACTCGCCTTCGGAGTTCTCGCGCACGATGACCCAGTCCAGGTCGTCCGGGCCACAGCGTTTCAGCGGGGCGTCGATGCCGGGCAGGATGCGCGTGGGGCGCACGTTGGCGTACTGGTCGAAGCCCTGGCAGATCTTCAGGCGCAGGCCCCAGAGCGTGATGTGGTCGGGGATGTGGGGATCGCCGGCCGAGCCGAACAGGATCGCATCCTTGTTGCGGATCGCGTTCAGGCCGTCCTCCGGCATCATCACGCCGTGCGCCCGGAAGTAATCGCCGCCCCAGCCGAAGTTCTCGAACTCGAAGCGGAAGTCGCTGCTCGTCCTGGCGAGCGCTTCCAGCACTTGCTGCCCCGCAGGAACCACTTCCTTGCCGATGCCGTCACCGGGAATCGTTGCGATCGCGTAGGTCTTCATGGATGTCTCCGTCAATGATGATCGAGGGGTTGATGACGAGAATGTAAGAACTGGACACCCCTTCCACTCACCGCTAAAGTGAATCCAGCGTTAACCTGATTTCAACAATCGAGCACCGATGACGAGTGGCATCCAACCGGCCGATCTGGGATTCTTCTCGGCGCTGGCGAGTGCTGGCAGCTTGAGCGCTGCCGCGCGGGAACTGGGCATCACGACGCCGGCCGTCAGCAAGCACCTCGCCTTGATGGAGTCGCGCCTGGGCGTGTCGCTGGTGGTCCGGACGACGCGGCGCATGAGCTTGACGCCCGAGGGCGAGCTGTACCTGGAAAGTGCCCGTCGCATCTTGAGTGAGATCGATGGGATGGAGGAGTTGCTCGGGGTGGCCAAGGCCACGCCGAAAGGGCTGCTCCGAGTGAACGCGACGCTGGGCTTCGGGCGCGGCCATGTGGCGCCGCTGATCTCTCGCTTCGTGCGCAAGCACCCGCAGGTCGAGGTGCAATTGCAGCTGTCGGTGAACCCGCCGCCGTTGACCGAAGACTCGTTCGATGTCTGCATCCGGTTCGGCGCGCCGCCGGACTCGCGCGTGATCGCGAGGTACATCGCTCCGAATCGCAGGCTGCTGTGCGCTTCTCCGGCCTATCTCTCAAAGCACGGAATTCCCAAGGTTCCCAACGACCTCACCAAGCACAGCTGCATCGGCATCCGACAGGGCGAGGAGGCCTATGGCGTGTGGCGCCTGTCCAGCGGCCGAGGCAAGACAGCGACCACCGAGGCCGTGAAGATACGGGGCACCCTGACGACCAACGACGGCGAGATCGCCGTCAACTGGGCGCTGGAGAACCACGGCATCCTGATGCGTGCCGAGTGGGACATCGAGCGGTACTTGCGCAACGGCCGGTTGGTGCACGTGCTGCCGCAGTACCACACGCCGGACGCCGACATTCATGCGGTGTATCCGCAGCGCCATCAGTTGGCAGCGCGCGTGCGGGCTTTCGTCGACTTCATGGCGCTGTCGTTCTCGCAGCAGGCGGCATCGAGCAAAGCGTAGGGCGTCACCGACTGCCGTCCGAGAGTGCTCGGAGACCTCGCCCAGCAAGGGTTCGGCATTGCGTGGTTGCCGGACAGCTCGTGTCCGGGAATCCGACCCCGAAGCCGGCGTCGAAGGCCAAGACTCACGCGAGAAATTTGTCGCCGAACATCGGCAGCCCGCTCTTCGACTCGGCCCGACTGGCCTCGTCTTGCAGCACATCCCAGTGCTCGGCCAGAACTCCGTCGGCGATGCGCAGGATGTCCACGCCGATCCAGTTCACCGGGCGGTGTTCGCCCCAGAAGCGGCCGTGGATCATCACGTAGTCACCCTCGGCCATGATCAGGCCCGGCTCGTGGCGCAGCGATGCCGGCAGGCTCTTGATCAGGTTGAAAAGCCCGTCGCGACCCGGCGCGATGTGAGCGCTGTGCTGGATGTAGTTCGGCGACCAGTAGCGTTCGGCCTTCGTGTAGTCGCGCTGGTTGAACAACGCGTCGAAGGCTTCGAGGACCAGCGCCTTGTTTCTCGCTTCGAGGGACACGCTCACTTTCGTTCTCCAGACTACTTGCGCGCGAGCGGGATCTGCAGGTTCGTCGGCCTGTTCTCTTCCTTGTCGAACCCACGGCCGTCCACGTTGCGCGCGCCCCAGAACAGCATGCCGTGGCTCAGATGGACGAGATCGAACTCCATGAAGTTCTTCCCTTCGCTCAACCCGAACGGGAGGAACGCCTTGCCGAAAACGCTCTGCGTGTCGTTGACCTGCCACTTCCTGTAGCCGTTGGCGGCGACCTGGTTCAGCAGATCGGCAAATCCCTGGATCAGTGGCGTGACCTCGTATCCCTCGTCAGCAACGAAGTCCACCTTTTGCGCCCCCGCAGCGATCGGGTGAGGGCCGCGCCAGAGCATGTGACCGCGGATGGCGATTCGGGCGATGGGCACCGCGCCGTTCGGGTCGGCCGAATTGACGATGTTCAGCTCGAACCGATCCCCCGCCAGGTACTTGAATTCACGCTTCAGGTAGAACGGCTTCAGCGTGCCGTCGGGATTCTTGTTGGCGCTCGGTCGGACCTCCGGCGCGATGCTCGCCCAGTCACCGACGAGGGCCTCCTTGATCTGTTCCACGTTCATGACGGTCTGTCTCTCGGATTTGCGTGAGGGTGATGCGGTCGGGGAAGCACAGGCTGCGAGCGTCAGCGCCAGCACGAGCGCCAGAAGGCGCGAAGTAGGTCGTGTCCACATCTGGGAAGAGTCCTCGCCTGAGAAGGTGTGCAGACTATGAAGCGTGAGCGGCCTGCACCGTTAGCCCGAATCGGCAAAGCGACGCAGCTTCTCAGTCAGGACTATTCTTCGATTGCGTCGCCACCCGGAATACACGCATGACACTCAAATTGGACGTATTCGACGACTTCCACGTGCATGGCGCGTCGGCGCCGGAGTGGGATCAACGCTATCTACAGGTGTCGCCGGGGGCCATGCGCAGTTCGCTCGCCGAGGTGACGGCGGGCAGCATCCATGTCTTTCGCAAGTGGATGAGCGAGCGCGTGATTCAACAGGGCTGTGTACCCGGCGGCAAGATCTGCTTCGCGGTCCCGCTCGGGAAGTTCGCTGGAACGCCCCGCATGCAGGGCCGTGAATTGCACGAGGACAGCATCGTCGTTCTTCGCGGCGGCGAGGCGTTCACGCTGCAACGCCCGAAAGGGATGGAGTTGGCGGCGGTGACGTTCGAGCTCGACGAATTTCGTCGGCTGTCCGACGAACGGCCGTGGGCACCGGGCGCCCGGGCCTTGCTGTCGCGCCCGGTGCTGCGAGCGCCGGGTCACGCGATGCAGCGATTGCGGTATGACCTTCTCTCGTTGTTCGATGAGAAGTCGGAAGCGATCAAGGACCAGTCAGTGTCCCGCGCCGTGTTCGAAGCGCTGTGCGAACTGTTCAACGGCGCCGCCGACGCACGGCAGGCCGTTGGCAGCGCATCGGCCAGTTTCATCGTCGCGCAATGCCATCGGATGGTGGCCACCAGCGGGGACTCTCCGCCGAGCGTGGAGGAGCTGTGCCTGCGTCTTCGCACGAGCCGGCGCAGCTTGCAGAACAGCTTCAGGCAGGTCGCCGACGCGACGCCTGTTCACTATCTACGCTGCGTAAGGCTGAACGCCGTGCGCCGGCAGTTGCTGTCGACACGAGCGGCGGAGCTGAGCATTGCGCAGGCGGCCGCAGACAGAGGGTTCAACCATCTGAGCCATTTTGCTCAACGGTACAAGGCGCTGTTCGGCGAGTTGCCGTCACAGACGATGCGCGAGTAGCACCGAGCTAGCGAAGCCCCTTCTGGTCCTTGCTGATCAGCGAGCGCGCCTCCATGCGCGCAAGCTGATGAGGCACGGTGAACGTCCTAGGACCTGCTGCCTCAGCCGCGTGCCATGCTCCCGGATGGCGGGCCGGCGCGGCCCGCGTGGATCCGCAACGCATGGACAGATACCTCGCGATCGAATCGTTCGTCAGAGTCGCCGAAGCCGGCAGCTTTGCCGAGGCCGCACGCCAGCTGCGCATCTCGCGGTCGGTGATGACCACGCGCATCCAGCAGCTCGAGACCTTCGTCGGCGCGCCGCTGTTCATGCGCAACACGCGCAGCGTCCAGCTCACCGACCTGGGCCGCACCTTCCTGCGCGACTGCGTCGAGCTCGTCGGCCGCACGAACGAGGTGGTGGATCAGATGCGCGAGGTCGGCACCTCGCCGGTCGGCCGCTTGCGCATCCACGCGCTGCCCGGCTTCGTGCTCGGCCACCTGGCGAAGGTGCTGCGGCTGTTCCAGCAACGCTATCCGCAGATCGTGCTCGACATGCTGGTGAGCGACGCCGCCATCGACCCGGTGAAGGAAGGCTTCGACTGCGCACTGCAGATCTTCCCGCCGCGTTCCGAAGAACTGGTGTCGCGCAAGCTGTTCCCGGTGCGACGCGTGCTGTGCGCCTCGCCCGACTACCTGCGCAGCAACGGCACGGTGCGCGGCCCGCGCGACTTGCTGGGCCACCGCATCGGCTGGTACTCGGGCTACCCGACGCGCGAGCGCATCGCCTTCCACGGCCCGAGCGACGTGGTCTCGCTCGAGCTCAAGCCGGCGATGCTGACCAACAGCGTGCACCTGCTGCGCGAGTACGCGCTCGAACATGCCGGCATCGTCTGCATCCCGACCCTGGTCGCGTCGGATGCCGTGCTGTCGGGGCAGTTGCGCATCGTGCTGCCGAACCACCAGTTGACGGCCTTCTGGCTGTCGATCTTCTACCCGACATCGCAGCGCAACTCGCTCAAGCTCAAGCTGTTCCTCGACATGGTCACGAGCAGCTTCGCGAGCACACCACCATGGGACGAGGCACTGATCGAACGCGGCTTGCTGCAGCGCCGGGTGATCGAGTGAGTCCCGCCGTATGACATAGGGGTTTCCCCTTCTCTTTGTTCGCGATCATCGAACAATCAAGTTGCGACCTGCCGTCTAGTGGCCCGGCGGCGGCGCGCCTACGATTTGCCTCAATCCACACCAGGAGGCAACGATGGCAAGCACAGACACGAAACCCGTCTACAAGACCGCCTTCGGCTCGCTCGATCACTACGAGAAGGGCGGCGTGCAGATCATCGACGACGACGTCAGGCACTACGCGTTCTCGAACTGCTTCGAGATCGCGAGCAAGAGCAAGCCGTACGAGAAGGTCGTCTTCGGGCAGAACCAGATCTACGTGCTCGAGACCTTGCGCGCCGAGGGCAGCTCGCCCTGGTACACCTGCGCCCACGACGAGTTCGCGCTCGTGATGGATGGCGAGATCGATGTCCAGCTCGTGAAGCTTGATGCCGCCCAGACCGTGCCCGACACCGAGCACAACGGCGCCGTGCTGGTCGAAGGCGAGCCGCGCGGCCAGAAGATGGGCTGGATGCGGCTGACGCGCGGCCACCAGGGCTTGCTGCCCAAGAACACGGCCTACCAGTTCCGCAGCGCACGCCCGGGTGTGATCGTGCTGCAGACCTGCAAGGGCGACCTGAGCATCGAGCGCTGGGCCGAGATCTGCCAGACCGCCTGAATGGCTGAACGAGTCCGAGAACGGAGAGAACCATGACCACGAACACTGCCGACGCCGTGCGCGTCGATGCCTCGCAACCGCATCCGACACTGGGCTACAAGTCCTTCCAGCTCGGTGGCTTCAGTTTCCGTCGCGACGAATACTTCGTTCACATCGGCTGGACCACGCGCGACGGCCGCCCGATGAGCCACACAGCCGACGCCGGCAGCTACCTGCGCGCACTGATGCGCGACGTGGCCTGGGGCTTCTTCTACGGCTGGGTCAATTTCGACAACGTGATCGGCACCGTCAACCACTACCAGTCGGTCGACTTCTACGCCGGCGCGTACAACGGCACGATGAAGGAAGCCGGCGTCGACCAGCTCGAGACCTTCCCGACGGCGCAGATCCGCGCCACCTTCGAGCAGATGCTCGACGACTGGACCAACGAGAGCTTCGACCCGTTCGCCGCGCCGCAGGAGACCGGCTCTCCGTACGGCCGCAAGCGCGGCAACAACACCGCCAAGATCACGCGGGCACGCGAACTCGCGAAGCGCTGCGTCGGGCTGAAGGACGACCTCGCGCTGCGCAGCGACGCGCGCGGCGCGCCGATCAACCGCGCCTTCGCCGACGTGCCGCAGGCCGAACCCGAACTGCACCCCGAGCCGGGTTTCGAGAACGAGGTGCACGCCTTCAACCTGTTCGGCTTCCTGTCTCGATCGCAGGTCACGTGGAACCCGAGCTTCACCTCGGTCGTGAAGTACAGCTACATGTGCCCGACCACCGAAGAGCACATCCTGCCCATCATCCACGGCAACGACCGCGTCGAGTGGTTCTTCCAGATGACCGACGAAATCCACTGGGACTGCGGCGACAAGGTCAGCGGCAAGCCGATGGCGCGCGTGATCATGAAGGCGGGCGACATGGCGGCCATGCCGGCCTACTGCCGCCACCAGGGCTACAGCCCGAAGCGCTCGATGCTGCTGGTGTGGGAGAACGGTTCGCCGAACCTGGTCTACGAGATCGAGAAGGGCGAGAGCCCGGCGATTCCGGTCCAGTTCTGAGCCCGGAACTTTCATCATGGACACCGCCGCCATCGAGCGCGCGGCCGGGTTGACTCGGCCGATCCGCCACCAGCTCTTCATCGCCGGCCGCTTCGTCGACGCCGAATCAGGCGAGGTGATGCCCACGCTCAACCCGCACGACAACACGCCGATCGCCAACGTCGCGATGGCCGGCCCCGCTGACATCGACAAGGCCGTCGCCGCGGCGACGCGCGCCTTCCCGGCGTGGAGCCGCATGCCCGCGGCCGATCGCGGGCGTGTGCTGCTCAAGCTCGCCGACCTCATCGAAGCCAACGCCGAGGAGCTGGCGCGACTCGAGTCGCTCGACACCGGCCACCCGCTGCGCGACTCGCGCGCGCTCGACGTGCCGCGCACGGCCGCCTGCTTCCGCTACTTCGGCGGCATGGCCGACAAGTTCCAGGGCGAGACGATCCCCGTCGAGGCGGGCTTCCTGAACTACACGCTGCGCGAGCCGGTGGGCGTTGTCGGGCAGGTCGTGCCGTGGAACTTCCCGCTCATGTTCACGAGCTGGAAGATGGCGCCCGCGCTCGCGGCCGGCAACACGATCGTGATGAAGCCGGCCGAGATCACGCCGCTCACGTCGCTTCGCATCGCCGAGCTGATGGCCGAGGCGGGCTTGCCCGATGGTGTGGTCAACATGGTGCCGGGGCTCGGCCACGTCGCTGGCCAGGCGATCGCCGAACACCCGGGCATTGCCAAGATCGCGTTCACCGGCAGCACGGCGACCGGCCGGCGCATCGTGCAGGCGAGTGCGGGCAACCTGAAGAAGGTGCAGCTCGAGCTCGGCGGCAAGGGCCCGAACATCGTCTTCGCCGACGCCAACCTAACGGCCGCGGTCAACGGCAGCGCGTGGGCCATCTTCCACAACCAGGGCCAGGCCTGCATCGCCGGATCGCGGCTGGTGCTGCACGAAGACATCGCCGACGCCTTCCTCGACAAGTTCATCGCACTGGCCCGGTCGATCCGGCTCGGCAACCCGCTCGATCCCGAGACCGAGATGGGGCCGCTGACGAGCGCGCAGCATCGCGAGCGCGTGCTGGCCTATGTCGACGTCGCGAAGAGCGAAGGCGGCGAGGTGCTCGCCGGCGGCAAGTCGCCCGCGGGTGAACTGGCGCGCGGCTGCTACGTCGAGCCCACCGTCGTGCGCGCGAAGTCGCACCGCGACCGCGTGGCGCAGGAAGAAGTCTTCGGCCCATTCGTGACCGTGCTCACCTTCAAGACCGACGAAGAAGCGCTGGTGATTGCCAACGGCACCGACTACGGCCTGGGCAGCGGCCTGTGGACACGCGACCTGCAGCGCGCCCACCGCGTCGCGCGTGACCTGCACGCCGGCATGGTCTGGGTCAACAGCTACAAGCGCGTCAATCCGGGCTCGCCGTTCGGCGGTGTGGGCCAGAGCGGCTACGGCCGCGAGATGGGCTTCGACGCGATGCGCGAGTACACGCAAGTCAAGAGCGTGTGGATCAACGTCGACGCGCAGATCCCACCGCATTTCAAGAGGCCATCGTGACGCCGTTCGTCTTCGATGCGCGACTGCCGCGCGTGGTGTTCGGCGCCGGCAGCCTGGCACGGCTGGGCGCCGAGATCGAGGCGATCGGCGCGAAACGCGCGCTCGTCCTCTCGACGCCCGAGCAAGGCGCGAGCGCCTGGCGCATCGCCGAGATGCTCGGCGATCGCGCGGCCGGCGTGTTCGCAGGCGCGGTGATGCATGTGCCGATCGAAAGCGCCCGCGAAGCGCGTGCCGAAGCTGCGCGCCTGGGTGCCGACTGCGCGGTCGCGATCGGTGGCGGCTCGACCACGGGGCTTGGCAAGGCGATCGCGCTCGACTCGGGGCTGCCCATCCTCGCGATCCCGACCACCTACGCCGGCAGCGAGATGACGCCGATCTACGGCCTCACCGAAGGCGGCGAAAAGAAGACGGGCCGCGACCCGCGCGTGATGCCGAGGACGGTGATCTACGATCCCGAACTCACCGTCACGCTGCCCGCAGGCCTGAGCGTCACGAGCGGTCTCAACGCGATCGCGCACGCGGCCGAAGGGCTGTACGCGCACGATGGGAATCCGATCATCGGCCTGATGGCCGAAGACGGCATTCGCGCGCTGGCGCGTGCGCTGCCGTTGATCCAGCGTTCGCCCACCGACCTCGAGGCGCGCAGCGATGCGCTCTACGGCGCATGGCTGTGCGGCACCGTGCTCGGCCAGGTCGCGATGGGGCTGCACCACAAGCTCTGCCACACGCTGGGCGGCAGCTTCAACCTGCCGCACGCCGAGACGCACACCGTCGTGCTGCCGCATGCGCTGGCCTACAACGCCGAGGCCGCGCCGCAGGCGATGGCCGCGATCTCGCGTGCGCTCGGCGATGCGTCGGGCAACGCACCGGCTGCGCTGCAGCGTCTCGCACGCACGCTCGGCGCGCCGACGTCGCTCAGGGAAATCGGCATGCCCGCAGGCGGCCTGGACCGCGCCGCCGACCTGGCGGCGAAGACGCCCTACCCGAATCCGCGCCTGCTCGATCGGGCCGCGCTTCGGGCCTTGCTGCAACGCGCCTACGACGGCGCCGCCCCCTGATCCCCCGACCGACACACACAAACACAAGAGGAGACATCCCATGGCACTCAACCGCCGCCAGTTGATCCAGGGCAGCACCGCGCTCGCGTTCGGCAGCGCGACGCCGCTCCTGTGGGCCGCCGACGCCGTGAAGATCGGCTACGTCTCGCCGCAGACCGGCCCGCTCGCGCCGTTCGGCGAAGCCGACAAGTGGGTCATCGAGCAGATGCGGGCCGCGTTCAAGGACGGCCTCGTGATCGGCGGCAAGAAACACGACGTGCAGATCGTGCTGAAGGACAGCCAGAGCAATCCGAATCGCGCCGGCGAAGTCGCCAACGACCTGATCCTGAAGGACAAGGTCGCGCTCGTGCTGACGGCCGGCACGCCCGAGACCGCGAACCCGGTCAGCGACGCCTGCGAGCTCAACGAGGTGCCCTGCATCTCCAGCGTCGTGCCGTGGCAGCCGTGGTTCTTCGGCCGCAAGGGCGACCCGGCGAAGGGCTTCGCGTGGACCTATCACCTGTTCTGGGGCCTGGAAGACGTCATCGCCAACTTCACCAACGGCTGGAAGACGGTCGCGACCAACAAGCAGGTCGGCGGGCTGTTCCCGAACGACGGCGACGGCAACGCGTGGGGCGACAAGGAGCTGGGTTTCCCGAAGCCGCTGTCGGCGATGGGCTTCACGCTGCTCGACCCGGGCCGCTTCCAGAACGGCACGCAGGACTTCTCGGCCCAGATCGCCGCGTTCAAGAAGGCAGGGGTCGAGATCGTGACCGGCGTCGTGATCCCGCCCGATGCGAAGACCTTCCTGACCCAGGCGCGCCAGCAGGGCTTCAAGCCGAAGGTCATCACGCTCGGCAAGGCGCTGCTGTTCCCGGGCGCGATCGAGGCGCTCGGCGAGCTGGGCGATGGCCTGAGCACCGAGGTGTGGTGGAGCCCGTCGCACCCGTTCGCGTCGTCGCTGACGAAGCAGAGTGCGAAGGCGCTGGCCGAGGCCTACGAGGCCGGCACGAAGAAGCAGTGGACGCAGCCGATCGGCTTCGCCCACGCGTTGTTCGAGGTGGCGGCCGATGCATTGAAGCGCGCCAAGGGCACGGGCGCGAAGGACGTGCGCGACGCCGTTGTGGCGACGCAGCTGGCGACCGTGGTCGGGCCGGTGAAGTGGGGCGGGGCGGGGCCGATGAAGAACGTCAGCAAGACGCCGCTGGTGCTCGGCCAGTGGGGCAAGGGATCGAAGTACAAGACCGAGCTCGTGATCGTCAACAACCAGGCCGCGCCGGCTATCCCGACCGGCGGCGCACTGAAGCTGATCTGACGTCATGGCGCTGCTCAGCCTGCATGGTGTCAGCAAGTCCTACGGCGCGGTGAAGGTCACGGACAATATCTCGCTCGCGGTCGAAGCGGGCGAGACGCTCGGCATCCTGGGACCAAACGGCGCCGGCAAGACGACGCTGTTCAACCTGATCTCGGGCGACGTGCGCTGCGACGCCGGCCGCGTCGAATACGACGGCCGGGACGTGACGCGCCTCGCGCCGCACCGGCGCTGCCGTGGCGGCATCGGCCGCAGCTACCAGGTGCCGCAGCCCTTCGGTGCGATGACGGTGTTCGAGAACCTCGTGACCGCGGCCTGCTTCGGCGGCGGCGAGCCCGAGCGCGCGGCCTGGAAGACGGCGCGTGCGGTGCTCGAGCAGACCGGGCTGGCCGCACAGGCGAACCGGCCTGCCGCGTCGCTGCGCCTCCTGGACCGCAAGCGCCTCGAGCTGGCGCGTGCGCTCGCCACGAAGCCGAAGCTGCTGCTGCTCGACGAGATCGCCGGCGGGCTGACCGAGCACGAGGCGAAGGAACTGGTGGGCGAGCTCGCGCGCATCAAGGCCTCCGGCGTCACGATGGTCTGGATCGAGCACGTCGTGCACGCGCTGCTGTCTCTGGCCGATCGGCTCTTCGTCATCAACTTCGGCGCGAAGCTCGCCGAGGGCGAACCGCAATCGGTGATGAAGGACCCTGAGGTGCAGCGCGTCTACATGGGCTTGGAGGCGGTGGCATGACGGTCTTGATCGAGACGCGTGGCCTCGAAGCGTTCTATGGCGACGCGCAGGCGCTGTTCGGCATCGACTTCCATTTGGCCGAAGGCGAGCTGCTCGCGATCATCGGTGCCAATGGTGCTGGCAAGAGCACGTTCCTGAAGTCGCTGACCGGGCTCGTGAAGGTCGAGCCCGGCATGGTGCACTGGCGCGGCGATGCGATCGGCGGCCGCGCGCCGGGCGCGATCGTGCGCCTCGGCCTGGCGCTGGTGCCCGAAGGGCGGCGCCTGTTCCCGAGCCTGTCGGTCGAAGAGAACCTGTTGATGGGCGCGTTTGCTGAGCGCCCGGGGCCGTGGAGCCTGGAACGCTTGTACGCGCTGTTCCCGATCCTGGCCGAGAAGCGCAACTTGCCGGGCACGTCGCTGTCCGGCGGCCAGCAGCAAATGGTCGCGATCGGTCGCGCGCTGATGAGCAACCCGAAGCTGCTGCTGTGCGACGAACTCTCGCTCGGCCTCGCGCCCATCGTCATCAAGGAAATCTACGACGCGATGCCGGCGATCGTCGGCGAGGGCATGAGCGTGGTCATCGTCGAGCAGGACATCGGCCTGGCGCAGCGTGTCTCGCAGCGTGTCGTCTGCCTGCAGGAAGGCCGGATCTCGCTCGAAGGCCGATCGGGCGAGCTGACGCGTGAGCAGATCGCTGCCGCGTACTTCGGCCTCGAAGCAACCCACTGAGCGCGGCCATGATCGACACCTTGCTCCAGGGATTGCTGCTCGGCGGCCTGTACTGCCTGTTTGCGCTCGGCCAGTCGCTGATGTTCGGCGTGATGCGGCTGACGAACACCGCGCAAGGCGACTTCATCGTGCTCGGCGCATTCGCCGCGATCGCCAGCGCGGGGCTGGTGGCATTGCATCCGGTGCTGATCGGGCTCGCGCTGCTGCCGATCGCCTTCGCCTTCGGCTACGCGCTGCAGCGCTATGTGCTCAACGGCACGCTCGGTCGCGACCCGCTGCCATCGCTGGTCGTCACGTTCGGGCTCGCGATCGTGATCCAGAACGGGCTGCAGCAGCTCTTCTCGGCCGACCCGCGCTCGCTCGACAGCGGCGCGCTGGCGACCGAAAGCCTGAACGTCGGCTCGCTGACCGCCGGCGTGCTGCCGCTCGTGATCTTCGGCGTCGCTGTCGCGTGCACCTTCGCGCTGCAATGGCTGTTCGGCCACACGCGCATCGGTCGCGCGTTTCGCGCGGTCTCCGACGACCGCGAGATCGCCGAGCTGATGGGGCTGGACGCGCGCAAGGTCTACGCGCTGGCGACCGGCATCGCATTCGTCACGATCGCGATCGCCGGCGTGCTGCAGGCGATGCGCACGACGGTCGCGCCGAGCGACGGGCCGCTGCTGCTGCTGTTCGCCTTCGAGGCCGTGATCATCGGCGGCATGGGCTCGTTCTGGGGCACCTTCTGCGGCGCGATGCTGCTCGGCGTGACGCAGCAGATCGGGTTTCGCATCGACCCCGGCTGGGGCATCTGGATCGGCCACATCGTCTTCCTGATCGTGCTGGTCGTGCGCCCGCAGGGCCTGTTTCCGAAGACACGAGGTTGAACACCATGAGCGCCATCTCGCCTTCGACGACGATCCCGGCTGCTGTGCCGCGTGCCGCCTCCGCGGCCGAACCGATCGTCGTGCGCGGCACGCTCCTGAGCCAGGTCACGCTCGGCGTGGCCGTCGTGCTGGTCGGGGTTGCGGCCAGCCTGCCGTTCTGGGGCGAATCGAGCTGGATGCGCGAGTTCGTCGAGATCGCGTGCTACTTCATCTTCGCGTCGATGTGGAACCTGCTCGCCGGCTACGGCGGCATGGTCTCGATCGGCCAGCAGGCGTTCTTCGGCATCGGCGGCTACGCGATGCTGGCGCTCGGCAACTTCGGCGGCATCAATCCCTTCGTCGCGATTCCGCTCGCGGCGCTGGCGGCGGGCCTCGTCGCGGTGCCGGTGTCGCGTGTCGCGTTCCGCTTGTCGGGCGGCTACTTCGCGATCGGCAGCTGGGTCATCTCCGAGGTCTTCCGTCTCGGCATCGCGAATGTTTCGGCGGTGGGCGGCGGTTCCGGCACGAGCCTCACCGCGCTGCGCGGCATCGACAAGGCGACGCGCGAAAGCACCACCTACTGGGTCGCGCTGGCGTGCGTCGTGGCCTGCGTCGCGTTGGTCTACCTGTTCCTGCGCAGCAAGCAGGGGCTCGCGCTGCTGGCGATCCGCGACAACGAAGTCGCCGCCGAATCGCAGGGCATCGCAGTGCAAAGGATGAAGCTCGCGGTGTATGTCGTCGCGGCGGTGGGCGCGGGGCTCGCCGGGGCGCTGTATTTCGTCGGCAACCTGCGCATCTCGCCCGACGCCGCCTTCAGCGTCAACTGGACCGCATTCGCGATCTTCATGGTCGTGGTCGGCGGCATCGGCCGCATCGAGGGGCCGATCGTCGGCGCGGTCGTGTTCTGGGCCCTGAACAAGTTCTTCAGCGACTACGGCACCTGGTATCTGATGGGGCTCGGGCTGCTGGCGATCATCGTCACGCTGTTCTTCCGCCAGGGGGTCGCCGGGTTCGTGCAGCAGCGCTGGGGTTGGGTGGCGTTTCCGACCCAACGAACGTTGAAAGGTTGAGGTATGCGCAACATCAACGAACACACCATCACCGCAGCGATGCTGCAGCGGCTCGAAGGCTGCAGCGATGCGCGCCTGAAGGACGTGCTGAGCGCACTGGTGCGCCACCTGCACGACTTCGTTCGCGAGGTGAAGCTGACCGAGCCCGAGTGGAAGCTCGGCATCGACTTCCTCACCGAGACCGGCCAGATGTGCGATGCGAAGCGGCAGGAGTTCATCCTGCTGTCCGACACGCTGGGCGTCTCGATGCTGACGGTGGCGCTGAACCACGCGAAGCCCGCGGGTGCCACCGAAGCGACCGTGTTCGGCCCGTTCCACACCGGCGACGCGCCGGTTCTGCCGCAGCACGCCGACATCGCTGGCGACGCGCCCGGCAGGGCGCTGTTCGTGACGGCGCATGTGCAAGGCCTCGATGGCAAGCCGATCGCCGGGGCCGTGGTCGACGTGTGGCAGGCCGACGAGGAGGGCCTGTACGACGTGCAGCGCCCCGAGCTCGGCGATGCGCGGCGCGCGCGCGGTGTGCTGCGCAGCGATGCCGAAGGCGTGGTGCAGTTTCGCAGCATCGTGCCGACCGCGTACCCGGTGCCGACCGACGGGCCGGTGGGCCGCATGCTGGTCGCGAGCGGGCGCCATCCGTGGCGGCCGGCGCACGTGCACTTCATGATCAGCGCCCCGGGTTACCAGACGCTGGTCACACACCTCTTCAAGTCGCCCGATCCGTACCTCGATTCGGACGTCGTGTTCGGCGTGCGTTCGTCGCTGATCGGCCGCTTCGTGGAGCACGCCGAAGGCAAGGCGCCGGACGGGTCGCACTTCACGGCGCCATTCACGACCCTCGAGCACACCTTCGTGCTCGCCGACGCGGAATGAGTGAAGCAACGCACTTCGCCATCTGGGCCACCGACCGGCCCGGCATGACGGCCGAGCGCGGGCGCGTTCGCGAGGCTCACCGCGCACGCCTGCGCGAAGGTGCACCCGACGGGCTGAAGGTGGTGCTCGGCGGCCCGACCACCGACGAGGCGGGCGCGATGAACGGCAGCCTGCTCGTCGTCGAAGCGCACGACATCGCCGACGTGCGCAATTTCATCGCCGGCGACCCGTACGTGCTCGGCGGCGTCTATGGCACGGTCGAGATCAGGCCCTGGCGGTGGGGATTGGGACGCATCGCATGACCACACCCTGCATCATCTCTGTCGCGATCACGGGTTCGCTGCCGCGCAAGAAGGACAACCCTGCGGTCCCGATCAGCGTCAACGAGCAGATCGAGTCGACCCAGGCTGCGTTCGAAGCCGGTGCGACGCTGGTTCACCTGCACGTGCGCAACGACGACGAGACGCCGACCTCGGCGCCCGAGCGCTTCGCGCAGGTGCTCGATGGCATACGCCGGCACGCACCGGGCATGATCACGCAGGTATCGACCGGGGGCAGATCCGGCGCCGGGCGCGAGCGCGGCGGCATGCTCCAGCTGCGGCCCGACATGGCCTCGCTTGCCGCCGGCTCGGTGAACTTCCCGAACCGCGTGTACGACAACCCGCCCGAGCTGATCGAGTGGCTGGCGCGCGAGATGGCGGAGTACGAGGTGAAGCCGGAGATCGAGGTCTTCGATCTGTCGATGATCTTCCAGGCCGTGCGTCTGCAGCGCGAAGGCATCATCCGCGGCGAGCTGCACTGCCAGTTCATCATGGGCATCAGGAACGCGATGCCGCCCGACCGCGAAGTGCTCGAGTTCTATGCGAGGACGCTCAAGCGCCTGTCGCCGAACGCGACCTGGACCGGCGCCGGCATCGGTCGCGAGCAGTTGCCGCTGGCGCGCTGGTCGCTCGAACTCGGCGGCCACTGCCGCACCGGGTTGGAAGACAATGTGCGGCTCGACAAGGACACCCTCGCACCGTCGAACGCCGCGCTCGTGCACCAGATCGCCGACCTGTGCGCCGAGTCCTCGCGACGGCCCGCGACGGTGGCCGAAGCGCGACGCTTGCTTGGGTTGCCAGCGCGCGTGATGCGCGCCTGAGATTCCGATTTGGGCTCGATCGGGCCTTAGGCGGCCAGTTTCGCGGCGATTTGCGCGACGTGCTTGCCCTGGAAGCGTGCGCCTTCGAGTTCGTTGGCAGAGGGTTGGCGCGAGCCGTCCCCGCCGGCGATCGTGGTGGCGCCATAGGGGCTGCCGCCGGTGATTTCGTCGAGCTTCATCTGGCCAGCCCACGTATACGGAAGGCCAACGATGACCATTCCTTGGTGTAGCAGTACCGTGTGTGTGCTGAGGATCGTGCTCTCTTGGCCGCCGTGCTGAGTTGCCGTGCTCGCGAACACCGAGCCGACCTTGCCTACCAATTTACCGGCAAACCACAGTGCGCCGGTTTGGTCGAGGAAGTTCTTCATCTGCGCCGCCATGTTGCCGAAGCGCGTCGGCACGCCGAAGATGATCGCGTCGTAGTCGGGCAGCTCGTCCACGGTCGCCAGCGGAGCGGCTTGATCGATCTTGAAGTGCGAGGCCTTCGCAACCTCTTCGGGCACGATCTCTGGCACGCGCTTGATCACGACCTCCGCGCCGCCGCTGCGGGCTCCTTCGGCGACTGCCTGCGCCATCGTCTCGATGTGGCCGTAGCTGCTGTAGTAGAGAACGAGAACCTTTGCCATTGCGAACTCCTTGGTGGATGGGTCGAGGAATTCTTGGGCGGTTCCAATGGCGTCAGGTTGCACTGGGACGACGACAGGCTTCAACGCCTTCGAACGGTACGCGCTTCACCGCGGATGGCCAGTTTCGCGACGGCATCCTCTACCACGCCGGAATGGTGCTCTACCGAGAGCGGTGATTGCTCCGCCCGTGACGCTTAGTTCAGTGCCCCTTGGCGCGCTCGCGCAGCACGTCCTGGATGGCAAGCGCGGCGTTGATGGCACGCGGGAAGCCGGCGTAGGCGGCGATCTGGATCGCGATCTCCACCAGTTGCTCCCGGGTGCCGCCCACGTTCAGGAAGCCGTGGGTATGAACCTTGAGTTGCGGTGTTGCGCACCCCATCGCCGCGAGCGAGGCCACCGTGATCAGCTCGCGCGGGTGCAGGTCCAGCCCCTCGCGGGTGTAGACCTGTCCGAACGCGAAGTCGATGATCGAGCGCCCGAGATCGGGCGAGATGTCCTTCAGGGACGAGATCACCTTCTCTCCCGCTTCGCCGTCGATCTCGCGCAGCGCCGCCATGCCTGCCTGATGCGTGTCGTGCGGCGGTTTCGATGCGGTGGGCTCGACAACGATTCCTCGCTCCTGGAAGACCTGGCGCAGGACCACGGTTCCGTTCAGCGCAGCCGGAAATCCGGCATAGACCACGAGATGGATCATCAGTTCGACCAGCTGCTGCGGGCGGCATCCCGCATTCAAGGCGCCTGCGACGTGGAATCGCAACTGGGGTTCCAATCCGCCCATGGCCGCGAGTGCGGAGACCGTCACGAGCTGCCGTTGGGGCAGATCGAGTCCCGGGCGGCCATAGATCTCGCCGTAGGCGAATCCGATCGCGAGTTGGGCAAGGTCCGGGGCCACGTCGGCCAACGCGGCCACGATCGAGGCCTGCGGGTTGCCTTCGATCTGCGCAAGCAGCTTGAGGCCGGCGGCGGTGCGTGCGTCTTCCATGTCGACTCCTGTTTGATTGATGGAACAAAGATAGGCCGCGGGCACGCGCGGCGCCATTTCCTTTCAGGTGATACTGTTCAGGTATCAAGGGATCCGGTCATGAGCGTCCACCTCGAGTTGAGGCACCTCCGCTATTTCGTCGCCGTCGCCGAAGCGTCGAGCTTCAGGCGTGCCGCCGATCGACTCGCGTTGACGCAACCGCCGCTCACGCGTCAGATCCAGGCGCTGGAAGGGGAGCTGGGCGTGCAACTGCTCGTGCGCGATCGGCGCGGGGTGGAGCTGACGGCCGAGGGCAGCGAAGTCTTGCGCGAGGCACGGGACATCCTCGCGCGCGCCGACAAGCTGGCAAACCGATTCGCGCAACGGGAGGCCCCTGGGGTGGCGTCGCGCATCCCCCTGCGCCTCGGACTGACCACGGTCGTCGACGCGTCGCTGTTCAGCTGGCTCGAGCCGGCACTTCTCGCACTGGTGCCCGGGCTGCGTCTGATCATCAAGCGGCAGATCTCGCAGCTCTCGATCAATGACTTGCACCGCGGGCGGCTCGACGCGGCGATCATCGGCCTGCCGTCCGAGACCGCCGACCTGGTCGTCGAGAAGTTGACCGACGATCCGCTCACGGTCGCGTTGCCCAGTTCGCATCCACTGGCGCAGCGCCAGAAGATCGAGCTGGGGGAGCTCGCCGCCAGCCCGTTGTTCTGGTTCAAGCGCTCACTGAATCCGGCGTACTACGATCATTTCGAGAAGGTGTTCCGCCGGCTGGATTTCGCGCCGGAACGCCTGCCTGAGCCCCAGGATCACCATGTGCTGCTGAGCCTGATCGCGGAAGGGCGCGGTGTGGCGCTCGTGCCGAGATCCCTGACCGCCATCGGTCGCTCGGGCGTCGTCTACAAACGGCTGCGCTTCGAAGAGCCGTTCCAGATCGGTCTGGCGCTGGCGTACCGGACCCCGCACCGGCACGTCGCCGTCGACGTGTTGCGGCGTGCGCTGGGTGAGCATTTCTCCGCCGGGTGAGCAGTCCACGTCGGCGGGGTGAACCGCAACTTCCGATGCCTGCGCTCCTTCGCAGAATTGCCATGGGAGCATCTTGGCGGGCGACTCATTCGGCCGTCACGCTTCATGCGCGTCCGCACGCTACGACGCAGCAATCGCCGGCTTCCGGGCTCGGCGCAAGACGGCGCCCAGTGTCTCCAAGCCCTGCTGAACCTCGTGGGCGGTGCTGTTCAGCCGCGGCATGAATCGCAGGCAATCGGGTCGAGCGGCGTTCACGAGCAGGCCGTGTGCGCGGCACTCGCGGACCACCGCCGCTGCCGTGTCGGTACCCAGGTCGAGTGCCAGCAACAGCCCGTCGCCACGCACCTCGCCCAGGTCCATGCGCGCCGAAAGATCTTCCAGTCCGCTGCGCAGCCACCGGCCCGTGGCCCGCACATTGGCCAGGAACTCGGCTTGGCTCAGGACGTTCAGCACCTCCAGACCGACGGCGCACATCAGCGGGTTGCCAGCGTAGGTTCCTCCCTGGTCGCCATGCTCGAAGACGCTGCAGTGCGCTTGCGCCAATACGGCGGAAATCGGCACGCCGCCGCCCAGGCCCTTGCCCAGGGTCATGATGTCCGGCGTGACGCCCGACTGCTGAAAGGCGAAGAGTTGCCCCAGACGGCCGCAGCCGGTCTGGATCTCGTCGAAGATCAACAGCAGGCCGCGCGCGTCGCACAACTGGCGAAGGGCCTTGAGGAAGGCCGGTGAGGCGGGTCGCACGCCGGCTTCGCCTTGCACCGGCTCCAGCATGACGGCAACGGTGCGCTCGTTGATCGCACCGATGACAGAGTCGAGGTTGTTCAGACGGGCCTTGGCGAACCCTGGCATCTGGGGTGGAAAGAGCCGGTCCCAGCCCGCCTTGCCGCTGGCCGCCATGGTCGCCAAGTTGCGGCCGTGAAAGCCGTTCTCGAAGGTGATGATCTCGTGTGCCCCCGCGCGCTGGATGCGGCCCCACTTGCGTGCCAGCTTGATCGCACCTTCGTTGGCCTCCGCCCCGGTGCTGCCGAAGAACACCTGAGCGAACCCGCTGAGCTCGCACAAGCGCGCCGCGAGCCGGAGCGCAGGCAGGTTGTACAGCGCGGGGCTCGGCGTGAGCAGCTGCGTGGACTGCGCCTGCAGCGCCTGCGTGATGAGCGGCGGGCAGTGCCCCAGCGCGTTGACGGCCCAGCCTTGCAACCAATCGAGATAGCGCTTGCCGGCGGCATCCCACAGCCAGGCGCCCTCGCCGCGAACAAACACCTCGGCGGGGCGTTCGGTGACGGGCATCAGGTGGTTGAACGGCAAGGGCTGCGGGTCGATCATGACAAGCCTTTCAAAGTGGGCGGACAAAGAAAAAGGCCACGGGGATGAGCCGTGGCCTTTCGGGGGAGAGATCGTCTGGTGCCTAGATCATCGGCTTCGGTCTCTCACGCGCGGCGCACAGCAACGAGCGGCGGGCTCGTGCAGCTCGCTGGGCTCGTGCCGCGGGGGCGACGCAGAGGGTCGAAACGATCAAGGACATGAGACGCATGATAGGGCAGTTCGAGCCACGCGGTTGCGAGCGCGCCTCAGTTGCTGACGTAGTTGACGACCTTTCCGTCGCGGGCCTTGACGCTCGCGAAGCGAGCAGCGAGGCGTGACTGCACTGTGATCGGAAGCGGCGCGAATCCGGTGCCGCGGGTCAAATCATCGCCATGCAGGAAGCACCAGTAAAGGAACCGCAGCGCCGGCGCCGCAGCGTCGGCCGACTCCGGGTTGGCATCTGCCAGCGCGAATGTCGCCAAGGTGATCGGCCACGTTTCGCTGCCAGGCCGGTCCATCAGGCTGGCCAGGTCGTCACCCGTTCGGCTCAGTTCGCTTTCGACGATCGCAGCGCGAAAGCTGCCTTCGGATGCGCGAACCACGTTGCCCGCCGCGTTGCGCAGCCGCACGTCGAGCAGGCCGTCGTGCGCAACACGGTCGTAGCTGACGTACGCGATGGCTCCCTGGGTTGCATTGACCGCCTTCGCGACGCCGTCGTTGCCTTCGGCGGAGATCACCGTCCCGCTCCACTTTGGCAGTTGCGAGACGCCGACCTGCTCCTTGAACGCGCCCGACACCTGCGTCAGGTAGCGCGCGAATCCTTCCGTGGTGCCCGACTTCTCGGCGCGCACGATCCGGCGGATCGCAAGAGGCGGCAGCCGCACACCTCGGTTGAGTTCGACGATGCGCGGGTCATCCCAACGCGCGATCGTCCCGAGCATGATGTCGGCGAGCGTCCGGCCGTCCAGTTGCAGTGCACCCGCGGCGACGCCGGGTACGTTGATGACCGGCACGATGCCACCGACGACCATCGGCAGCTGAATCAGCCTGCGGCGAGCCAACTCGTCCTTCGACAGCGGTGAATCGGAGCCGGCGAACGCGACGTGCCGCTCGGTGATCTGCCTGATCCCGTCGCCGGAGCCGGTCGGCTTGTAGGTCACCCGCGTGCCGCTGTCACGCTCGTACCGCGCGGCCCACTTTTCGTACACCTTGGACGGAAAGGAGGCGCCGGCACCCTGAACGTCGGCACGCGCCGTCGCGCTTGCGGCGAGCAGCCATACCGCAAACGCGGTTCCAACGATCGTTCTCATGTCTTGTCCGCAAACAAAGTGGTGAACGATACTGGAACCGCGCGCGGGGGTGCGTGGGGAAGTTCACGCAGCGCGCGCCTTGAGAGCGAATGGCTTGCGCGTCATCCGCACCACGATGATGAGGCCGCGCGAGCTGCACCCGTGGGGCAGGGCCGCAACGCGCGTAGAGTGTGGGCGCCACCTCGGGAGATGCGCCGATGCTCCGTTTCGTCACGACTCGCGGTCGTCATGTCTGAGCACCCTGTTGCGACGAATGCGCCGGATCCGGAGGCGCCGCCACAGGCTGCCGTCGAGCTGGCCCGGACCAGCCGTGCCTTGCGGTTGCTGCGCAGCTCGAACCGGGCATTGATCCTCGCCTCCGACGAAGACAGCCTGCTGCAGGACGTGTGCCGCATCGCGGTCGAAGAGGGCGGCTATCGCATGGCGATGGTCGCGTTCGCCGAACGGGACGAGGCCAAGTCGTGGCGGCCCGCCGCCTATGGCGGTGTGGAAGGGGGCTTCGTCCGGGGCCCGACAGTGAGCTGGTCGGAAGACAGCGAGTACGGCCGCGGACCGGGAGGCACGGCGGTTCGGACGGGGCAGCCCAGCATCTCGCGCGACATCCAGAACGACCCCCATCTGGCCGCATGGCGGAACGAGGCCGCGCGTCGCGGCTATCGGTCTGTCGTCGCGCTACCGCTGAAGAGCGAGGGCCAGGCCTTCGGGGTCCTGGCGATCCACTCCGGCGAAGTCGATGGCTTCGACGCCGACGAGGTCGGCATCCTCGGCGAGCTGGCGGGCAATCTCGCTTTTGGCATCGTGACGCTGCGCGAACGCAAGCAGGTCGAAGTGGAGGCCGCAGCGAGGCGCACGGCCGAAGCGTCGAGCCGCGCCAAGAGCGAATTCCTGTCGCGCATGAGCCACGAACTGCGCACGCCGCTCAACGCGGTGCTTGGCTTCTCCCAGCTGTTGAGGGTCGATGCGCAGGATCGGCTCAGCGCACAGCAGCTGGCTCAGCTCGACCACATCCGCTGCGCAGGCTGGCACTTGCTGGCGCTGATCAACGATCTGCTCGATGTGTCGCGCATCGAGATCGGTCAGCTGCAGGTGCAGGCACAGGCCGTCGAGCTTGGCCCGCTGCTCGAAGAGGCGCTGTACATGGCCGAGCCGCTGGCGCAGCCGCTCGGCGTGAGCCTGGTGGCGCTCGATCGCGAGGCGCTGCGGGTGTGGGTGCTCGCCGACCCGATCCGCCTGCGACAAGTGCTGATCAATCTGCTTTCCAATGCGGTCAAGTACAACCGCTGCGGCGGGTCGGTGCGCATCGAGGTGGCCAACGATGCGGACAGGGTTCTGATCGACGTGGTCGACAGCGGCATCGGCATGACGCCCGATCAGCTGGCCCATTTGTATGAGCCTTTCAATCGGCTGGGCCAGGAGCGCAGCGGTGTGCAAGGCACGGGCATCGGCCTGGTGCTGACGCGCCAACTGGTGCGGCTGATGGACGGTCGAATAGACGTCGACAGTGAGTTCGGGCGGGGCACACGCGTGCGCGTCTCGCTCCAGGCCCACCGGGTCACCGAGGCGAGCGACACGCCGGCGTTCATGCCATCGGCCCGCGCCGCGCTCGACGACTCGAGCGCCGACACGGCGGCGCCGGCCGGCGTCGTGCTCTACATCGAAGACAACCCCGTCAATCTGATGCTCGTGGAACAGTTGCTCGCGCGCTGGAGTGGCGTGCTGCTGGTGCAGGCCGAGGATGGCGCAAGTGGCATCGACCTCGCGCGATCGCTGCGCCCGGATCTCGTGCTGCTCGACATGCAGCTCCCCGACATGGACGGCTTCGCCGTGCTGGACTCGCTCCGCGCCGATCCGGCAACCTCGGATCTCACTGTCGTCGCGGTGTCGGCGAGCGCGATGCCCGAGTCGGTGGCGCAGGCACGGGCCCACGGAGTGGCCGAGTACTGGACCAAGCCGCTGGACTTCGATCGCTTCTTGGCCGACATGCACAGGTTGCTGACGACGCCATCCACGAAGGGCGGCATCCGGTCGTCCTGACTGTCCGGTTCAGCGGCGATCTGGGTTCAGACCGGCGACAGGTCGCCGAGGATATGGGCATCGATGACAGCCGGTTCCTCGCGTGCGGCAAGCCGAGCCTGCCGCCTGCGCGGCGCGCTTGAACGCCCTGCGAACGGTCACGACGCGCGGAAGACGGTGCCGCTTCTTCGGCACACCAGGAGGATCTCGTCGACTTCGGCCGTCGCAATCATTCCCGGCGCGAGCGACAGCTCCTTCTGGAGCCGCAATCCGAGCGGCATGAAGGCGCGGTTGTACCACCACATGGCCTGCTCGCGATGATGCAGAAGCCACCACATGCCGATCTCTACCAGGCGCGACGAGGGCGGCTGCATGCCATACACGGCGCTGCGCTCCACCACGAGGCGGTGTTGCGCCAGCTTCTCGATCAGGCGCGCCGGTTCGTACCGCCGCTTGTGGCCCACGAAATCGTCGAACGAGGTCCAACGCGAAGGATGCAGGGGCATCGAGATCACCAGTGCCGCACCGTCCCTCGCGACACGGCACAGTTCGGACAATGCGCCGTCGTCGTCGTCGACGTGCTCGATGATGTCGAGCGCGCACACCAGGTCGAACGCAGAGTCGGCGAACGGCAGGGCAGTGACCTGGGCCAGCGTGACCTGCGCACCGCGTTCTTGAAGTTTCGCCAGCGCCGGCGCGCTGATGTCCACGAACTGCGTGCCTTCGATCGGCAGTCGTGGTCTCAGGCCCGGCGCAACCTCGAGCCTGCTCCCGGACTCGGGCAACAGTGATTGCACGAGCGCCCACGTATTGAATCGTTGCGGCTCGACCAGCCTCGCACCGGACCAGAGCAAATCGTAGAAGCGGCGATTCTGGTCGAGTAGCTCCCGCTCGCGCGTCTGCCCAAGCCTTGTCTGCATGGTGACATCACTCTAGCACCGGCCGATTCGCTGCTCCGCGAATTCGCAGCTGTCGGTGATTGGGTCGACGCCCTATCGCCGGAATCCGGGGCGGTCTCGGCGGCCTCGGCCGCATCGGCGGGGGCGCAACCGAGCGGCGCGAGCAGCGCGTCGAGCACGTCGTACGCCGGCTGCAAGGTCTCGACGCCCAGCAGCCTCTCGATGCTTGCGTAGCGTTCTTCGATCGCCGGGATCGTGCGCCGCCCGATGGCGACACTGGCCATGGGGCCGCGCGTGTCGATTCGACCGATTGACGAAACAGACTGTGTCTCCTTCGCGGGTTTCCGGGTCCATCGCCTGCAACTAGCATCTGGGTACCGCGGCCGCGCGGCTGCGCATGTGTGTCGCGAGCCGCCGAGTGCCGAGTCGAATTCATCAACCCATCGGAAAGAACCTCACCATGAGCAAGATTGCCATCATCGGTGCCACCGGACGTGCCGGTAGCCAGTTGCTGGAAGAAGCGCTGCGTCGCGGCCATGCCGTAACCGCCATCGCCCGCAATGCGTCCTCCAAGCTCGGCGAACGCGCCGGTGTGACCGTCAAAGACCTCGACGTGCTCGACGCCAACGCGCTGCAACAGGCCGTGGCTGGCCACGACGCGGTGTTCAGCGCCGCGCACTTCACCGGCATTCCGGCCAGCGCCGTCATCGACCCGGTGAAGAAGGCGGGGGTCAAGCGCCTGTTGGTGGTTGGCGGCGCGGGCAGCCTGTTCGCGGCGCCCGGTCTGAAGGTCATCGACACGCCGAACTTCCCCGCCGAGTACAAGGCGGAGGCCGCGGCCGGAGGCGTCTATCTCGACACCTTGCGTCAGGAGCAAGTGCTGGACTGGAGCTTCCTGTCGCCCTCCGCGCTGCTCGTCGAAGGCGAGCGCACCGGCAAGTTTCGCCTCGGCCGCGACGACCTGCTGGTCGGCGCCGACGGCAAGAGCTGGATCAGCTTCGCCGACCTCGCGATCGCTTTTCTCGATGAACTGGAAAAGCCCGCGCACTCGCGCCAGCGCTTCACCGTCGGCTACTGAACCCTGCGCACGGAGGCCGGCGTGACCCGGTGCCTCGATGTCAAGACCGCCCATGACCTTGGGTTGATCAACCCAGCCGAAGTGCTGAAGCGCGCCGACCGCGTCATTGACTGAGCTCCTGGCTCGGCGCGCCCTTGACGACAGCGGCCGGTGTCAGAGCGACTCGACGATCAGCACCGCGCGCCGGTTGCGCGCGCGTCCGCCGGGGGTCGTGTTGTCGGCCACGGGTCGCGCCGAACCGAGCCCGCGGCGCACGATGTTGCCGGGCGCCATGCCGCGCTCGGCCAGCGCCTGCGCGACCGTCTGGGCGCGCCGCTCGGACAGCTGCAGGTTGTACGGCTCGCTGCCCTGGTCGTCCGCATGACCCTCGACCGTGATGTGCTCGATGCCCGCGCTGCGCAACACGGCGGCGATACGGCCCAAGATGTCGAGATCCCCTGCACCCAGTCTCGAGTCGTCCACGCGGAAGCTCATGCGTGCAGACATGTCGAGCTCCCAACCGTCCTGGGTGGGCGCAAAGCCCAGGCTGCGCAACGCGGACTGCTGCGCCGAGCTGGGAGGCTGCGAAGCCGGCGGTGCGGCTGCGCAGCCGGCCAGGGTGAGCAACGCGTTGGCCGCGAGGAGCAGGCTGCCCCGTCGTCCGGCGGATTGCAGGCGTGGGTCGGTGGGTGTCATGGCAGGGTTTCCCGGGAAGGCCGATGCGGCGCGCCGGGCGCGTCGCCAGACGGCAGGAAGGTGGCTGTGGCCCCGCGCTGCGGGCTCTCCTTGGCGCGGTACATCGCGGCATCGGCGGCGCGGATCAAGTCGTCGATCGTGTCGGCGTGGTCGGGGTAGACCGCCACGCCCAGCGACATGCTGATCGACTCCAACTCGCCGCCGCCGGGGAGGCGTACCGGCCGATTCAGCGAACCGCGCACGCGCTCGATCAGCACGTCGATCTCCTGCGGATGGCGCATGGGCGTGAGCACGATGACGAACTCGTCGCCGCCCAGGCGCGCGATGAAGTCGGACTCGCGCACTGAACTGCGCAACCGGGACGCCAGTTCGATCAGCAGCGCATCGCCGGCGGCGTGGCCGTAGCGGTCGTTGATCTGCTTGAAGCGGTCGCTGTCGGCGAAGACCAGCCCCGCACGCGAGCCGTGCCGGCGGCACTCCTCGAGTACGCGCGCGAGGCGCTCGCCGAGGTAGGCGCGGTTAGGCAGGCCGGTGAGGGTGTCGTGCCGGCTCAGGGACCACAGCGATTCGTTGGCGCGCCGCAGGTCGGTATGACGAGCCTCGATCAGCGCCTGCTGGGCCTGCAGTTCCGACAGCAGCGCGTTGAAGTCGTCGGCGAGGGCATCGATCTCGCCGACGGCGGCCGGCGCGGCACGCCGCGCAAAGTCGCGCGAGGTGCGCACTTCGCGCGTCAGCGATGCCAGCGCCTCGATCGGGCCGGTGATCCAACGCGCGAGCCGGCGCGCGTGCCAGCGGACGAAGAGCGCCGTCGCGGCGGCGCTCACTGCCAGGCAGAGCGCGGCCCATTGCAGATACTGCGTCAGGGTCTGGCCATTCGAGCGCAGCGCGATGCGGCCGATCGAGTCATGTGGGCCGCCGATTTCGGCGCTGGGGGCGTCGGGGAGCAGCGCTCGCGCGAGGCGGCGTGCCCACGCGTCGACTGTGCCGTCGACCGGTCGCTCGGCCCGCAACCAGGGCGCTCCGCTGCGGTTCTGGACAATGACCTCGGCCAGCCGAGCGGGCCCGGCCACCTGATCGATCAACTCCTGCATGGCGGCGCGGTCACCGAAGCGCAGGGCCGGCTCGCCCGCGATCGCCAACGAGCTCGCGACCAGGTGCATCGAGCTCTGCTCGTGTCCCCTCAGCACGGCCAGGCCGGCGATCGACAGGGTCAGCGCGAGTCCGGTGCTCGCAAACAACGCGACCCGCCACTGCGCCCGCCGCACGCGCGAGGCGACGGAAGGCGCGACCGACATGACGCGCCGGTCCGTCATCGTGCCACCTTGCCGCGCTGCGTCAGGCGCAGCAACTGCGGGTTCACGCGCAGGCCACTGCGTGCCACCGCGTCGAGGTTGGCCTTGATCCGCACGGACGCGCCGGCGCGTTCGAGGCAGAACACGCCTCCCCAGGAACAGAAGTCCTCGCCGGGGCCGATCGTCAGCACGGGTTGGTTCGCCAGCTCCTGCAGCAGGTATCGCCAGGACGCACTGGATACCTGCCCGAAGTAGATCGCCTGGCAGTCTTGCAGACTCGCGGCGGTCGCCCCCGCGATGCGTCGCGCAACCGTGCTGACCCGGCGCTCCGGCAGCAACGCGAGCGCCTCGAAGAGCTGCCGCGCACCGTCGCCGTCGGCGAGTTCGTCACCGGCTTCCACGCACAGGCGCAGCGTTGCGGGCGGGTCTGGCCAACGCGTGTAGTGCACGATGCCCGCGACCAGTTCCGGCAAGGGCCGAACCGCCTCGCCCTGCTGCGCACGGACGTTCACTCCCAGCACCGCGAACAGGGTCAGCGCCGCGAAGGGAAAGCGGTGCGTCATCAGCTGAGCGCATCCTTGATCCGATCCACCGTTCGAACGAGATCCAGGGGCTTGGTCCAATAGTCTGCGAAGCCGGCTTGAAGCGCGTCGGAGACGTGTCGCGGCACGGCGTCGGCACTGACGGCGATACAGCGGATCTCTCGGGTTCGGGGGTCTGCCTTGAGTTCGTGCAGCACGTGCAGGCCATCCGCGTCGGGCAGGTTCATGTCGACAAGGATCAGGTCGGGTGGATGCTCCTTGGCGCTCGCGATCGCCTCGGCCGCGGTGCCCATCACGCAGAGCTGCCATTCAGGTTGCGTGTTGAAGAGCTCTCGCATCAGCAACACATTGATCTCGTCGTCTTCGACGTACAGAATCCGGAAGCGCAGGCCGCTGTCCCACGGCGCGGGCAGCGTGTCCGAGCCCTCATCGGGGACCACCGCAAGGCCTGCATCGCCGAGCGGAAGGCGAACCCGAAAACGGCTGCCCTTGCCCACTTGCGACCACACGCCCAGCTTGCCACCCAGGGCCTCGATGAGCTGCTTGGTGATGACCAGCCCCAAGCCCGTGCCTTGAATGCGGCTGTGGCTGGCCGACAAGCGATTGAACGGTTCGAACAGGTGCCCGAGCTGGGCCTCGGACATGCCGTGACCGGTGTCGTCGAACGTCATCGCGACGTCGAGGTCTGATCGGATGCGCACGCGAACCAGACCGCCGCTCCGGTTGTACTTGATCGCGTTCGTCAGGAGGTTCGTCAGGATCTGCTCGAGCACTTGCTCGTCCGCGCGCACGGTGGCGTCTTCGTCGCGGACATGGAGCTCAAACCGGACATTCCTCTCGAGCGCCATCGGCTCGAGCGAGTCAAGGCAGCGCTTGACGAGGGGGACCACCGGCAGGTCGCGCAGATTCAGATGTTGCCGGCGATGCTCGGCGCAACCCAGCTGCAGCAACTGATCGATCAACGCCAGCAAACGACGACCGGAGTGCTGAATGAGTTGCAGGCGCTGCCGATGCACGGCCGGCAATGGAGACAGTGCTGTGTCGATCGCCATCAGCTGCGCGAACCCAAGGATGGCGTTGAGCGGCGCGCGCAGTTCGTGGCTCACCTGTGACATGAATTCGCTTTTGGCGAGGCTCGCTCGTTCCGCCGCAGCCTTCTGTCGCCGCAGTTCTTCGCGCGACCGCTCCGTGGTGACGTCGCGCGACGCCACGACCAGCAACGATGTGTTGGGCACGCCGACGAACGTCAGCTCCAGCAGGCGTGCTTTCTGCGCCGTCGTGCCAACCAGCCGGACCGACATCCTCTCGACGGAGCCCGCGGCCAGCCCGGCGCCGAACAAGACCGACAAGGCGGCTCGATCTTGCTCGTCCAGCAAGGCAGTCCACGCATCAAGTGTCAGACAAACTTCGCCATGGCCCGTGGGAACCAAACCGTGCTGCGCGGCCGCCACCGAGTCGAAGCTGACGCTTCGCTCACTCGCGTGCACCAGGACGCAGCCGAGTCCGGCGGCAGCAGCCGCCAGTTTGAGCGCAGGGCGTTGCGAGAAGTCTGACCCTGCGGCGGCGCGACTTCGACACGCATGGAGTTGCAACGGCTGGCGTCTCTCGCCCCCGGCCGGGCCCATGGGTCTCACACAGGCCCGCGGACTCTCCACGGCGACGCAAACGTCAAGGTCAGGGCCCAATGACGTTTGCGGGCCCGGTCGCACCTGGTCGAACAGCTTGAGCAGCGTGGCGCGATGCACGGTGCCGGCGAAGTTTGCCGTGTCGGGCGTGATCGGTGCAGTCATGGTCGATTCGTGGGTTGGCAGTTCCATAGCGTTAACAGCCCCTAGCGCACGAACGTGCCCTGCGCACCGATGATCGCGAGGTCGCTGTACTTCAGGCCGGTGTGGTTGGACGGGCTGAACGACACCTCCATGCCGCCGATGTCGACCTTCTGCAGGCCTTCGAGCGCGTCGCGCAGAGCCTTGCGCGACGGATGTGGGCCCGCGCGGCGCAGCCCTTCGACCAGCACCTTGGCCGCGGCGTATCCCTCGACCATCGCGGGAGTCACTTCCTTCACGCCCTTGGCCACCGCCAGGTCGTGCGCCTCCTTGATCATCGGTACCGACAGCGAGCGCTCGCGCGGGAACACCTGGGACACGATCGTGCCGCGGGCGTGCGGCCCCATCTGCTCGATGAACCCGCGCGACGCGTTGTTGGACAGCGTGACGACCTGCGCGTGCGAGCCTTGCGCACGCAGCGCGCGTGTTCCGTCGGCCACTGCCGCCGACGCGCCGACGAACAGCACCGCCTGCGCGTCGGTCTTGACCGCCGCCTGTGCGATCGCCGCATGATCGGGCTTGTCGCGATCGAAGCGGATCACCGCCGCCGGCTGCACGCCGGCCTCCGCGAAGCCCTTGTTCGCGCCGATCAGGCAGTCGGCCCCGAAGGCGTCGTCGACGATCGCCAGCGCGATGCGTTTGACATCGAAGCTCGTGAGGTGCTTGATCGTCCGCATCACCTCGAGCTGGTAGGGCGCACGCACGTTGAAGATCCACGGATTCACCGGCGCGTGCAGCGACATCGCGCCGCTCGACGGCGCCACCAGCGCGATCTTGTGTTCGTCGAGCAGCGGCCGGATCGCCTCGCTGTGCGGTGTGCCGCGGTTGAGGAACAGCGCCACCACGCGAGGGTCGCTGATCAGCTTGCGCGCATTCTCGACCGCCAGTGCCGGTTGGAACTTGTCGTCCAGCGAGACGAGTTCGATGCGCTGCCCGTTGACGCCGCCGCGTTGGTTCACATGGTCGAAGTACAGACGCGCGCCCTCGGTGTTCTCGATCACGCCGGGCGCGACGGGTCCGGTGAAGCCGCTGGTCTGGCCGATCACGACCTGGGCTGCGGCTGGAGCGCTGCATGCCAGCACCGTGGCCGCGGACGCGGCGGCTGCGAGACTCTGGATCGATGTCATGCCTGGACTCCTGGGTGTGGCAGAGCGCGGGCATGCACTGAAGCCGCGGGCACTCAATTGCATGGGGCATACCAACGCGGGTTTGTACGCAGGCTCGCGTGCGTATTGCACGGCGCGTGCGGTTGCCGGCCCCGTTCGCGCGCTTCGGTCGCGGTGCATGCGGTGCCCACGCGGCGAGATTCCGCCTGGCAGCGCGCCGGCAGGGCGGATTTGCGCCTGCACCTCAGCCTTGATCTGGCCGCCAAAAAAATGCCCCGCGGCGGGCGGGGCAAAGAGGAGCCGAGTGGAGGGCGTGCGCCTTACTCCAGTTTGAGTTTCTGCTGGTCGACGACCTTCTTGTAGACCTCGTACTCGGCCTTGATCTGCGCGGCGAACTGCTCGGGCGTGTTGGCAATGACGAAGGAGCCCGTCTCCTCGATGCGTGCCCGCGTCTCCGCCCGTTCGAGCGCATGCTTGACGGAGGTCGCGACCTTTGCCACGACCTCGCTGGGCAGGCCCTTCGGGCCACTGATGCCGTAGTAGGCCATCCGGTTCACCGGCTCGAGACCCAGCTCCTTGAAGGTCGGCACGTTCGGCAGCGCAGCCAGGCGCTGCGGCGCGGCCACCGCGACGGGAACGAGGCGGCCCGCCTTGATGAAAGGCAGGATCGACGGGATGTTGTCGAAGATCATGTTGACCTGCCCCGAGACCGCGTCGTTGAGCGCCGGGCCCGCACCCCTGTAGGGGATGTGCGTGATCCAGGTGCCGGTGAGCGACTTGAAGAGCTCCATCTGCAGGTGGCCGATGCCGCCCGCGCCCGAGCTGGCGTAGGTGTACTTGCCCGGCGCCGCCTTGAGCGCGGCCAGCACGTGCGTGAAGTCCTTCGCCGGGAACGACGGGTGGACCGCAAGCACGTTCGGCGTTGCCGCGATGTTGATGATCGGGGTGAAGTCGGTCAGCGGGTTGTAGGTGACGCGCGGATTGATCGCGGGCACCGACGCAGTGGTCGACACGGTGGCGATGCCCAGCGTGTAGCCGTCGGGCGAGGCCCTGGCGAGCTCGGTCGCGCCCACGAGACCACCCGCGCCGGCCTTGTTGTCGACGACCATCACCTGGCCGAACGATGCCTGCGTGCCCTCGGCGATCACGCGCGCGATGATGTCGGTCGTGCCTCCGGCTGCGAAGGGAACGATGACTCGCACCGGCTTGCTCGGGTAGTTCTGGCACCACGCGCTCGTCACACCGAGGGTGCCGACGATCGCCGGGATCGCCATCTGGATCAATTGCCTGCGTTTCATTCGAATGTCTCCTGAGGTTCGAGTCGCGAACTCGCGTGCGTCTCCAAGTGCACGGGGCGTACCAGCGAGGGTATTTGCTGATGCCGCCCCGTTGAACGGTGACGCCGCAGACGCGGACCATGACGGAATCCGCCGCCGGTTCGGGCCGCGTGGCGGAGATCCGCCGCGCGCGCCGGCGCTTTGCGAGCCTGGCGCCACGTCGGCGCCGGGTGATGCGCCGCATTCGACGCGTGGCATGTGATCTGCAATGCAGGCCGCCACCGGTGCGGCACCCGCCGCCTCAACAAGGAGACCACAGATGGAATTCAGACCCACCATGCCCGGCGTGCCGGCCAATGAGCTGGCCAGGCCGGCCAGGCCGGTCAAGTTGGATCGCATCGAGCTCTCGTGCCTGCGCGCCATCCTGGTCGGCTCGATCGGCAACCTGGTCGAGTGGTACGACTTCTATTGCTTCTCGGCCTTCTCGCTCTACTTCGCGTCGGCCTTCTTCCCCGCGCAGGACCCGACCGCGCAGATGATGTCGGCGGCCGGCATCTTCGCGCTCGGCTTCTTCGTGCGGCCGATCGGCGGCATCCTGTTCGGGCGCATCGGCGACCGGCTCGGCCGGCGCACGGCGTTGATGACCTCGGTGCTGCTGATGTGTCTGGGCTCGCTGATCATCGCGTGCGCGCCCACCCATGCGATGGTCGGTGTGGCCGCGCCGGCGATCCTGCTGCTCGCGCGTCTGCTGCAGGGCCTGAGCCTCGGCGGCGAGTACGGGTCGAGCGCCACCTACCTGTCGGAGATGGCGACCTCGCGCCACCGCGGCTTCTACTCGAGCTTCCAGTACGTCACGCTGATCGGCGGCCAGCTGCTTGCCTTGGTGGTGTTGCTGCTGCTGCAGAACGTGTTCCTGAGCCCGGCCGAGCTCAAGCAGTGGGGCTGGCGCATCCCGTTCTTCATCGGCGCCGGCCTCGCGCTCGTGGCCCTGTTCATGCGGCGCGACTTGGCCGAGACACAGTCGTTCGAAGCCGCGCGCAAAAGCGGCACCCAGATGGGCGGCCTGCGCCTGCTGGCCCAATACCCGAAGGAAGTGATGGTGGTCGTGGGCCTCACGATGGGCGGCACCCTCGCGTTCTACGTCTACACCACCTACATGCAGAAGTTCCTCAAGCTGTCGGTGGGCCTGACCGACGCGCAGACCACCGCGGTGTCGGCCGCGACGCTGCTGTTCGCGATGCTGCTGCAGCCGATCTACGGTGCCCTGTCCGATCGCATCGGACGGCGTCCGCTGCTGCTTGAGTTCGCGATCCTCGGCACGCTGTTCACGGTGCCGCTGCTGACCGCGATCCGCCATGCCCATGGCCCTTGGGAAGCGTTTGCGCTGATCGCCTGTGCCTGGCTGATCGTCTCGGGCTACACCTCGATCAACGCGGTGGTGAAGGCCGAGCTGTTCCCGGCGGCCATCCGCGCCACTGGCGTCGGTGTGCCCTACGCGGTGGCGGTGTCGGTGTTCGGCGGCAGCGCGGAATACATCGCGCTGTGGTTCAAGCAGGCCGGCAACGAGAGCGGCTTCTACTGGTACGCTAGCGCCGTGATCGCGTGCTCGCTGCTGGTCTACCTGGGCATGCGCGACACGCGTCGCCATTCGAGGATCGATGCCGAAGCATCACACCCCTGAGCCCACCCGCTCCTGGCGGGGGCCGGCCCGCACGGCGCAGGCCATTGCATTGGTGGTGCTGCTGGTCGGTGCCGGCGTGCTGCTGGTTGGGCTCACCTACCGCAGTACCTACCGCTGGGGCCTGGACGATCTGCGCCAGAGCACGCAGCGCCAGCTCGAGTTCCTGTCGTCCGGCCTGGCCTCGGCGCTCAACAAGTACGACACCTTGCCGGTCGTGCTGGCCGGCTACCCCGACCAGGTGGCCTTGCTGACAAACCCCGCCGACGCGGCGCGCCGTGATGCGGTCAACCGGCGCCTCGAGCGGCTGGCAGCGCACACCCACGTCGCCGCGATCTACCTGATCGACGCGCACGGCCACACCGTGGCCGCCAGCAACTGGGCCACGCCGCTGTCTTTCGTCGGCCAGAACTACGCCTTCCGGCCCTACTTCCGCGACGCCGTCGCCAACGGCTCGGGCCGCTACTATGCGCTCGGTTCAACCACCCGCGAGCCCGGCTACTTCCTGGCCCACCGCGTGCCCGACGAGCTGCAGCCGGGCGCGGCGCCGCTCGGCGTGGTCGCGGTGAAGATCTCGCTCGACGACATCGAGGCCAACTGGCGGCGCAGCGGGTCGCTGCTGATGCTGGCCGACGAGCAGGGCGTGGTGTTCCTGTCGAGTCGCCCCGAGTGGCGCTTCCGCTCGCTCGCGCCGCTCGACGAGGCGGCGCGCGCCCGCATCCGCGCGACGCGGCAGTACGGCGACAGTGCCCTCGAACCGGTGCCGCTGGTGCAGGCCGGGCGCGACGGCGTCGCGCAGCTCGCGCTGCGCGATGGCGCCGCCATGCGCTGGCTGCCTGTGGCCGGCGAGCGCCGCGCGCTCGGCCACATGGGCTGGACGCTGCTGTCGTTTGCCGAGGTCGAAGACGTCGGCAACCTCGCGCGCGGCTACGCGGCGGCGGCGGGCTTTGCCTATGCTTTCGTGCTGGTGGCGGCGCTCTACGCCAGGCTGCGGCGGCGCCGCAACGACGAGCGCCGCCGCGCCCAGCGCGAGCTCGAAGGCGTGCATGCGCAGCTCGAGCAGCGCATCGGCGAGCGCACCGCGGTGCTGGTGCGTGCCAACGACGAGCTCGAGTCGAAGATCCGCGAACTCGACCGCACCCAGGCCACGCTGCGCGCGACGCAGAACGAGCTGATCCAGGCCGGCAAGCTCACCGTTCTCGGGCAGATGGCGGCGAGCATCACGCACGAGATCAACCAGCCGCTGGCCGCGCTGCGTGCGCTCAACGACAACGCGAAGATGCTGCTCGACCGCGGCGACGACGCCTCGGTGCAGGCCAACCTGGACACCATCGGCGAGCTGACGCAGCGCATCGCGACGATCGTCGGGCAGCTCAAGGGCTTCGCCCGCAAGGACGACCTGCGCCACGCGCCGGTGCCGGTCGCACCGGCGATTGCGGTGGCCATCGCGATGGTGTCGGCCGAAGCCCGGCAGCACGGCATCGCAATCCACGCCGAGGCCTCCGACCCCGCGCTCGCGATGCAGGGGCAGACGGTGCGCATCGAGCAGATCCTTGTCAACCTGCTGCGCAACGCGCTCGACGCCTGCGCCGAGGTTGGCGGCACGCGCATCGAGATCGACGTCGCGCGCGAGGGCGACTGGGTCGGCATCAGCGTCGCCGATACCGGGCCGGGCATCGCCGACGAGGCCGCGGGCCGGCTGTTCGAACCCTTCTTCACCACCAAGCCGGCCGGCGTCGGCCTCGGGCTCGGCCTCGCGATCTCCGGCTCGATCGCCAACGCACTCGGCGGCACGCTCCAGGCCGCGAATCGCGTCGGCGGCGGCGCGGTGTTCACCTTGCGGCTGCCGGCCGCGACATGGACCGTCGGCGCGAGCGCCGCGGTTTCGCAGACGATCGGCTGACAGCGCGAGGAGCGTGCGATGACCCCCTTGGACCAAGCCTCCATCCTGCTGATCGAAGACGACCCCGGCGTGCGGCTGGCCGCCGCGCAGGCGCTGCAGCTCGGCGGCTTCAGCGTGGCTGCGCGCGAATCGGCCGAGCAGGCGCTCGCGGAGCTCAACGCCTACAGCTTCCCGGGCATCGTGATCAGCGACGTGCGCCTGCCCGGGCGCGACGGCCTGTCGCTGCTGCGCGAGCTGCGCCGCACCGACCCCGAGCTGCCGGTCACGCTCGTTACCGGCCACGGCGACGTGGCGATGGCGGTCGAGGCGATGCGCGAAGGGGCCTGGGACTTCATCGAGAAGCCTTTCGCCTCCGAGCGCCTGATCGAAGCGGCGCGCCGCGCCCTCGCGCAGCGCCAGCTGGTGGTCGAGAACCGCCGCCTCAAAGCCGTGCTCGACGGCGGCAGCCCGCTGATCGGGCAGACCGCGGCCATGGAGCGCGTGCGCACGCTGATCGCGACCCTGGCGCCGACGCGCGTCGACGTGCTGATCCACGGCGAGACCGGCTGCGGCAAGGAGGTCGTCGCGCGCGCGCTGCACGACGCGAGCGGCGCCGAAGGGCCGTTCGTCGCGATCAACTGCGGCGCGCTGCCCGAGACGGTGTTCGAGGCCGAGATCTTCGGCGCCGAGGCCGGCGCCTACACCGGCGCCACCAAGCGCCGCATCGGCAAGCTCGAGTACGCACGCGACGGCACGGTGTTCCTCGACGAGATCGAGTCGATGCCGATGGCGCTGCAGGTGAAGATGCTGCGCGTGCTGCAGGAGCGTGCGGTCGAGCGGCTGGGCTCCAACACCGCGGTGCCGCTGCACTGCCGGGTCGTCGCCGCGACCAAGGTGGACCTGCAGAAGCTGGCCGCGCGCGGCGCCTTTCGCGACGACCTGTACTACCGCCTGAACGTGGCGACGATCGCACTGCCGCCGCTGCGCGAGCGGGCCGACGACATCCCCTTGCTGCTGGTGCAGTTCACCGAGATGGCGGCGCTGCGCCTGCGCCGCCCGGTGCCCGCGTGGACGCCGGCGCAGATCGCCGAGTGGAAGACGCGCGACTGGCCGGGCAACGTGCGCGAGCTGCGCAACTTCGCCGAGCGCTGGGTGCTCGGCCTCGAGCAGGCCGCCGCGCCGGCAGCGGCCGCGGCGGCGCCGGCCGGGCTGGTCGAGCAGGTCGATGACTTCGAGCGTGCCCTGATCGGTCACGCGCTGCGCAAGGCCGAAGGCAGCATCTCGCGCACCGCCGAAGCGCTGGGGATGCCGCGCAAGACCCTGCACGACAAGCTCAAGCGGCTGAGCATCGACCCCGAGGTCTATCGCCAGTGAACACCCCGGCGCCGCGCGGCGCCGACCCGACCTCAGGCCAAGCGTTGCTTGAGCTTGCGCAGGATCCGCGGCAGGTCGAGCGGCTTGGCCCAATGCTCCTCGAAGCCTTCCGCCAGTACCTTCTTCACCTGTCCGGGCATCGCGTCGGCGCTCACTGCGACGCACGGAATGTCGCGCGTTCCGGCGTCGGACCGCAAGGCCCGGCGAACCTCGATCCCGGTCATGTCCGGCAGGTTCAGATCGAGCAGTATCAGCTGGGGCTTGTCCCGCACCGCAGATCTCAGGGCTTCGGCTCCGGTACCAACCGTCCTGAGTTCCCACTCGGGCTGCGTCAGGAAGACCTGCCGCATCAAGAGCGTGTTGACTTCGTCATCGTCGACGTACAAAACCCTGCGCCCCTCGAGCGAGTCCCACCCGGATGGAAGCTCCAGGGGCACCGTCTCGGTGGCATCGAACCGGGAGTGGCTGGCCTCGGGCAGGTGCACCGAGAAGACCGACCCCACGCCCCGGGTCGACTCGATCGTGAGTTCGCCGTCCATCGCCTCGACGAGCTTTCGGGTGATGGCGAGGCCCAGGCCATGGCCAGACACCTTCGAGTGCTGAGCCCAGAGCCGGTTGAACGGTTCGAACAGCCGCCTGAGCTCCGGGCCTGTCAGCCCACGCCCTGTGTCCTTCACGCATATCACACCGCGGTCTTCACGGCTGAAGGTCAGGCTGACACGCCCTCCTGGTCGGTTGTACTTGATCGCGTTGGAGAGAAGGTTGACAAGCACCTGCTCGAGCGCGGCCCGATCCGCGCGCACCGCCGCCCGCTCGGGATGGTCGACCAGAATCTCCACGACGACGTTGGCTCGATCGGCCATCGGTTGAAGCTGGTCAACGCTCAGGCGAAACACCGACGCTACGTTGACCGACCCCATCTTCATGGAGCGTCGGCCCTGCTCGATGCGCGAGATCTCGAGCAACTGATTGATGAGTCCCAGCAGCCTCTGCCCGGAGTAGGTCAGTACCTCGGCGCGCCGGAGTTGCTCACCGGTGAGCGGATTCTCCCTGTCCATCAGCATCAGCTGAGCGAAACCAAGTATCCCGTTCAGCGGCGTTCGCAACTCATGGCTCACATGCGACATGAACTCGCTTTTCGCCTTGTTGGCCCGTTCGGCCGCCACCTTCTTGCGCCGCAGTTCCCCCAAGGTTCGCTCCTGGGTGACGTCTCGACTGGCGCCAACCCATCGCATGCCGTCGTTGCTGGCACGAAAGGACAGATCCAGCACCCGGTTGTGGCGGCCCTCGCGCCGCTGCGTGCGAGCGCTGAGCGCGTGCGTTTGTCCAGCGGTCGGGACAGTCTCCACCAGTGAAAGCAGCCGCGCGCGGTCCTCGGCCACGAACTGGCCGATCCACGCGTCCACCGAAAACACACCTTCGGCCGAATCGGGCAATCCGATCTGAGCTGCCGCGGTGTCATCCAGCTTGACTTCTGCGGCATCCGGCTCGATCACGACCAGACCCAGGCCCGCCGCCGAAGCGGCAAGAATCCAAAGGCCCCGTCGATCCGGCCCGACGGATAGCTCGCCAGACTCGCGCACCAGTCGCCGGGCCGTGAGCAGACACGAGCGCGGTCCCTCCAACGACGTGACGATGACTTCGACGGGCCAGGAGACGGACGGCTCGCTCGCGAAGTCGCACACGCCCTTCCAGTCAGCGTGCGCTTCAACCGCGCGCTGAACGGCCGTGGCGACCGTCGTGCGATGCCGTTCGTGCACCCATGCCAAGGGTTCGAGCGCGTCGGCAGTCACCCGCTTGAACGTCGATCGCTGCGGCGAATGCAGGACGACCTCCCACTGGCCCGCGCTGTCGACGCAGAAGCGTTGAACGACCTCGAATCTTCCTCGAAGCGCTCGCGCCAGTGATGCAACGTTCAGTTCTGCCATCGCGATTCAAAGCTGGGCGCGCATCGTCGTGTGCCCGTACAAGTCGGGTTCGAACATCGCGAACGGATCTTCCTTGACCGCGTCGGCCCAGCGCTTCAGCGCATCGGCCGGCATGGGCAGCGCGAACAGATAGCCTTGCAGCTGGTCGCAGTCCAACTCGACCAAGGACTGTCGTTGGCGCTCGCTCTCGACGCCTTCGGCCACCACCTCGAGGCCGAGCGCGTGCCCGACGCGGACGACGGCGTCGACCACCGCCCGTGCGTCTGGATCCTCGTGCACGTCACGCACGAACATCTTGTCGATCTTCAGTTGAGCGATCGGCAATCGGCGCAGGTAGCTCAGGTTGGAATAGCCCGTGCCGAAGTCATCGATCGACAGCGTGACGCCCGAGTCGACGAGTTCGTGCAAGACCCGACCGATCTCCGGTGAATCCTCCATCGCGAGCGTTTCGGTGATTTCGAACGTGAGCAGATGGGGATCGATGCGATGGCGCTGCAGGCACGCCTGCACGTGGGGCACCAGCTGATGCGATTGCAGTTGGCGCGCGGACAGGTTCACGGCCACGCGCATGCGCAGACCCTCCACGAGCCAGCTGCGGATCTGCCGGCAGGCAGCCTCGATGACCCAATCGCCGAGCAGCTGGATCATGCCGAAGCGCTCGGCAATCGGCACGAACTCGTCCGGCCCGACCATGCCTCGGGTTGGATGGCGCCAGCGCACCAACGCTTCAACCCCGGTGATCTGACCCGTCTTCACGGCCACCTTGGGGTGGTAGAAGAGTTCCAGCAGGCCGCATTCGATGGCGGTTCGCAGCTCCGCTTTCAGGGTCATCTGCTCCCTGGCCGCGGATCCCTCCAGCGACATGCCGGATTCGTAGAACACCAGACTCGCGCCGCCGGCCCGCTTCGCAGCGTACATCGCAGCATCGGCACAGCCGATCATCGAGCCGTCGGGTTGCCCGCACTCCGGGTACATGAAAACGCCGATCGAGCACGACACGAACAGCTCATCGTTGCCGCACTTGACGACCCGAGAGATCGCCGACTGCAGGTGCTCGGCCAGCTTCGCGGCATCCACGCGACCCTGCAAACCGTTGCCGAGCATCAGGAACTCGTTACCCCCCGCGCGGGCCACGACATCGCCCGCACGCTTCAGCTGTCGCAGGCGTTGGCCAATCTCGCGCAGCACGGTGTCGCCGGCCTGGCGGCCCAGGCTGTCGTTGATCGGCTTGAAGCCATCCAGGTCGATCACGAACACGGCGAACGGCTGACCGGTCTCTTCATGGGTCGCGACCGCTCGGTTCAACACCTTCTCGAAGTGCAGTCGATTGGGCAGGCTCGTGAGCATGTCGGAATGGAGCAGCTCGGCGAGATCCTTGTTGGCGCGATGCAGGGCCTCGTTGAGGCGAAGTATTTCCCGCTGTGAAAGCGCGGACGCTGCCATGTTCAGCAGCGACATCACGAGCATGGCCGTGGCGAGCGCCACGTCGAACAGCGACTGGGCAGCGAACACCCCCGTGGTCACCGCGCCGACCGCGAGCCCCGCATACACCGAGACCGGCGCGGCACGGCGCCAGGAGGCCTGGAGAGCCGAGTCCGCGAGCACGCTAGGACCTTGATGTGGCTGCGAGATTCTGGACCGGTGTCATGCTGGCACTCCTGGGTTCGGCAGAGCGCGGACATGCGCTGAAGCCGCGGGCACTCAATTGCACGGGGCATACCAACGCGGGTTTTCACGCAGGCTTGCGTGCCTATTGCACGGCGCGTGCGGTTGTCGGCCTCGTTCGCTCGGTTCGGCGCGGTGGATGCGGTGACCACGCGGCGAGATTCCGCCGGGCAACGCCCGGGCAGGGCGGATTTGCGCCGGCACCGGTGAGCGCGCGGAGGGGTCGTTCCGGACTTGCCTACCGGCGCCGGCCGCTTCGGCGAATCACTTCACTTGCGCGTCACTTCCTGGCGCAAGTTCGCGGCCAACGACGGCGGCAAACCACTGAACGCCCAGGGACAAGGCGTCGTCATTGAAGTCGTAGGACGGATGGTGCAGTGGCCGGTCGCCGGCGGCGTCGGCTCGGCCCTGGCCGAGCCAGAGGTACGCGCCGGGCCGGGCTTGCAACAGGAAGGCGAAATCTTCCGACGTGAACGCCGGGCGCGCTGCGACGCCGGCGTCCAGGCCGACGTCGCGGGCCGCGGCCAGCGCGAGCGCGGCCTCGCGCTCGGCATTGACCGTCGCGGGGTAGTAACGGGTGTAGCTCACCTCGACCTCGGTGCCGCTGGCGAGCGCGATGCCCTGCGCGGTGGCGCGCAATGCGGCCTCGATGCGATCCTGCGACGCCGGATCGAAACTGCGCACGGTGCCCGTGACCTGCACCTCGGCCGGCAGCACGTTGTGCGACTGCCCGCCTTCGATGCGTGTCACCGACAGCACCGCCGACTCGGCCGGATCGATGCGGCGCGCGACGATCGTGTTGAGCTGCGCGACGAGCTGGCTCGCGGCCAGGATCGCATCGGGCGTGTGCTGCGGTTGCGCCGCATGGCCGCCGCGCCCGCGCAGCGTGATGTCGAAGCGATCCGCGGCCGCCATGATCGGCCCGGGGCGGGTCTGCGCACGGCCCAGCGGCAGGTCGGGCCAGTTGTGCAGCGCATAGACCGCGTCGCACGGAAAGCGCTCGAACAGCCCGTCGTCGAGCATCGCACGCGCACCGCCGCGCCCTTCCTCGGCGGGCTGGAAGATGAACACCACGCTGCCGTCGAAGCGTCGCGTGCGCGCCAGGTGACGCGCGGCGCCGAGCAGCATGCTGGTGTGGCCGTCGTGGCCGCAGCCGTGGTGCACGCCGAGCACGGTGCTGCGATAACGGAGCTCGCTGTGCTCGGCGAGCGGCAACGCGTCCATGTCGGCACGCAGGCCCACGCTGCGGCGGCTCGTGCCCGCGCGCAGGATGCCGACGACGCCGGTCCCGCCGATGCCTTCGTGCACCTCCAGCCCGAGCTCGCGCAGTGCGCCGGCCACGATGCCCGCGGTGCGGTGCTCGGCGAACGCCAGCTCCGGGTGCGCGTGCAGGTCGTGCCGCAGCGCGGTCAGCGCGGGCAGCAGGTCGGCGATCTCGTCGGCGCGCGGCGCGGCCATCAGCGGTCTGCGTCGACCGCGTCCGCGAGCTGCGCCAGCGTGTGGAAGTGGTAGTCGGGCGTCGTCAGCTCCGGTACTTCCAGCGTGCCGCCGAAGCCCGGCTGGCCGTGGCGCCGCTCGATCCAGCAGGTGGTCAGGCCGAGGCGGTGCGCGACGCCGATGTCGTGGTACTGGCTTTGCGCCACGTGCAGGTTGTCTTCGCGGGTGTAGCCGCGCGTGCTCAGGCGGCCGCGCGCGAACGCGAAGAACTGCGGGTCGGGCTTCTCGCACAGCGCGTCGTCGCAGGTCACGCTGTCGTCGAAGGGCATGCCCAGCGTCTTCTCGAAGTGCGTCAGCGCCCAGCGCTGCGCGTTCGTCATCGCGACCAGCTTGAAGCGCGCGCGCAGCCGCTTCAGTGCCGCGACCGAGTCGGGAAATGCCGGCCACTCGGCGACCGAGTCGCGAAAGCCTTCGGCCAGCGCGGCCGAGTCCGGCAGGCCGAGCTCGGGCGCGATCGCGTGCCAGCAGCGCACCAGGTCGTTCGGGTACCAGTCGGTGTCCTTGCTCTTGCGCGCGCGGCGGTAGGCGGCAAGGAAGACGTCGTCCGACACGGTCGCGCCGGGCACCTTGCCGTGCAGGTAGGCGAGCATCCCGCCCTCGAAGTCGATCAGCGTGCCGACGACGTCGAAGGTGAGGACTTTGAAGTTCTGCAGCGGCATGGTGGGGTCCTTCAGAGTTTGGAAGCCAGTGGAAGCGAACCCGCCCGGCTCGCCTGACCGGCCTGATACTGGCCGGGCGTCATGCCGCACAGCCGCTTGAAGCGCCGCGACAAGTGGCTCTGGTCGCAGAAGCCGGATTCGCTGGCGGCGCTGGCCAGCGTCGCGCCCTGGCGCAGCAGGGCTTGGGCATGGCGAATGCGCTGCAGGCTCACATAGCGGTGCGGTGCGATGCCGATGTGGCGGCGGAACACGGTCGCGAAGCGCCACACGCTCAGGCCGGTGATCGCGGCCAGGTCGTCGAGCGGCAAGGGCTCGCTCAAGTGGGCGTCGATGTGGGCGAGCACCGGCGCCAGCGAGCGCGTGTCGCGCCGTGTGGCGGTCGGGCTGGAGGGCGTCGTGCACATGGGCTTCAGCTTAAGAGCGATGCCCGCCCGCGTGGCGCCGTAAACGGCGCACTGCGCGGCAGCGAATTGCGTTGTGCGGCACCTGCCGCGCAGATCGTGCGGCGCGACAAGAGCGTCCTATCGGCGGCGCAGGGGCGTCGCTATGCTGCGCCTCTTTCACCACCGCGCCTCTCGACATGACGATCCAGATCCTCCGCCAATCCGCGAACCTGACCGAGCTGCAGGACTTGGGCCCGGTGGCGCGCCCGCTGTCGCAGCCGCCCTGCCTGACACGTGGCATCGCCGTCGAACTGGTCGGCGCCGGCGCCAACCGCACGGGTCTGTGGGAGTGCGCGCCCGGCCGCTTCGAACGCCAGCTCGCGCAGGCCGAGGTCATGCACATCCTGTCGGGTTCGTGCACCTTCACGCCGACCGGCGGCGAGGCCCGCGAGATCCGCGCCGGCGACACGCTGTTCTTCCCGGCCAACACCACAGGCGTGTGGCACATCACCGAGACGCTGCGCAAGGTCTATGTCGTGATGGGCTGATCCCGCGGGACGGTCGCGAAGCGGCCGATCGAAAATGCCGCGATCGGCGTCGACGTGCGGCCGGTGGCGATCACTTCGGCCATCGCCTCGCCGACGCCCGGGCCGATCGCGAAGCCTTCGCCGTTGAAGCCGAACGCGTAGTGCAGCCCGGGCACGCGCGCGCTCGGGCCGAGCACCGGCACCCAGTCGCCGGTGTAGCCCTCGATGCCGCTCCAGACGCGGATCAGCTGCACGTTCGCGAACGCCGGCACGAAGCGGCGCAGCTCGCGCAGCTGGCGCAGCGTGTTGTCGGGCTTCACGTACGCGCGCACCGCATCGGCCAGCGCCGGGCCCTTGAGGCCGCCGCCGAAGACGATGTTGCCGCGCGCGATCTGGCGGAAGTACAGGCCCTCTTCCTCGATCGGCGTGGACACGCCGATCGACGGGCCGATCGCATACGGCAGCGGTTCGGTCACGCCCATCTGCGGGCCGCGCGCGTCCAGCGGCACCGGCTCGCCGAAGCTCTGCGCGAAGCGCGCCGACCACGCGCCGGTCGTCACCAGCAGCTGGGCCGCGCGGTATTGCCGGCCGTCGACCGTGTGGGCGACGAAGTCGGCCGCGTCGCGCTCGATGTGCGCGACCTCGCTGTGCTCGTGGATGTGCGCGCCCGCGCGCTGTGCCGCGCGCCCGAACGCCGGGCCGGCCAGGCGCGGGTTGGCGTGGCCATCGAGCGGCGACAATGAACCTGCCACCACCGCGTCGCTGAAGATGCCCCAACGCCGCCGCATCGCGTCGGCACCGAACATCTGCAGATCGAGGCCGAGCGGCTGCACGTCGCGCACGTGTTGCTCGAGGCTGGCGGCCTGCGCCTCGGTGTAGCAGACGCGCAGGTGGCCGTAAGGCACGAACTCCAGGTCCTCGCCGAGCAGCTCGTTGACGCGGCCCCAGACGGCGCGCGCCCGGTTCGCGAGCGGGATCTGCGCGAGGTCGCGGCCCTGGCGGCGCACGTTGCCGAAGTTGGTGCCGCTGGCCTGGCGGCCGATCAGCTCGCGCTCGAGCAGCGTCACGCTCAGGCCGTGGCGGCGCAGGAACAGCGCCGTCGTCGTGCCCATCAGGCCGCCGCCGACGATCAGCACGTCACTGCGCTGTGATGCGGTTTCAGCCATGTTCCTGCGCGCTCATCAACAAGGGCTTGACTGGCGCCTGCCCGCGCAGGCGCCCCACCCGCTCGACCGGCACGCTCGCCGCGGCCGCGACGACCTCGGCCGCCGCGTGACCGCAGTAGCGGCCCTGGCAGCGCCCCATGCCGACTCGGCTGAAGGCCTTCGCGCGGTTCAGCTCCTGGCTGCCGAGTGCGAGCACGCTGCGGCGCAGCTCGCCGGCCGTGACGGCCTCGCAGCGGCACACGATCGCGTCGTTCGGCAGCACGGCCGCGTGCGCGTGCGGCCACGGGAAGGCCTGCGCCAGCCCTTCGCGGAAGCCGTTCATCGTCGCCAGTGTGCGCTGCAGGCCGACCTGCTCGGCCGCGAACAGCGTGCGGCCCCGCCCATGGTTCAGGTCGTGCAACGCAGCCAGCGCCGCGAGCCGACCCGCGGCCTCTGCGCCGTCGGCACCGAGGATGCGCGCGCCGTCACCGGCGAGGTAGACGCCCGCTGTGCTGCTGCGGCCGCAGGCGTCGATGCGCGGCAGCCATTGGCGGCTCAGGGATTCGAACTCGAATTCGCAGCGCGCGAGGTCGGCGAGCTGCGTCTCGGCGCGCAGATGCCAACCCATGCCGATCGCGTCGCACGCGAAGCTGCGTTCGGCGCCCCGTGCGTCGCGCACCACGACACCCGACACGCCGCCACCGGCCGAGCCATCGATGCGCATGGGCTCGACGTCGTTCAGCAGCGCCACGCCGGCGAGGCGCAGCGAGGCCTTCAGCGCCAGGCCACGCAGCAGCAGGCGAGGGCGCGTCAGCAAGCCGCGCAGTGCCGCGAACGACGGCAGCGCCGGCGAGGTGTCGAGCACGGCCTCGACCTGCGCACCCGCTTTCACGTACTGCGCCGCGACGAGGTACAGCAGCGGCCCGCTGCCCATGAACACCACGCGCGAGCCGATCGCACAGGCCTGCGCCTTCAGTGCGATCTGTGCCGCGCCCAGGCTGTAGCAGCCCGCCATGTTCCACCCCGGCACCGGCATCAGCCGATCGGTGGCACCGGCGCAGACGATCAGCGCGTCGAAAGGCAGCGTGGCCGTCGCGCCGCTGGGCGCATGCACCGTGTGCAGCTGGCCCGACGTGATGTTCCACGCCAGCGTTTCGGGGTGGTAGTCGATCCGCGTGCGCAGCGCATCGAAGTCGCGGTGCAGCGCTTGCGCCTTCGCGGACTCGCTGCCGTAGAGCATGGCCGGCGTGCGCTTGAAGCCTTCGGGCTGGCGGCGGTAGATCTGGCCACCGTCGCGCCGGCCTTCGTCGATCAGGATGGGGCGCAGGCCGGCATCGACCAGCGCCTGCGCGGCACGCACGCCGGCCGGGCCGGCGCCGACGACGACAACGCGCGGCGGCGTCATCGGAACACCTCGCCGCGTTCGCGCGCCGCGACCTCCGGCGTCATCGGCCACAGCGAAGCCGGCGGCGCGGTGCGCACGGTCATGCCTTCGGCGACGACGGTGGAGCACGCGCGCAGCCGTTGTCCGGCGTCGTCCCAGACCCAGCAGTCCTGGCAGGCACCCATCAGGCAGAAGCCGGCGCGCGTGCCGTCGCCGAACTCGGACGTGCGCACGCGCCGGCCATTCGTCAGCAGCGCGACGAGCAGGGTGTCGCCTTCGAGCGCGGTCGCTGGTGCGCCGTCGATCGACAGATGCACCGCGGCGCGCGCGGTCTCGGCGAGACGCACGAAGCGTCCACCGCTGGGCAGTGGATGGCTCATGCCAGAACCGTCCTCAGGGGTTGGACGGGAACAGCCGCTCGATCGGGTAGTGCGTCTTGATGAACGGCGACTTGATCACGATGAAGCTGAAGTACTTCTCGATGCCGATGTTGCGCTCGAGCAGGTCCTCGATCAGCGCCTGGTAGTGGTTGACGCCACGCGTCGTGAACTTCAGCAGGTAGTCGTAGCCGCCGCTGACCAGGTGGCATTCGAGGATCTCGTCGACGCCGCGGATCGCCGCCTCGAAGCGCACGAAGTCCTCGCGGTGATGGTCCGACAGCGTGACCTCGGTGAACACGGTCAGCGTGTCGCCGAGCTTCTCGAGCCGCAGCTGCGCGCCGTACCCCGAGATGTACCCCGCCTGCTCGAGCCGCTTGACGCGGATCAGGCAGGGGCTGGGCGACAGCCCGACCGCATCGGCCAGGTCGACGTTGGTGATGCGCCCGTTCTTCTGCAACTGGCTCAGGATGCGCAGGTCGAGCCGGTCGAGTTTGAGAGAAGGGCTGGTCACGGGCGGGCAGTGCAATGCGAGGGCTCAATTGTGCGGCTTCGCTGACCGGACGGCGACGCATCTCACTTCAGCGCGGCGCGCACATCGGGCGCGGCCAGCACGTCGTCCAGTGTCTTCTTCAGGCGCGTGGCCATCTGCGCGAACTCGTCCTCGGTGAAGCACAGCGCCGGCGCGAAGCCGAGGATGTGGTCGCCGAACGAGCGGAAGATCAGGCCGTTGCGGTAGCCGGCGTCGAACAGCCGGTCCGACAGGCCGAGCGCAGCGTCGAAGCCGCGCTTCGTCGCCTTGTCGCTCACCAGTTCGAGCGCGCCCAGCAGCCCGCGGTGGCGCGACTCGCCGACCAGCGGGTGATCGCGCAGGCCGTCGAGCACGGCGGCGAAATGCGGCGCCACGGCCTGGCCGTTCGCGAGGATGCCGCCTTCGTCGTAGAGCCGCAGCACCTCGAGCGCGATCGCCGCGCTGACCGGGTGGGCCGAGTAGGTCGCGCCGTGGCCGATCGGGGCATCGGCCGGCGCGCCGTCGGCGATGCCGGCGTAGACCTTTTCCGAGACCAGGGTCGCGCCCATCGGCGCATAGCCTGCGGTCAGGCCTTTGGCGAGCGTCATCAGATCGGGTTCCACGCCCTCGGCGTCGCACGCGAACATCGGGCCGGTGCGGCCGAAGCCGGTGATGACCTCGTCGACGACGAACAGGATGTCGAGCTCGCGGGTCGCCTCGCGCATCGCCTTCAGCCAGCCGACCGGCGGCACGACCACGCCGCCCGATCCCTGGATCGGTTCGCAGAAGAACGCGGCGACGTTCTCGGCGCCGAGCTCGGCGACCTCGGCGCGCAGCGCCGCCACCGACGCCGCGATCACCGCCTGCGGATCGTCACCGACCGCGCTGCGATAGGGATACGGCGACGCGATGTAGTGCTGGTTCGGCAGCGGCAGGTCGAAGCCGCGGTGGAACACCGGCAGCGCCGTCAACCCTGCGCCGAACGACGACGAGCCGTGGTAGCCCCGCTGCAGCGAGATGAAGTGCTTCTTGCTCGGCCGGCCGGTGTTGTTGTAGTACTGCGTGATGAAGCGGCTCGCCGCGTCCACCGCCTCCGAGCCGCCCAGCGTCAGGTAGACGCGCGTCAGCGCGGCCGGCGTGATCTCGACCAGCCTGGCCGCGAGGCGGATCGCCGGCTCGCTGCCGAAGTGGAAGTAGCCGGTCGCGTAGGGCAGCTTGCGCATCTGCTCGGCCGCGGCCCGCACCACGCTCTCGTGGCCGTAGCCGATGTTGACGCACCACAGGCCGGCGAAGGCATCGAGCAGCTCGCGGCCGTTCGCGTCCTTCAGCCAGGAACCGTGGCCCGACTCCAGCACGGTCACGCCGCGCTGCTCATGCTTGCGCCACGGCGCGACCGGATGGATCAGGTGGTCTCGGTCGAGCGCGATCAGCGCATCGAGATGGGAAAGGTCTCTGGACGACATGCGGATGACTCTTGAAGAAGAGCCTCCAGAATAGGTCGACCGCTCTGACGCGTGGTGCTGCATTGAACGGCCGCCACGCAATGCTTCATCGTTCTGGGCGCGGGTTCGGCAGAAGATGCGGCACGTCAGTATCCGCGCGATCGATCGACGCGCCCGATCATCGCCTCGCCCGCATCGAAGCGACGCAGGTTGTCCAGCACCGCCTGCGCGGCGGTCCCGGGCTGCGTCATGCTCGCGATGTGGGGCGTGAGCCAGATGTTCGGGTGCTGCCAGAACGGGTGGTCCGGCGGCAGCGGCTCGGGGTCGGTCACGTCGAGCACGGCGTCCGAGATCTGGCCGCGCTCGAGTGCGGCGAGCAGGTCGTCGTGCACGAGCTGCGGCCCGCGGCCGACATGCACGAGTCCGGCGCCACGCGGCAGCTGCGCGAACACCGCGGCGTCGAGGATGCCGCGCGTCTCGCTCGTGAGCGGCAGCAGGCAGACGAGGATGTCGGTGCGCGCGAGAAACGTCGGCAGCTCATCGGCCCCGGCGAAGCACTGCACGCCGTCGAGAACATGCCGGGAGCGACTCCAGCCGGCGCAATCGAAGCCGAAGCGGCGCAATGCCGCGAGCGCCGCCTGCCCCAGCGAGCCCAGGCCCAGCACGCCGACGCGGCGTTGCGAGGCCGGCCGCAGCGGTGCGGCCTGCCACAGTGCGCGGCGTTGCTGGCGCTGGTAGTGCAGCATGTCGCGGTGCAGCGCGAGCACGGCCCAGCTGACGTACTCGACCATGCCGTTGATGATGCCGGGCTCGACCATGCGCACCACCGGCAGCCCGGCCGGCAGCGCCGAGAAGTCGAACTGGTCGACGCCGGCGACGGACGAGAACAGCACCTCGAGATTCGGGAACACCTCGAGGAGCTTCGCGGGCGGCTCCCACGCCGCGAGAAAGCGCACCGCAGCCGGATCGCCGATGTCGGGCCAGATGTGGAACGGCAGCGCCGGCGCTTCGCGCGCAAAGATCTCGGCCCATTGCCGGCCGCGCACGGGGTCGGACTTGTAGACGAAGCTCATCCAGGTTTCAACCCAGTGCCTGATTGACGAGCGCGAACAGCCGCACGCCTTCGACGCGGCCCGGCGCGGCGCCGCGCACCATCACCGTCGGCGCATCGACGCGCAGCAGGCCCAGGCCCTCGAGCCACTCGGTCAGGCCGCTGTCGAAGTCGATGTCGATGCGCACGAATTTGCCGGCGTTCAGACCCACCAGGTGGGCGATCAGCGCCTTGGCGCTGTCGGCGTCGGGCGCGACCACCGGGCCGATCGCGAGGCCGCGGCCGAAGCGGCGCAGCATCGCGAAGCCGCGCGCCTGGGCCTGGTGGTCCAGCACGACGGTGTCGGCGCTGCCGAGCAGCGCGGTGATCATCGCGACGCGCGGCATGCCCCGCGCCTGGGCGTCGAGCGCAGCCAGCGTCGCGGTGTCGTTGTGGTCGGCCGGGCGCAGCCGCCAGCCCGGGGCCAGCGCGACCAGCGGCGCCGGCAGCGCCGTGCCCTGGTGCTGGCGCACCTCGCCGGTCCGCGCGAAACCCAGGCGCTCGTACAGGCCGCGGCCTTCGGGCGTGGCGTGCAGCAGCACGTCGCGACCCTGCAGCGACGCGAGCAGCGCCTCCATCAGGCGGTAGCCGACGCGCCGGCCCTGGCAGCGCGGGTCGACGATCACCAGGCCGAGGGTCGCGTACTGCGCACCCCACAGCCAGCACAGCGCGGTGCCGACGAGCTCGCCGTCGCGCTCGGCCACCAGCCCGTGGCCGAACTCGAAGTTGAACTGCCAGTCGGCGAGGCGGTGCGGCCAGTGCACGCGCAGCGACAGCGCGTGCGCGGCCTCGAGGTCGGCCGCCGTCATCGGTCGCAGCACGACCCCGTCAGCGGCGCTCAATGCATGGGTCAATCGGTTCTCCAGCTGGGGTTCTCGTGCGATGGTTGCAAGCTTGCCGGCGCGTCGGATAGGACGATCTTGCTGCCGGGACCCATACCGCAGCATCCGCTGTCGCGCCGCGGCGAATCGCAATTTGCTGCGCTCGCCGCGGTGCGTACAGGCGCAAATTCCGCGCCACCCTGCCTAGCATCTGCGGATCGGTACACCCCCATTCTGAAGGCCCGCGTGCACAGCTTCCAGCCCGATCAGATCCATGTGAGCAGCGGCCACTTCATCGACGGCATGCTCCTGCCGGCGGCGGCCGGCGAGGCCCTCGAGGTGCAGCGGCCCTCGGACGGCCAACGTTATGCCGCGTTGCCGCTGGCCGATGCCGACGGCGTCGACCGCGTCGTCACGAACGCGTGGACCCGCTGGCGGGCGAGCGACTGGGCCACCCGTGCGCCACGCGAACGCGCCCGGGTGCTGCGCCGCTGGGCCGACCTGGTCGAGGCCGATGGCGCGGTGCTGGCCCCGCTCGAAGCCGTGGGCTCGACACGGCCGCTGCGCGACGCCCTCGCGTGGGACCTGCCGTTCACCGCCGAGGGCCTGCGCTTCTTCGCCGAGTACGCCGACAAGCTGGGCGGCGAGGTCGCGGCCACGCGCAGCGATCACCTCGGCATGACCGTCACCGAGCCGTACGGCGTGGTCGGCGCGATCACGCCCTGGAACTTCCCGCTCGTGATGGCCTCGTGGAAGGTCGGCGCCGCGCTCGCGGCCGGCAACGCGGTCGTGCTCAAGCCCTCGGAGCTCACGCCGTTCTCGGTGCTGCGGCTGGCCGAGCTGGCGGTGCAGGCGGGCGTGCCGCCGGGCATCTTCAACATCGTGCAGGGCGACGGCCGCGTCACCGGCGACGCACTGAGCCGCCATCCGCGCATCGCCAAGATGACCTTCACCGGCTCGACGCGCACCGGCGCGGCGATCATGGCGGCGTGCGCGCTGCACGGCCCGAAGCCGGTCACGCTGGAGCTGGGCGGCAAGAGCCCGCAGCTGGTGTTCGACGATGTGCCCGACCTGGACAAGCTCGCCGCGACGATCGCCGGCGCGATCACCGGCAACGCGGGCCAGGTGTGCGTCGCGGGCTCGCGGCTGATCGTGCAGCGGCGCATCGCCGAAGCGTTGATCGAGCGCATCGCCGAGCGCTTCGACGCGCTGCGCCCCGGCCCGACCTGGGACGCCGCGGCCACGCTGTCGCCGATCGTCTCGCGCCCGCAGGCGGCGCGCATCGCCGACATCGTCGGGCGTGCGCTCGGCAGCGGCGCGCGGGCGCGCTGCGGCGGCTCGCTCGCCGACGTGGCCGCCGGCGGCGCGTATTTCCAGCCCACGCTGATCGACCAGGTCGATGCGGCCAACCCGGCCGTGATCGAGGAGATCTTCGGCCCGGTGCTGACGGTGCAGACCTTCGACACCGAAGAAGAAGGCCTCGCGCTGGCCGAGCACGCGCACTACGGCCTCGCCGCCGGCGTGCACACCGCCGACATCGGTCGCGCGATGCGCGCGATGCGCCGCATCCAGGCCGGCACGGTCTGGATCAACCGCTACGGCCGCACGTCGGACTTCGTGATCCCGACCGGGGGTTATCACCAGTCGGGCATCGGCAAGGACCTGGGGCGCCAGGCCGTCGAGGCCAACCTGCGCGTCAAAAGCGTGCTGATCGATTTCGCGGTGCCGCAATGAAGTGCGCCGCCGCACCGGTGCAGCGCAGACCGCATGCCATGCCGAGACGGGCCATCGAAACCGCAGCTTCGATGCCCGGCTCGATCCATTTCCCCACGAACTCGTCCTCGTCACATGCTTCAATGAAATGGTGATGACGAGGCTCCATCACCGAACCAAAGGACCCACCCGAATGGCTTTCCGTCCCAAATACATCAGCTTCGATTGCTACGGCACCCTGACCCGGTTTCGCATGGGCGAGATGACGCGCGAGATCTTTGCCGACCGCATTGCCGCCGATCGCATGGAGCAGTTCGTTGCCGACTTCTCCGCCTACCGCTTCGACGAGGTGCTGGGTGCGTGGAAGCCCTATGTCGACGTGCTGAAGAACGCGGTGCGCCGCACCTGCAAGAAGTGGGGCGTGCAGTACTTCGACCACGAGGCGCAGCGCTACTACGACGCGGTGCCGACCTGGGGCCCGCACGCCGACGTGCCCGAAGGCCTGGCGCGCGTCGCGAAGGAGATCCCGCTGGTGATCCTGTCGAACGCGTCGGACGACCAGATCCTGAAGAACGTCGCGCAGCTCGGCGCGCCGTTTCACCGCGTCTACACCGCGCAGCAGGCGCAGGCCTACAAGCCGCGGCTGCAGGCCTTCGAGTACATGCTCGATTCGCTGAACGCGAACCCGGAAGACATGCTGCACGTGTCGTCCAGCCTGCGCTACGACCTGATGTCCGCAGACGACCTCGGCATCAGGAACAAGGTCTTCGTCAATCGCGGCCATGGTCCGGGCTGCGCGGCCTACGGCTACACCGAGATTGCCGACATCGGCGGGCTGGCCGGGGTCGTCGGTCTCTGATCGCGCGGCACACACCGTCCACACCGCGTCCATGAAGCTCGACTCGTACTGGACCGACACGGCACCGGCGTTCACGCCGACGGCCGCGGAGCTGCCGGCGAGCGCGGACGTGGTCATCGTCGGCGCCGGCTTCACCGGGCTGTCGGCGGCGCTGGCGCTGGTGCGGCGCGGCGCGAGCGTCGTGGTGCTGGAGGCCGGCGACCGCATCGCGAGCGAAGCCTCGTGCCGCAACGGCGGCCACGTGAACAACGGCCTCGCGGTCGACTACGGTGCGGCGGCCGATCAATACGGCGCCGAGCAGGCACGCGCCTGGTACCACGCGTTCGATGCCGCCGTCGACACGGTCGAGCGCGTCGTGCGCGACGAGGCGATCGACTGCGACTTCGAGCGCAACGGCAAGCTCAAGCTCGCGACCCGGCCGGCGCACTACGAGGCGCTGGCGCGCAGTGCCGAACGCATGCGGCGCGAGGTCGACCCCGATGTCGAGCTGATCGACGCGACACGCGTGCGGCAGGAGGTCGGCAGCGAGCGCTTCGTCGGCGGCCTGTTGCAGAAGAAGAGCGGGCAGATGCACATGGGCCGCTTTGCCCACGGCCTGGCGAGCGCGGTCGAACGCAACGGCGCGCAGATCCACCTCGGCACGGCCGCGAACAAGCTCGAGCGCCAGGGCGCGAGCCACGTACACCGCGTGCATACCGCGCGCGGCACGGTCAACGCGAAGCAGGTGCTGCTCGCCACCGGTGCCTCGCAGCACGGCAGCTACGGCAGCTTCGGCTGGCTGCGCCGGCGCATCGTCGGCATCGGCAGCTTCATCATCGTCACCGAGTCGCTGGGGCCCGAGCGCGCGCAGGCCGTGCTCAGGCTGCGCCGCACCTGCGTCACGGTCGCGAACATCCACCACTACTTCCGCCTGACGGCCGACCACCGGCTGGTGTTCGGCGGGCGCGCGCGCTTCGCGGTGTCCAGCCCCACGTCCGACCGGAAGAGCGGCGCGATCCTGAAGCGCGGGCTGGACCAGACCTTCCCGCAACTGGCCGGCGCGAAGATCGACTACTGCTGGGGCGGCCTGGTCGACATGACGCAGGACCGGTTGCCGCACGCCGGCGAGCGCGACGGGTTGTACTACTCGACGGGCTACAGCGGCCACGGCACGCAGATGTCGGTGCACATGGGCCAGCGCATGGCCGAGGTGATGGCCGGCAACGCCGCTGCCAACCCCTGGCGCGACCGTGCGTGGCCCGCAATCCCCGGCCACCTCGGCCCCCCTTGGTTTCTCCCCGCCATCGGTCTCTACTACCGTGTCAAGGACATGGTCGCCTGAGCCGACTCTTCCCCTTCGATCCACCGCACCACAGCCACAGGAACTGCCATGAACGAGCGCACCAAACTCCAAGACCTCGTCGGTCCTCACGACAGCACGCGCATGCTGGATGCGTTGAAGCGCGGCGCGAGCCGGCGCGATGTGCTGGCCATGCTGATGGCCGGTGGCATGCAGGCCACGCTGGCGGGCGGCTTGTCCAGCCTGGCGCTGTCGGCGCACGCGGCCACGCCGAAGCGCGGCGGGCGCATCCGCGTCGCGGGCGCCACCGCGGCGATCACCGACACGCTGGACCCGGCGAAGATGTCGAACCAGACCGACTACTCGCGCGGCACGATGCTCTACAACGGCCTGACCTCGCTCGACGGCAGCCTGACGCCGCAGCCGGCGCTGGCCGAATCGTTCGACACCAAGGACGCGAAGGTCTGGGTCTTCAAGCTGCGCAAGGACGTGAAGTTCCACGACGGCAAGCCGCTGACGCCGACCGACGTGGTGTTCTCGGTCATGCGCCACAAGGACGCGGCGACGGCCTCCAAGGCCAAGGCGCTGGCCGACCAGATCGACACCGTGAAGGCCAGCGGCGCGAACGAGGTGACCGTCACGCTGAGCGCGCCCAACGCCGATCTGCCGGTGATCCTGGGCACCTTCCATTTCCAGATCGTCAAGGACGGCACGACCGACTTCAACGCCGGCATCGGCACCGGCCCCTTCAAGCTGAAGGAGTTCAAGCCCGGCGTGCGTTCGATCGTGGTGCGCAACGAGGCCTACTGGAAGCCCGGCCAGCCCTACCTCGACGAGATCGAGTTCGTCGGCATCGGCGACGAGGGTGCGCGCGTCAATGCGCTGCTGTCGGGCGACCTGGACCTGGCCGGCTCGGTCAACCCGCGCTCGGTGGATCGCATCAAGGGCACGGCCGGCTTCTCGGTGTTCAGCACCCAGTCGGGCCAGTACTCCGACCTGATCATGCGCAAGGACGTGGGTCCGGGCACCAACCCCGACTTCATCCTCGCGATGAAGCACCTGATCGACCGCGAGCAGATGCGCAAGTCCGTTGCGCTCGGCCATGCGGTGCTCGGCAACGACCAGCCGATCGACCCGACGAACCGCTTCTACTTCGCCGGGCTGCCGCAGCGCCCGTTCGACCTCGACAAGGCCAAGTTCCACCTGAAGAAGTCGGGCGTCGGCGAGGCCCCGGTGCCGGTGGTCGCGTCGCCGGCGGCGCTGTACTCGGTCGAGATGGCGCTGGTGATGCAGCAGTCGGCGCAGAAGATCGGCCTGAACCTCGACGTCAAGCGCATGCCGGCCGATGGCTACTGGGCCAACCATTGGCTCAACAGCCAGGTCGGTTTCGGCAACGTGAATCCGCGCCCCAGCGCCGACACGCTGCTGACCTTGTTCTACAAGTCGGACGCGGCCTGGAACGAATCGCGCTTCAAGAACGAGAAGTTCGACCAGTTGTTGATCACCTCGCGCGCCGAGACCGATGCGGCCAAGCGCAAGCAGCAGTACGCCGACATGCAGACCATGATCCACGAGCAGGCCGGCACCGGCATCCCGCTGTTCCTGGCCAGCCTCGACGGCCACAGCAACAAGCTCAAGGGCCTGTCGCCGATCCCGCTCGGCGGGCTGATGGGCTACTCGTTCGCCGAGCACGTCTGGCTCGACGCCTGAGCGGCTGACGCCATCGAACGCCGAGCGCGATGAACCTGCTCATCCTGCGACTGACGCTCCAGCGCGTGATGCTCGCGCTGCTGTCGCTGCTGGTGGTGTCGGCGATGGTGTTCGCCATCACCGCGGTGCTGCCCGGCGACGCGGCTCAGGCGCAGCTCGGGCAGGAGGCCACGCCGGAGACCCTGGCCGCACTGCGCCATCAGATGGGGCTGGACGTGCCCGCGCCGGTGCGCTATGGGCGCTGGCTCTCCGGCCTGCTCGCCGGCAAGCCCGGCGATTCGATCGTCACGCACACGCCGGTTGCCGACATGCTCGCGAGCCGCTTGCCCAACTCGCTCTTGCTCGCGGCCATCACGATCGTCGTCGCGGTGCCATTGGCACTGGTGCTGGGCATCCTCGCCGCGATGTACCGCGGCTCGGTGTTCGACCGCATCGTCAGCGGCGGCGCGGTCGCGGTGGTCTCGGTGCCCGAGTTCCTCGTCGCCACGCTCGCGGTGCTGGTGTTCGCGGTCGAACTGCACTGGCTGCCGGCGCTGTCGTACGGCGTGAGCTTCGACTCGCCGGTGAAGATGCTGCGCTCGTTCGCGATGCCGGTGATGACGCTGTGCTGCGTGATGGTGGCGCAGATGATGCGCATGACGCGCGCCGCGGTGATCGACCAGCTCAAGGCGCCCTACATCGAGATGGTGCTGCTGAAGGGCGCCACACCGATGCGCATGGTGCTCGCGCACGCGCTGCCGAACGCGGTCGGGCCGATCGCCAATGCGGTGGCGATGACGCTGTCGTATCTGCTCGGCGGGGTGATCATCGTCGAGACCATCTTCAACTACCCCGGCGTGGCCAGCCTGATGGTCGATGGCGTGACCCAGCGCGACATGCCGCTGGTGCAGACCTGCGCGATGCTGTTCTGCGCCGCGTACCTGGCGCTCGTGACGCTGGCCGACATCGTCAGCATCGTCGCGAACCCGCGCCTGCGTTACCGTTGAACGCGAGCACTGCGATGAACGACTCCACGCTGACCCTCCCCGTCAAGCCGCGCCGCGCCCGCCGCGCGTTCAACCCGGTCGCGCTGCTGAGCGGGGCGGTGCTGCTGTTCTGGCTCATCGCGGCGCTGATCGGCCCGAGCCTGATGAGCCAGGGCGGCAGCAGCATGGGCGAGGCGGCGGTGTTCGCGCCGATCAGCACCGCCCACTGGTTCGGTACCGATTTCCTCGGCCGCGACGTGCTCGCGCGCGTCGTGCAGGGAACGCGCTACACGGTGGGCGTGGCGCTGACCGCGACCTTGCTCGCCAGCGGCTGCGGCACCTTGCTGGCGCTGCTTGCGGCGGCCAGCGGGCGCTGGCTCGACGCGCTGCTGAGCCGCGCGATCGACACGCTGACCTCGGTGCCCGGCAAGATGTTCGCGCTCATCATGGTCGCGGCCTTCGGCTCGTCGATGCCGACGCTGATCCTGACGGCGGCCATCATCTACCTGCCAGGTGCCTACCGCATCGCGCGTTCGCTGGCCGTCAACATCGACGCGATGGATTACGTGACAGTCGCGCGCACGCGCGGAGAAGGGCGCCTGTACATCATGCTGCACGAGATCCTGCCCAACATCGTCGGCCCGATGCTGGCCGACCTGGGCCTGCGTTTCGTCTACGTCGTGCTGCTGCTTGCGTCGCTGAGTTTTCTCGGCCTGGGCGTGCAGCCGCCCGCCGCGGACTGGGGTTCGCTGGTGCGCGAGAACATCGGCGCACTGCCGCTCGGAAGCGCGGCGATCATCATGCCGGCGCTGGCGATCGCGAGCCTGACGATCGCCGTCAACCTGCTGATCGACAACCTGCCCGGCCGCTCGGCCCGCGGAGCGCACTGATGGGCGCGGTCGTCACGGTCAGCCAGCTGAACATCGTCGCGGGCGCACGGGGCGGCGCCGAGCAGGCCATCGTCAAGGACCTCAACTTCAGGATCGCGCCCGGCGAGGTGCTGGCGCTGATCGGCGAGTCGGGCTCGGGCAAGACCACCACCGCGCTGGCGCTGATGGGCTACGCGCGCGACGGCTGCCGCATCGCGGGCGGCAGCATCCGGATCGGCGAGGTCGACGTGCTGGCGCTGTCGCCGGCGCAGCAACGCGCGCTGCGCGGGCGCACCGTGACCTACATCGCGCAAAGCGCGGCGGCCTCGTTCAACCCGTCGCGCTCGATCATGGACCAGGTCGTCGAGCCGGCGCGCATCCACGGCCTGATGTCGCGCGCCGACGCCGAGGCGAAGGCGGTCGCGCTGTTTCGCGAGCTCGCGTTGCCCGACCCGCAGCGCATCGGTTCGCGCTACCCGCACCAGGTCTCGGGCGGGCAGTTGCAGCGGCTGATGGCGGCGATGGCGCTGATCACCGACCCCGAGCTCGTGATCCTCGACGAGCCGACGACGGCGCTCGACGTGACCACGCAGATCGAGGTGCTGCGCGCGTTCCGCCGCGTCGTGCGCGAGCGCCGCGCGACCGCGGTCTACGTGAGCCACGACCTCGCCGTCGTCGCGCAGATGGCCGACCACATCCTGGTGCTGCGCGACGGCGCGATGCGCGAGATCGGCAGCACCGAGCAGATCATCGAGGCCCCGGCCAACGACTACACGCGCAGCCTGCTGGCCGCCGCGCTGCCGAAGATGCGCGACGCCGGTCAGGCCTCGAGCGCGATCGACGCACGCCCGCTGCTCGAGGTGACCGGGTTGTCGGCCGGCTACGGTGCCAAGGGCAGCGACGGCCAACCGGCGACACTGATCCTGCAGGACATCGACCTCAAGCTCTACCGCGGCCAGGCCGTCGGCGTGATCGGCGAATCGGGCTCGGGCAAGACCACGCTGGCGCGTGCGATCGCCGGCCTGATCGCGCCGTGCCGCGGCGACATCGTGTTCGACGGCCGCGAGCTCGGCGCGACGCTGAACGAGCGCCCGAAGGACGATCTGCGCCGCATCCAGATCGTGTTCCAGATGGCCGACACGGCGCTCAACCCGTCGCAGACGATCGAGCGCATCCTCGCCCGGCCCCTGCAGTTCTACAAGGGCCTGCGCGGCGCCGCGCTGCAGGCGCGCATCACGCAGCTGCTCGACCTGGTGCAGCTTCCGGCCGCGGTGGCACAGCGCCTGCCCGGCGGCCTCTCGGGCGGGCAGAAGCAGCGCGTGAATCTCGCTCGCGCGCTCGCGGCCGAGCCCGACCTGATCCTGTGCGACGAGGTCACCTCCGCGCTCGACACCGTGGTTGCCTCCGCGGTGCTCGACCTGATGGCGCAGCTGCGGCGCGAGCTCGGCGTGTCGTATCTTTTCATCAGCCACGACCTGCACACGGTGCGCTCGGTCTGCGACGAGATCGTCGTGATGCAGCACGGCCGCAAGCTGGCGCAGGTGGCGCGGGCCGACTTCGAGCGCGGCCCGCAGCACCCGTACTACGAGCTGCTGGCACGCTCGGTGCCCAAGCTGCAACGCGGCTGGCTGGACGACGTGCCTGCCGCCATCGCGGCCTGATTTCTTCCCGGACTGGAGACCCCATGACACAGACCTACAAGATCGCCGTGATCCCCGGCGACGGCATCGGCAAGGAAGTGATCCCCGAAGGCCTGCGCGTGCTCGAAGCCGCGGCCAGGCGCTTCGATCTGTCGCTGCAGTTCACGCACATCGAATGGGCCAGCTGCGACTACTACGCGGCCCACGGCCAGATGATGCCGGACGACTGGAAGGCGCAGCTCGAGAGCATGGACGCCGTCTATTTCGGCGCCGTCGGCTGGCCCGCGACCGTGCCGGACCACATCTCGCTGTGGGGCTCGCTGATCAAGTTCCGGCGCGAGTTCGACCAGTACATCAACCTGCGCCCGGTGCGCCTGTTCGAGGGCGTGCCGTGCCCGCTCGCCAACCGCCAACCCGGCGAGATCGACTATGTCGTCGTGCGCGAGAACACCGAGGGCGAGTACACCTCGCTCGGTGGCGTGATGTACCCCGGCACCGAACGCGAGATCGTGATCCAGGAGTCGGTGTTCTCGCGCCATGGCACCGACCGCGTGCTGAAGTACGCGTTCGAGCTGGCGCAGCGCCGCGCGCGCAAGCACGTCACGGTCGCGACCAAGTCGAACGGCATCGCGATCAGCATGCCGTGGTGGGACACGCGCGCCGATGCGATGGCGAAGCACTATCCCGAAGTGACGACCGACAAGCAGCACATCGACATCCTGAGCGCGCGCTTCGTGCTGCAACCGGACCGCTTCGACGTGGTGGTGGCCAGCAACCTGTTCGGCGACATCCTGTCCGACCTCGGGCCGGCGACCACCGGCACGATCGGCCTCGCGCCCTCGGCGAGCCTGAACCCGGAGCGCAAGTTCCCGTCGCTGTTCGAGCCGGTGCACGGCTCGGCGCCCGACATCGCCGGCAAGAACATCGCGAACCCGATCGCGATGGTCTGGTCGGGCGCGCTGATGCTCGAGTTCCTGACTCACGGCACCGGCGCCGGCCGCGCCGCGCACGACGCGATCGTGCAGGCGATCGAGCGCGTGCTGGTCGAAGGCCCGCGCACCGGTGACCTGGGCGGCAAGGCGTCGACCACCGAACTCGGCCAGGCGATCGCCCAGCGCGTCGCCGCGGCCTGAACCCCCACTCTTCCTTCAGTCTCATCGCCATGCCGCTGACCCTCGCTCACCCCGCGCTGCAACGCCAGCAGAACTTCATCAACGCGCGCTGGTCCGATGCGATCGAAGGCCGTCGCCTCGACGTCACCGACCCGGCCACCGACACCGTGTTCGCGCAGGTGCCCGACAGCGGTGCCGCCGATGCGCTGACGGCCGTGGAGGCCGCGCACGCGGCGTTCCCGGGCTGGCGGGCCCGGCCCGCGAAGGAGCGCGCACAGCTGCTGAAGCGCTGGCACGCGCTGATCCTCGAACACCAGGAAGACCTGGGCCGGCTGATCTCGCGCGAGCAGGGCAAGCCGCTGGCCGAAGGCAAGGGCGAGGTGCTGTACGCGGCGAGCTACGTCGAGTGGTTCGCCGAGGAGGCGACGCGAGCCTGCGGCGACATCATCCCGGCCGCGGTGCGCGGGCGCCGCATGATGGTCGTGAAGGAGCCGGTCGGTGTGGTCGCGGTGATCACGCCGTGGAACTTCCCGGCCGCGATGATCGCGCGCAAGATCGCGCCGGCGCTGGCCGCCGGCTGCAGCGTCGTCGCCAAGCCGGCCGAGGACACGCCGCTGACCTCGCTGGCGCTGGTGCGCCTGGCCGAAGAAGCCGGCGTGCCGCCCGGCGTGCTGAACATTGTGACCGCATCGCGCGAGCGCACGCCCGAGGTCGTCGACGTGTGGCTCGCGGATGCGCGCGTGCGCAAGATCAGCTTCACCGGCTCGACGCCGGTCGGCAAGCACCTCGCGCGCGAATCGGCCGGCACGCTGAAGAAGCTCTCGCTCGAGCTCGGCGGCAACGCACCCTTCATCGTGTTCGACGACGCCGACATCGACGCCGCGGTCGAGGGCCTGATGGCCGCCAAGTTCCGCAACGGCGGCCAGACCTGCGTCTGCCCGAACCGCGTGTTCGTGCAGGATTCAGTGCACGATCGCTTCGTCGGCAAGCTGGCCGCTCGCGTCGGCGCGCTGAAGGTCGGCCCGGCCACCGAGCCCGACGCGCAGATCGGGCCGATGATCAATGCGCGCGCGATCGAGAAGATCGAGCGCCACGTGCAGGACGCGGTGGCCCGCGGCGCGCGGGTCGTCGTCGGCGGCGAGCGCCTGCACTCGGCGCGCTGCGCCGGCCCGAACTACTACGCCCCGACCGTGATCGTGAACGCCGACGCGGCCATGGCCTGCTCGTGCGAGGAGACCTTCGGCCCGGTCGTGCCGGTGACGCGCTTCGAGACCGAAGCCGAGGTCGTCAAGGCGGCCAACGACACACCGTTCGGCCTGGCCGGCTACTTCTATTCGCAAGACGTTTCGCGCATCTGGCGCGTTGCGGACGCGCTCGAATGCGGCATCGTCGGCATCAACGAAGGCGCGCTCGCTTCGGAAGCCGCGCCGTTCGGCGGCGTGAAGGAATCCGGCTACGGCCGCGAGGGCTCGCGCTACGGGCTCGACGACTACATGCACACCAAGTACCTGTGCCAAGGCAACCTGGCTTGACACGCAGGTCGTGAGCAGCTCAGCGCGACCGGACCTGCGCGCCGGTCTGCAGCCAGCGCGGGTCGAACCAGCGATCGGCCGGGCCGTCGTACGGTAGCCGCGTGATGTCCCAGTGGCGGATGAAGCGGGCGTAGACGTCCCACACCGGCGGGCCGCCGCCGATGTAGACGACGCGACCGGGAAAGCGGTCGAGCATCGCCTGCGGGTCGTCGCCCGAGCGCAGCGTGACCAGCGTGCGGTCCGCGTGCGCGAACTGCGGCACCGCGCCGATGGTGCGCGGGCCGGCCATCAGCACGTGGCCGCGGGTCATGTCGAAGAACCGCGCCACATCGGCCTCGAATTCGGGGCGGCGGTCGCCCTCCCACGGCAGGTGCCCGTTCAACCCCAGTTGACCGCTCAGGCCGATCGCGCACATCGATCGAACGTCAGCCATGTCGTCCTCGCTCGCTGCTCATCAGGTTCGCAGTGTCGCCGAGAACGTTCAGTCGAGCTTCTTTCGCGCGAGGAAGTCGGACATCAGGTCGGCGATCTCCACGTTGTTGACGTCGGAGAACGGAAAGTGCGTGTTGCCCCGGATGCCGATCTCGGGAAGGTGTACCAGCGTCGCGTCGCCGCCGTGCCGGTTGATGGCCTCGGTCCAGAGCCTGGCCATGGCCAGGCGCACTCGCCAGTTGTCCTCGCCGAAGTTCCCGGAGGGCTCGTCGGGAATGTTGTCGCCGTAGTAGACGACGATCGGAATCCGCGTCAGCTTGAGGAACTGCGCGATCGGCACCGCGACGGCTTCGAGCGGGCCGGCGGCACTCGGCATCGGCGGCGGCACCTCGCCTTCCGGAAAGACGAAGTTGCTGCCCGGTTCGTAGCTGACGATCGCCCGCACGTTGGGGTTCTTCATCGCGACGGTCCAACCCAATCCGCCGCTGTGCGAGTGCGTGACGAGCACCGCGGGGCCGATGCGGTCGAACAGCGCCGAGACGCCGTCGGTGACCACCTTCGCGTCGAGCGGTCCGGTGTCCGGAACCATCTGGCGGAAGTACTGGTTCAGTGCCTCGGGCTCGCGCGAGAACTGCACCCCCGGAAAGAACTCGGGCCAGCGGCCCAGGCGGAACATGTTGAACCAGCGTTGCTCGTCCGGTGCCGCATTGACGGTCGCGGCGACCGTGCTGCGCGCGGCGCCGCCGCGCCGCGGCTGATCGACCAGGTAGACCGGGAAGCGGCGGCGCAGGAAGAGGGTCTGGTAGCCCTCGCGACCATCGGCGGTGGTCTCCCAGGTCTTGCCGAACTGCCCGAAGCCGTGCCACATCACGAGCGGCAGCTTGCGGGCGTTCGCCGGGACCTGATAGAAGACCCGCGCGTGGTCGCCGTGCAAGGTCTGGCCCAGTGGGTCGCGGGTGACCGTGCCGCCGACGGCGAAGCTGCCCTGCGCCTGGATCATCAACGGAGCCGGGCGCGCCTTGGCGTCGTCGGCCGCGTGGGCGGTGCCCACGAGGGACACGACGGCCAGCGCGACAGCAAGCGAACGAACTTTCATCAGACGTCGAGCCGCCGCTCGCTCATCCACTTGACGATCGCCGGATCGCGGTGCGAGAAGAAGCTGCTCGTGCCGGTCTCGAGCGTCGCGATGCGCGCCATGTCCGCGCCGTCGAGCTGGAAGTCGAAGATGTTCAGGTTCTCCGCCATCCGCTCCTTGCGCACCGACTTCGCCAGCACGACGACATCGCGCTGGACGAGCCAGCGCAGCACGACCTGCCCGACCGATTTGCCGTACCGGGCGCCGATGGCCACGAGGGCCTCGTTGTGGAAGAGGTTGTTGCGCCCCTCGGCGAACGGCGCCCAGGCCTCGGGCTGCACGCCGTTGTCGCGCATGAACGCCACGCTCTCGGCCTGCTGCTGGAACGGGTTCACTTCGACCTGGTTCACCGCCGGTGCCACGTCGTTGAAGGCCTTGATGTCCATCAGCCGGTCCGGGTGGAAGTTGCTGAGGCCGATCGCGCGCAGCTTGCCCGCCTCGTAGGCCGCTTCCATCGCGCGCCACGAGCCGTGCACGTCGCCGAACGGCTGGTGGATCAGGTACAGGTCAAGGTAGTCGAGCTGCAGGCGGCGCAGCGACTTGTCGATGGCGTCGCGGGTGCGCTCGTAGCCGGTGTCCTGCACCCACAGCTTGGTCGTGACGAACAGCTCCTCGCGCGCCACGCCGCTGCGTCGCAGGCCCCGGCCCACGGCCTCCTCGTTCATGTACGAGGCGGCCGTGTCGATCAGCCGGTAACCGGTTTCGATGGCGTCGACGACGCTGCGCTCGCACTCGTTGGGGTCGGCAATCTGGAACACGCCGAAGCCGGCGATCGGCATCCGGATGCCGTTGTTCAATGTCACGTGCTGCATGTCGAGTTCCTCAAGTGGGTCATCACGGCTTGTTCGCGAACACCTCGCGCGCCACACCGGCCGCCGTGACGGCGTTGGGCCAGCCGGCATAGAACGCGAGGTGGGTCAGCGTCTCGACCAGCTCGTCCTTCGACACGCCGTTGTCGCGAGCGCGTGCCATGTGCGAGCGCAGCTGGTCGGGCCGGTTCATCGCGATCAACGCGCTCACCGTGACGAGGCTCCGGTCGCGTGGCGAGAGCCCGGGCCGTGCCCACACATCACCGAACAACACGTCGTCGGTCAGCTGCGCCAGCTTCGGCGCGACATCGCCCATCAGGCGTTGCGCTTGCGAGGGCTGCGCAGACGCTGCCGCCGCAGCGGGCTGCGACGCGCCGTAGTGCGCGTCGGGCACCTGCTCCAGCCAGTCCACCGCCTTGCCGTCCAGGGCCTCGGTGATGGCGATGTGCGTCATCGCGCTGCCGGGTGCGGCGCCGTGCCAGTGCTTGACCCCCGGCGGGATGTGCACGACGTCGCCGGCCCCGATCTCTTCGATCGGACCGCCCCAGCGCTGCACGCGGCCCACGCCTGCCGTGACGATCAAGGTCTGGCCGAGCGGATGGGTGTGCCATGCCGTGCGTGCGCCGGGCGAGAAGGAGACCGTGCCTGCGGACGTGCGCTCGGGTCCGGCCGGTGTGTAGAGCATCTCGACCCGGACGCTGCCGGTGAAGTTCTGCGCCGGCGCAGTGGTCGCCGATCGCGAACCGGCCCGCGAGATCTGCAGCTCGGGCTCGGCCGCGACCACGGGCGGCAGCATCGACAGGGCCAGCGCGGCGGCAGCGAGTTGCTTCATCGGGGTCTCCTTCGGTGACACACGCATCCCGCCACTCTAGGAGTTCGATTGGCACATGAGTAGCCCGTCGATGCTTGATGGATTGACAACCCAGAGCCGACAATCGGTCGGAAAGGGATCGGTCGAAAGAGAAGCGCCATGGCCATCAACGAACTGCGTTCCATCTCCCTCTTCGTCAGGGCGGCCGAGCTGGGCAGCCTGCGCAGGGCCGCAGAGGCGCTGCACATCAGTCCGCAGGCGGCCAGCCAGGCCCTGGCGCAGCTGGAGCAGCATCTGGATGTGCGGCTGTTTCACCGCACGACGCGTGTGATGTCGCTGACCGACGAAGGCCGGCAGTTCCTGGAGGAGGCTCAGCCGGCGCTGCTCGGCCTGCAGCGGGCCTTGCGGACCGCGAAGCGCGCGAAGGACGAGATCGCGGGACCGCTGCGCATCGTCGGCCCGCGGACGACGTTCCAGCCCGTGCTCTGGAGGTTGCTCGAAGAGTTCTGTCAGCAGTACCCCGGCATCGTGCCCGACGTGCAGTTGGAGGACCGCGTCGGCAACTGGGTCGAAGACCGCGTCGATGTGGGGTTCCGGCTGGGACAGTCGCCGCACGAGGGTGTCATCGCGCGGCGCCTGTTCCCGGTTCAGCTGATCATCTGCGCGTCGCCGGCCTATCTCGAAAGGAACGGCCGGCCGGACAACCTGGCTGCCTTGCAGTCACACCGCTGCAGCGTGTACCGGCACCCAGGGACGGGCGCGGTCGTGCCGTGGCGCGTGAAGGTGGGCGACGATGTGGTCGAACAGGCGGTCGTCCCGGCGATCTGCACCAACGACGAGATCCTGGAACTTCACGCGGTGGTGGCGGGACAGGTGATCGGGCAGTTGGCCGGCGTGTCGGCCGCACCGTACATCCGTTCGGGGCAGCTCGTGCCTCTGCTGGTCGATCACATGCCGGAGCGGTCGAGCTACTTCGTGTACTTCGGGAGCCGCAACTCGCAGCCGGCACGGGCACGCGCGTTCATCGACCTGGCCGTCAAGCGATTGGTCGGCAACGCGGCGTACGTGCTGAACTCGAAGGAACTGAGGGCGGCTCAAGCCAGGGGCCGTCGTCCTTGAAGAGCCCGAGTCGTCACCCCGCGAAATCGGCAGGTCCTGTCGCCCCTCCTTACTTGGACCCCTCCAAACACGCCGACTCTATGTCGCCGCTTCGGATGTCGACGGCGTGGCCGTCGCGCTCCAGCCGAGCGAAGTCTTGTGGAGCATCTCGACCACGTCGTTCGAGAGCGCGGCGCCCAGCGACGGCGCGTCATCAGCGGACCCGGGCGCCAGGGCAACGAATTCACCGGCGTGGCCTTCGGTTTTCTTGAGGTGTTCCACCACCACTGCCCGCGCCTTTTCAGTGCCTCCATCGTCCGCTGCCCGGGCGGTCGAGACATAGAGGAGGGTCGCCTCACGAAGCTCGACGAGCACCTTGTTGCCGAGCGCCTCGGCGGCGCGCCGGTCGACCGTCGGCGCCAACGCCGCGAGGGCGGCGCGGCAATGCAGAGAGAGGCTGAGGAGTTGCTGCAGGTCCTGCCGGAATTCGGGGTTCGGGATGCGCCGTTCTTCGACCAGCGACGCAAGGCGCTTCTGGCTCGCCACGGCGGTCGGCATCATTCGGGCGGCGGCGGCGCGGCACTTCCTGATTCGCTTCGGGTCGAGTTCGCCTCGAGACGTCGCGATGAGGGTGGACACGTAGGCTTCGGCCCCGGCTGCCAGATCCTGCCGCAGTTTCTTCCGGAGTTTGGCCTGGCTCGCCAGCGGGCTCGCGCGCTGTGCGTCCGACAGGGCGCAAGAGGCCTCGTACAGGCCGTCCAGGTCGTCAAGCGCTGTCTCGAGTTCGTTCATGGGGGCCCCCTTTTCTCTGGCCGTAGTGTGCCGCCGCCAGGGCCGGCCCGCAAACGTGCCCGGCGTTCACTGGTCGAGAACCGCAGCGCAACAGCGAACGTCGGTACCCCCGATTGCCCATGCGCATTGCCAGGTGCGGAGGCGACCGGTACCTTGCTCGCGTGCACGCATTCGTCAGGGACCTGCTTCTTCAAGCGATCGCTGTGTACCAGCGATTCGTGTCGCCCTACAAGGGCTTTCGGTGCGCATACGCATGCCACACGGGCAACGCAAGCTGCTCTCGGCTGGGGTTCCGAGCGATTCGATGGCGAGGTGTCCGCGCTGGAATGGGACTGCTCTTCGGGCGGTTCGAGCGGTGCCGCGACGTCTATCACCGATACCGCGATGGCGCGACACCGACGGCGGGACGCATCCAGCGGCAACGAGGGTTCTGTGACGCGCTGGCGTGCATTCCCTGCGATGCCGGGTGTGGCGCCGTCCCGTGCGACGCCTTGTCGGCAGTGGACATGGCCAGCTGCTGCAGCGGTCTTCCATGCCCAACGCCGTGCGACTTCCTGACATGCTGGCCGGAGAAGTCGCAGCGACGGTCGACAAGGCATGAGCGTCAGGGTGAGGCGAGGACGTGAAGAAGCTTTGCCGAGAGGCGTGGAGACGAGGTCCCTGAGGTCGGCGTGACACAACCGGTAGCAGGTGGCGGGAAACCGGGTCAGTTCGATGGATGCTCGTCAGCTGGGTGCCCGACACTGCGAACGATGTCAGCCTGGAAATCTCCGCGGACCTTTCCGGGCTCGTTGAATACGGTGCGCCACAGTCTCGATGGCGCATGGAGCCAGGCCGAGCTCGGAGAGGCCTTCGACGTCACGACGCTGTCCGTCATTGGCGAGTTGGACCCCACCGGCGCCAACGGCGTCGTTCGCGAGGTCCTCGCGATGTTCCGGGACTCGCTGGAGCCGACCCTGGAATCCATTGAGGTCGACCTGCGGCATCCCGGCGGCGCCCAACGACTCCTCTTCGCAGCGCACAAGCTCAAGAGCGCTGCCGGACAAATCGGTGCTCTGCGGCTCGCTGCGGCTTGCGAGGCGGTGGAGATGCATCTGACCCTGAAGGCTCCCCACCAGGGGACCGTCGGCGCCGACCTTCACGGTCTCGTCGACAACCAGATGGTCGAAATCATCCGCGTGCAGCGCCGGCTTCGGACGTTGCTCGCCTAGCTCCAGGCAGCGTGCAAAGAAGAAGCGCCGCGTCTGCGGCGCTTCGAGTCAAGCCACGGGAAGGTCGCTCATCGGCCCATCAATCCCGGTGCCAACGATGGCCGTCGTCGTCGCCCCGGCGGTGCTCGCGACGTTCATGCTCCCATCGCGCGCGCTCGAACTCGCGGTGACGCTCCCAGCGGGAGTATCGGTCGCCGTTCCAACCCCGATAGGTGTCCCGATAGACGACTTCGGGCGTCGAATAGACCACCCGCGGGGGCGCGTAGACGCGAGGTGCCTCGTCATAGTAGGGCTCGGGCGCGACATAGCGGGGCACCGGGGCGTAGTAGACCGGCGCCGGCTCGGCGTAGTAGCCGCCGTTCGACACCACGAGTCCAGGGACTGGCAAGTTGATGCCGACAGACCAATGGGTTCCCGCGTGTGCCGCCGTCGCGCCGAAGAGCGCGGTGCCGGCAGCGAGGGTGGCCAGGAAGGTACGAAGCAGCATGACGGGACTCCTTTACCGCACGCGAATGGCGTTGCGTCCTTCCATCAACGCGAGGTCGGAACCGTCGTTGACGGTCGCCGCGGCAGCTTCGTAATGAGGTGTTGCCGGACCCCTCCATGCAGCGCGGCCGGCACAATCGGCGGCTGCCGATGCGCGATCCACGATGACCTTCCCCCGCACGAAGATCCAGCCGCCACGCCAGCGCGGCGCCCAGATCGAGCGACCTGCGCTCGACCTGGCCGTGCGCGACGCACTCGCCACGCAGCGGCTCACGCTCATCAGCGCGCCGGCCGGTTCGGCAAGACCGCCGCCTTGACGCGCCAGCTGCAACGCCTGCCACCCCGCACGGCGCTGGCCTGGCTGTCGCTCGACGAGGGTGACGAGCTGCCGCGGGTGCTGGAGTGCCTCTTCGCCGCGCTGGAGCCGTTCGATCTGCCGTGGCGGGTCGCTCCCGACACGCTGGCCGCATCGGCGGGTGCCGGCCGCGCCGAGCGCGCCGCGGCCGCGAACGAACTGATCAACGCCGCATGGTGGCGGCACCGGCACTGACTGCGGCCGCAGTTGCGACGCCGCGCCGGCGAACTCGGCGACCCACTGATCGCGTGTCGCGCTGCAGGCGGGCGACGCTCAGGCACACGCCTTGCCCTGGAGAGCGCGCCGTTGGCAGCTCGAACCGACGGCGGCACTGGGACACATCAACAACCGAGGAGAAGATCAGTGAAGAAGCCGTGCCCTCACCACTTGGCTGCCGCGATCGCGATGTGCGCCGGCGCCGCTCATGCTCAGCTCGTGCTCTCCGGACCGGAGGACTTTCAAGGCACCGGCCTGGGCGCAGTCAACACCGTCCTGACGATCCAGAGCCCGGGAGACTCAACCAGCGAATCCGGCAGCGTGGCGTGGAACGGAACCGGCGACGTCAAGTCAGGTGACTTCAAGAGCGGCGCGTCGCAGACCCGGACGCGGACCTTCGCCGAACTCGGCGTGATGTCGGCGGCTGACCTGCGGGTCGTTTTCAATGCGCTCGAACCCGGCAACAGTGCCAACAGCATCCAGCTGACCAGCCTGACGCTCGGCGTGTACGACGGCTCCGGCAATCTGGTCTTCACCGCGTCGACCCCGCAAAGCTACTCGTTTGCCAACACGCTGACCGGCGCGGGCAACTCCGGCTTCGTCTTCGCACTCAGTGCGCCGGACGCGGCGACGCTGCAGGCGCTCTTCAGCGTCGACCTGCGCATCGGTCTGTCGGCGCAGGCGACGAACGCGACCGGAGGGTTCGAGACCTTCTTCGTCGCGAATACGCCGACGACCAGCCCGATTCCAGAGCCCGGCTCGTATGCCTTGATGCTGGCCGGGCTGGGTGTCGCGGGCATCGTCGCGCGAAGGCGTGGCCGGCGCAGCTAGCGCGCGGGTCGCCGGCAAGATTTGCCGCAAGCAGCTCTCACTGCGAGGCGGGCGCCGGGGCGGGCTTCGGCCCCGACTGGGCGCCCGGTTTGGCGGGCTTCTTGGCGGCGACAGCGTCGGCGGCCGCACGCTCGTCGGAGACCCCAAGCGCGTTGGGTAGCCGCCGGCCCACTTCCGGTGCCGCGGAAACCGGGAGATAGGGATCGATCGCGCCGGCCGAGCTCGCCATACTGCTTGCGACAACCTTCCAGGCTTCACCATGCGAGGCACCGTTGACCAAGCAGACAAAGTCCAGAGGCGAATTGGCGCTGCTGGTGGCCGACGCGATCGAGGTGGCCCTCAGCGCATCGCGTGTCATGCCGCCCTTCATCGAAGGCCACATCCGCGACGGCATGGGCCGGAACTGGGATGTCAGCATGCCGGCCCCCACGCCCGTGCATCGCAAGGCCATCGACGGCGTTCGGGACTTGTACGACCTCGGATGAACGGGCGCGTGCAGCGGCTGCCGCTATGACTTGCCGAGTGCGGCGTAGTCCCCGGACGCTGCCGGCGCGCGCGCGCTGCTCGCCGATCGCGTCTCGGGCGAACCGCAATAGCCGCGAAGCCCGGCCAGATCGAGCACCGTGACGCCCCCGAACTCGATGCGCAGCAGGCCAGCCCGCTCGAGCCCGTGCAGCGATTCGTTGGTGCGCTGCCGCGAGACCGCCGACAGCAGGCCGATCTCCTCCTGGCTGAGCTGCACGAAGTTGCCGGCCTGTGGATAGAGATCGGGGTCGAACAGGCTGGCCAGGCAGCGCGCGACGCGGGCGTCCGGCCCGAGCAGGCGGTCGAATTCGACCAGACCGATGAACAGGCTCAGGCGCGCATTCAGCTGTGACAGCAGGAAACGGTTGAAAGCCAGATTCGTCGAGACCAGGCGCTCGAAACTGCGGCGTGGCACGCAGGCCAGGCGCGTCTCGCGCACGGCCACCGCGTCGTAGCGCCAGCGCCCGGCCTTCAGCAGCGAGCCTTCGCCGGCCCAGCCGCCCGTGGTCACGCCGGTGAAGGTGGAATGCCGGCCGTCGGACTGCGAGACCGACATCTTGATCAGGCCATCGATCACGCCGATCCAGTGTTCGGCCGGCTCGCCGCATCGCACCGCGTAGCCGCCCACCCCGAGCCGCCGCTCGAAGGACTCGCGGGCGACCTGATCGAGTTCGTCGGCGCTCAGCGCAGCGGCCCAGAGGCTGCCGCGAAGCATGGTCTGCAGGGTCTGCATGGCGATGTCTCCTCGCGGGGATTCTGTGTCCCTCGCTCGCGAGCCTACGCGGGCGCAGCGCGGGCGGATGCACTCGGAAACACTAGTCAGAGATGTCGTCGCAACGACAACTTCGGCCCGGCACCGACGGCACGATCGCGCGGCCCACCCAAAAAGGAGACAACGATGAGAGATCCGGACTTCACGCTCGCGAACGCCCGCAGCGATGCGCAGGAACCGCAATCGCTGCCGCTCAACCGCCGGCGCCTGCTCGCCTATGCGGCTTCCGCGCCGGCGGTGACCGCCGCGGTGGGGCTGGGCGTCACGCCGTCGAGGGCCGAGGCGCTTCCGCTCCCGCTGACACCGCCCGACACGGTCGACAACTACGACGTCGGCGACTCGATCGTGCAGGTGAGCGCGCCGACGATGCCGCTGGTCCACCTGTCGATCGACTCGGGCGGCGTCTACACGATGGAGCTGCCGCGCCTCGAGTCGGGCACCGGCGTGGCCACTGCGTTGGCGATGATGATCGCCGAGGAAGCCGGTGTGCCGCTCTCGATGGTCAGGGTCAAGTCGGCCGATGCCCAGCCGGAACTGCTCTACAACCAGATCACCGGCGGGTCCTGCACGGTCCGCGCCTTCGAACCCTTGCTGCCGGCGATGGTGCTCGCGGCGCGGGCCAAGGCCGGCTTGCCGCCGCAGGCCGGCGCGCCCAAGGATCCGGCGCAGTACCAGGTCATCGGCAAGCGCTACGGCAAGCTCGACGCGCGCGACATCGTGACCGGCAAGAAGAAGTTCACGATGGACCAGAACGTGCCGGGCGCGGTGCCCACGATGTGCCGCATGCCCTCGCAAATCCGCGGCACGGTGGTCAGCGTCAACAACCGCTCCGCGGTGCTGGCGCTGCCCGGCGTGATCGCGGTCGAGACCATCCCGGGCGGCGGCACGGTCGTCGGCATTCCGCCCGGCGTGGCGGTGATGGCCGAGACCTTCGGCCAGTGCTGGGATGCCTGTCTCGCGCTCGACATCACCTGGGGCGACGGCCCGCTCAAGGGCGAGTCCGACGCGACCATCCGGGACAAGCTGCGCGCTGCGATACCGCCGCTGGTGCCGGCGCTGCCGGGCACGATCTCGATCGACGCCGAGTTCACCTGGAAGGCCGCGACGGCCTGCCCGCTCGAGGTCGAGTGCGCGATCGTCGACGCGACCCGCCCCGATCGCGCCGAAATCTGGGCCGGCCTGCAAACCCCGATCGTCACGACGCAGGCGATCGCGCTGGACCTCGGCCTGCCGCTCGGTTCGGTCACCGCGCATGTCATTCCGAGCGGCGGCGCTTTCGGGCGCCGGCTGTTCTGGGATCCGGTGCAGGTGGCGGCGCAGATCTCCAAGAAGACAGGCAGGATCTGCAAGCTGATGTACCACCGCAGCGACGACATTCGCCACACGCGCATGCGCCCGCCGCAGGTCCACAAGGTCCGCGCGACGCTGCTGCCGTCGACGCTGCTGCTGCCGGGCAACGTGCTCAGCTACCAGCAGAGCATCGGCATCGTGCGGCTCGATGCGCGCCACGGCTACGGCGAGATCGGCACCGCGCTCGGCGGCTCGCTGCCGCCGCTGGTCGCGCAGACGGTCGGCAACCTGGGCTACGAGGAGTTCTTCTTCAAGACCATGGTCGCGTCGCCGTACAACTTCGGCGCCAGCACGAAGCTGCTGTTCCCCGTGCCGATCGCGATGAACACCGTCTCGTACCGCTCGGTCCACATCAACCCGGCACGCACCGTCGAGGAGATCATCGTCGACGAGATGGCGGCCAAGCTGGGCCGCGACCCGGTGCAGTTCCGCCTGGAGTTCCTGCGCCTGGAGCGTGCCAAGGCAGTGCTGCAGCGGGTGGCCGGCGCGGCGCAATGGGGCAAGGCGATGCCCGCGGGCTTCGCGCAGGGCGTGGGCATCCACATGGAGTCGCGCTCCTTCTCGGCCTGCATCGTCGAGCTCGATGCGCGCGACCCGCTGAATTGCAAGGTGACGCGGGTGACGATGGCCATCGACGCCGGCAAGCCGATCAACCCGTCGGGCATCGAGCAGCAATGCCACGGCGGCATCGCGGAGGCGATCTCGCTGGTGCTCAAGACCGGCATCAACATCAAGGAGGGCCTGCCCCAGGAGGGCAGCTACAACCAGTATGCGTTCGCCAGGATGAGGGACTTTCCGAAGAACGTGCAGATCATCGTGATGCCCAACGTCGGCGATGCGGCCTCGGGCATGGGCGAGGTCGGCATGACGGCCCCGTCGGGGGCGATCGCCAATGCGTATGCGCGCGCCACCGGCACCAAGCCGCGCAACTTCCCGCTCAATGCGCAGCCCGTCTTCACGCCCACCCCGGCCGGCCAGCTGCCCGCTGTCCCTGCCTTCAACTGAGGAGCGCTCCATGCCCAACCAAAGCTTCACTGTCAACGGCACGGCGGTCAATGTCGATGCGCCCGACGGCATGGCCCTGCTGTGGGTGCTGCGCGACAAGCTCGGCATCACCGGCCCCAAGTACGGCTGCGGCCTGAACGTCTGCAAGGCCTGCACCTGCCTGGTCAATGGCAAGGCGGTGCAGACCTGCGTCACGAAGGTCTCGTCGGTGCGCAGCAAGCAGGTCACCACGATCGAGGGTCTCGCGAACGGCGACCAGTTGCATCCGGTGCAGCAGGCCTGGCTCGACATCGACGTGCCGCAATGCGGCTTCTGCCAGCCCGGCCAGATCATGGCCGCGGTCGATCTGCTGACGCGCACCAAGACGCCGACCGATGCCGACATCGATGCGATCGAGAACATGTGCCGCTGCGGCACCTACGGTCGCATCCGCCAGGCCATCAAGGCCGCGGGCGCGCTGATGCCGTAACCATGCGGGTGCCCAGCGGGTCGGCGCTGATGGATCCGGGTTGCAGTGCTATTGAATCAGGTGGTCGGCGCGTACCAGCAGCGTCGGAGGGATCGTGATGCCAAGCGTCCGAGCGGTTCGCATATTGATCGACAATTCGAAGTGTGTTGGCCGCTCGACGGGCAAATCGCGAGGCTTGGCCCCGTGGAGAATGCGGTCGATGAACGCGGCGTTCCGAAGATCTTCAGCGGCCGGGGGCTCGGAATAAGTCATCATTACTCCGCTCTCTGCGTATGCGCGGTGCTCCATGATGGTCGGCAAGTGGTGACGCAGAAAGACATCCGCGGTCCGGGCTGAATCGGCTCCGATCGTCGAGTAATTGTTGACCAACGCGGCACCAACCTTTTGCCGCCGCAGCAACGCCACACCATACTCAATGTCGTCGCCCTGAGAAACCTCTCGCACCGCCGCAACGATCAATTTCCCGCCCCTCGCAAGCATCATGGACTCCATGGCGGCGATGGTTTTGTGCTCGCTTTGACGCTCGAGAATCTTTGGGTGAATTAGGTAGCCAACCAGCTTGCTCTCGCCGACAGCTTCCAACAGCAGTTGAAGGCGTTTGAGCATGAGCTCTTGTCCGATGTCCGAGCTTCCGGTCACGTTGCCGCCGGGCCTGTCAAGGCTTTGCACCAAGCCGTCCTCTACCGGGTCGCGTGACGACATCACGATGGGAATCGTCACCGTCGCCCGCTTCGCAGCCAGCGCTGCAGGGGTTCCCCCGACTGTCCAAATCAAGTCGACCTTGAGCGCGACCAACTCGGATGCCAGCTTGTCCAACTGTCCCAAGTCATTGCCGCAAGCGCGACTGATAAAGACAAGGTTGCGCCCAAGAACGTATCCGCGCCTGGAAAGCTCGCTCATCAAGACCTTTGCGTCGGGATCGAGCGGATCCCAAAGGTCGACACCCAGAACGCCGACGCGCATGACTCGCTGTGCCGCCAACGATCGATTCGCGACGCTCGCGAGCACGATGACCAGCCCCGCGTGCCGACGCGAAATGCTCATCTCGAGCAACTTGGGCACGCGATGAAACGCGTGTCCAGTCGACTTCCCTTTGTCGTCACGCAACGGGCTCCTCCCTTGGTGATTTACCCAGGATATCAGGACGGTCTGCCTGCGCGGCCGACTGCGAAGGGCCGCGCGACGCGACAGAGTATCCTCACCGCGCTTGCCCTTCCTGGCGCGGGCTCTGCGATGACCACCCAAGATCCGATGGATACCTTGTCGGGCGTTCTCAAGTCCGTGCGTCTCGAAGGCGCCGTGTTCCTCGATGCCGAATTCACGGCGCCCTGGTGCATGCGCGGGCGTTACGGCCGCACGAGCATTCGGGAGCAGCTCGCCGGCGCGGAGCATGTGGTGCTGTTCCACTTCCTCACCGTAGGCGCCTGCCAGGTCCGGCTCGCCGATGGCGGTGATGTCGTCGATGTGGCCGCCGGCGACCTGATCCTGTTTCCGCAGGACGATCGCCACCTGATGGGCAGCGATCTGCACCTCGCGCCCCTCGAAGCCGACGACCTGATCAATGCCGCGGCTGCGGCTGCGGCCGACCCCGATTTCGTGGCGATCCGCCACGGCGGCGGCGGCGTGGCGACGCGCTTCGTGTGTGGCTATCTGGCGTGCAGCCGCAGCCTGTGCCGCCCACTGTTCGAGGCGCTGCCACGCGTTCTGCGCATTCCGATCGGCGATGGCCAGGCGGCCGTCCTGCTGCGCGAACTGCTGCGCCTCGGTGTGCGTGAATCGTCGGCGTCGCGGCCGGGTGCGCAATCGACGCTCGCCAAGCTGGCGGAGCTGATGTTCGTGGAAGCGCTGCGCCGCTACGTCGAGATGCTGCCGCCGGGCGGCACCGGCTGGCTTGCGGCGGTGGGCGACATGCCGATCGGTCGCGCGTTGGCCCTGCTGCACGAGGAGCCCGGCCGCGCGTGGACGGTCGATGCGCTGGCGCGCGAAGTGGCCCTCTCGCGCTCCTTGTTCGCGCAGCGCTTCGCGGCCCTCGTCGGCGAGTCACCGATGCAGTACCTGATGCGCTGGCGCCTCGCATTGGCAGCGCGCGCGCTGCGTTCGGGCGATGAAGCCATTGCCCGCGTGGCCGAGCGCAGCGGTTACGAGACGGACGCTGCCTTCAGCCGGGCCTTCAAGCGCGAGTTCGGCTTGCCGCCATCCGCCTGGCGCAAGGCGGCGGCCTAGTGTGCTGTCCCGTGGCGGGAATCGGCGGCGGTTTGCGATCTCCAGTTCAACGGCCAATGTCGGCCGTCCACTCGGAGAGACAGCGCACATGAACACGACCATCCGCAACCTGGGCCTCGGGCTGATGATGACCGGCATCGCCGGCAGCACCCTGGCCGCCGACAACAGCTTCTCGGTGACCGAAAAGGTCGACCTGACCTCGACGCCGTCCGCCACCTGGGCGCAGATCCGGGACTTCAACGGCTGGCAGCACTGGCATCCGGCGTTTGCCGGTACCGAGATCACGAAGGGCCACGGCAACGCTGCCGGGACCGTGCGCGTGCTGTCCACCAAGGACGGCGCCAAGTTCATCGAGGAACTGGTGTCGCATGACGCCGGTGCGCGCACCTACAAGTACCGGATCATCGAGTCGCCGCTGCCGCTGGTCGACTACGTCTCGACGCTGGAAGTCAGGGAGAACAAGGTCGGATCGACGGTGATCTGGAGCTCGCACTTCGGCGTCAAGCCCGGCGCATCGGGCGAGGAGATGCAGCGCGCGATCGCCGGCGTGTATCGCGCGGGTCTCGACAGCCTGGCGGGCAGCCCCAAGTAGCCGCGGCGCCTTCGAAGCGACGAGCCCGCGCGCCTGAAAGCGCGCGGGCCTGGGCGTCGGGTCGGATCGCTGGACGATCGATCAAGGAACGGCGACGCCCGAACAGGGCATGCGCGCCGGCGGCGCCCAGAGTCGCATGTTTCGGCCATCGAGATCGCGACGTGACGGAAAGTCCAGCGGCAGACACGAGCGCCAGGCGCGTGGCGCGCATCGATGCGCGCCAATGGAGACGCGTCAGTGCCTTGCTCGACGAATTGCTCGAGCTCGACGAGGAGTCGCGCGCGTCGCGGCTCGAACGGATGCAGGCGGACGACGGCGCGCTGGCCGGCGAACTGCGCAGCTTGCTTGCCGGTCAGGCTCGCCTCGATCGCGAGGCCTTCCTGGTCGCCAGCGCCGGCGCGTTTGCGGACAACGCCACGCTGGCCGGGCGCACGCTGGGTGCGTACACCCTCGACCGCCCGCTCGGTGCCGGCGGGATGGGCGCGGTCTGGCTCGCGCACCGCAGCGACGGGCGCTACGCCGGGAGTGTGGCGATCAAGCTGCTGAACCAGGCCCTGCTGGCGGGCAGCGGTGCGATCCGCTTTGCCCGTGAAGGCCAGGCCCTGGCCCGGCTCGGCCACCCGAACATCGCGCAACTGCACGACGCCGGCATCACGTCGTGCGGGCAGCCGTACCTGGTGCTCGAGCATGTCGAGGGCGAGCACATCGATCAATGGTGCGACAGCAGGAAGCTGGGCGTGCAGGCGCGGGTGCGCGTCGTGCTCGATGTGCTGGCGGCGGTGGCGCACGCGCACAGCAAGCTGGTGCTGCACCGGGATCTGAAGCCGAGCAACATCCTGATCAACGGCGAGGGCCAGGTCAAGCTGCTCGACTTCGGCGTTGCCAAGCTGCTCGACGACGATGGCGGGCCGATGGACGCGTCGCAGCTCACGCAGGTCGGCGCCCGAGCCTTCACGCCGGACTATGCGGCGCCGGAACAGATCGATGGCGGCGAGGTGAGCACGGCGACGGACGTGTATGCCCTCGGCGTGCTCCTGTACGTGCTGCTGGGCGGCGGCCACCCGACCGCGCGCCAGACCGACACGCCGGTCGAGCGCTTGCGATCGGTCGCGACGGCCGAACCGCAGCGGCTGTCGGCCGCGGCCGCGCGCAATGCCGCGTTGGCGCCGCCGCTCGCCGAATGTGGTGCGCGGCTGAACCGCGCACTGCGCGGCGACCTCGACAACATCGTTGCCAAGGCGCTGAAGAAGGCGCCGGGCGAGCGCTATCCGACCGTCGCCGCGCTGGCCGACGATTTGCAGCGCCACCTGGCCAACCAGACCGTCAGCGCGCACGCCGATACGCTGGTCTATCGCGCGGCCAAGTTCGTGCGCCGGCATCGGGTGGGCGTGCTCACGGCCGCGGTCGTCGGCGCGGCGTTCGTGGCCAGCAGCGCCGTGGCCCTGGTGCAGATGGTCGAGGCCCGCGAACAGCGGCAGATGGCCGAGGAGGAGGCGAGCCGCGCCGGCTCGACGCGCGAGTTCCTCGAGTTCGTGCTGACCGACGCCGGCGCGAGCGGCCGACCGTTCACGACCGACGAGTTGCTCGCGCGCGGCGAACGGCAGTTCGCCGCGCAGTTCGGTCGTGGCGAGAGCCGGCTCGCGGTCGAGCAGCTGATCACGCTGGCCAAGCTCTACTCGGCGCTCGGCCGCCAGAAGAAGGCGCTCGAGCTGACCGAGACCGCGCATCGGCGGGCGACGCAGGGCGGCTACGCCGATCTGCGCCGCCGCGTCGCCTGCGAGCTGGGCCAGCAGCTCCATTTCGTGTCGAGGCTGGACGACGCGGCCCGGCTGCTCGATCGGTCGATTGCCGAACTGCGCGCCGGCCAGGCCGCTGCGCCGGCGCTGGTCGAGTGCCTGCAGTACCGCGCCGACCTGTCGCTCACGCAGGACGACATCGGTGCCGGCGTTGCGGCGGCCGAGGAGGCCAGCGCGCTGGCGGCCACGCTGATGGTGGCGTCGCCGACGGTCCAGATCGCGCCGCGCCTGCAGCTCGCCGTTGCCTACCGCCTGGCGGGGCAGCGCGCCCGGGCCGACAGCACCTACCAGGAGATCGACTTGCTGCTGAAGCGGCTCGGCCGCGATCGCACGGCCGATGCCGCGGTGCTCGATGCGGGCTGGGCGCTGGTGAAGTCCGATGTCGGCGATCCGCTGGCCGCCGCCCGACTGCTCGCTGCGGCGCTCGACATCAGCCGCGCGCTGCGCCCCGACGGCAAGCCCGATCACATCACCAGCCTGAACCATGCCCAGCGCCTGCTGAGCCTGAACCGGCTCGACGACGCACAGGACTACTTCGAGCGCGCCCGAGGCATGGCGCGCAACGAAGACGATGCCGACATCGCAGCGCTGGCGATGCTGGGCCTGGCGGCGGTGCAGCGCGAGCGCGGCCATCTGGCGGCGGCCGATGCGGCACTGCGGGCGACGCGCGACTTTGTCGACCAGCACTTCCCGGCCGAGCATCCCGCCCGAAGCGAACTGCTGCTCGAGGCGGGTCGCCTCGAACTGGCGCGCCGGGACTTCGCCGCAGCGACCCGGACCTTGTCGGCGGTCGTCGAGCGAAATGCCGCGGTGAAGGCGCGTCGGCCCACCCATGCAACGAACCTCGCGCTGCTGGCGCGGGCGGAGGCGGGGACCGGCGCCGGCGCCGCCGCGGCGGCGCATGCAGCGCAGGCGGTTGCGCTGGCCGGCACGTTTGCACTGCCGGGCCACCCCTCCTACTGGCTCGGCCACTGCCTGCTGTTGCAGGCCCAGGTCGAGCTCGCGCGCGGCGATGCGGCGGCGTCGCGGGCGCTCGCGGCGCGCGCGGCACCGCAGCTCGACGCGACCGTGGGCGCCGGGCATCCGTTGACCCTGGAGGCGCAGGCGCTCGCGCGTCGGTGAGCGCGGGTGTCGCTGCCGGGCCGCGCTTCCCGATTACCCCTGCATGGGCACGCCGTGCCCGAACCGAGGGCGCGCCATGTCACTGCCGGACCGAGAACGCTGGAAGCAGCTGGGGCCGATCCTCGAGGAGCTGCTCGGCATGGCGCCCGCGGCGCGCGACCGACGGCTGAGCGCCTTGCGCATCCGCGACGCCGCGCTCGCACGGGAACTCGAAGCCATGCTCCGCGCCGCGGCGGCCGCCGAGGCCGACCGATTCCTCGAAGGCGAGGCGGCCCGCGAGGGCATCGATGCGTTGCACAAGCCGCTCGACTCGTGAGTGGCCCGCCGAACGCCTGCCACGGAAACAAGCCGTCGATCGGTGGCGCGTTCGACGGCGCGTTTTCGATGTACCACCCAAGGGCAGCTTCCCGCTGACCGCAACGGCCAGGCTTCGCGATGACGACATGTACCCGGATCGACCCGACCTGCAGCCGCGCTGCACGAGCGAGCGCGCTGTCGCCGCCGGACGCGCTGTTCCAGGCGCTCTATGGGGACCTGTGCCGGCTGGCGCGCCGCGAGGTGCGACGCAACGGCGCGCGCGACATGATGAGCACCCAGACCGTCGTCCATGAAGCCTGGCTGGACCTGAGCCGGCGGCCGTCGCTGGCCTTCGAGAGCGATGGCCGATTCCTGGCCTATGCCGCGCGCGCCATGCGCGGTCTGGTGATCGACCGCGTGCGGACGCGCCACTCGCAGAAGCGCGGCGGCTCGCTCATCACCTCGCTCGACACGCACCACGCCGAGCAGATCGCCCAGCCCGAGTTCCTGCAGGAGCTCGGCGACGCACTCGACGACCTGTCGACGCTCGAACCCGAACTCGCGCACGTCGTCGACCTGAAATTCTTCTGCGGCTTCACGCTCGCGGAGATCGCCGTGATGCAGAGCGTGTCGGAGCGCACCGTGCAACGGCAATGGGAGAAGGCGCGCCTGATGCTGTACGGCGCGCTCGGCCAGGCCTGACGCGTGGGCCGCAGACACGCGCCGCGACACCCCTTCCTGCCACCCTCACCCGACGACCCATGAATGCTTTCACGACCCGCCTGGCGACATCCGCCTGGGCGCTGACCGTTCTCGCGGCGCTGGCCTCGGCCGCCGCCTGTTCGACGCTGTCCGACGCCTCGATCGATGTGGCCGCCGGCATCCGGCGCGCCGACACGCAGGGCGTGTTCCTCGAGGCACGCGCCATCGGTGCGCAGATCCGCGCGCGCGTTGGCGCCGACGGGCCGGCCCACTGAATCGCGCCGCCGGACGTTCGGGCCACGGATCCCGGCGCCGTGGCGTGGCAGCTCGACGACAGTCTGCGCTGATCGGCGCCTGGGCCGGGCGCGGGTCATGGGAAACTTCGCGCGTACCCAGGCCCCATGAGCAACGACCGCCCCACCGACCCGCGACCCATCACCGAAGCGCGCCTGCTCTCCATGGTGAATGCCAGCGGCGACAGCTTCTGGGAAACGGATGTCGCGCGTCGCTTCGTCCACATCAGCGACAACATGTGCCGCATGATGGGCTACCCGCGCGAAGAACTGCACGGTCGCTCGGTCCTGGAGTTCATGACGCCGGAATACAGCGCAGAGGTCATTCGGCACTCGAAGGCGCGTGGCAGCGAGGACAACCCGCTGGCCCACGTCGGGCCGATCCGGCACGAAGGGGAATTCTTTCGCAAGGACGGATCCAGGTTGTGGATCGAGACCGTCTCCGTGCCGGTGTTCGACGACGACGGCGTCCACATCGGCTACTTCGGCATCACCCGCGACACGACCGAGCGCAAGCGCGCCGAGCGGGCACTGCTCGAGGCGAACCACCAGCTCGAGGCGCAGCTTCGCCACATCCATGAACTGCACGAGCAGATGCGCGAGCAGGCCATTCGCGACGAGCTGACCGGCGTGCACAACCGCCGCCACTTCGTCGACGTGGCCGAACGCGAACTCGAGCGTGCGCGTCGCCATGGGGCCTCGGTTTCGCTGGTGATGATGGACATCGATCACTTCAAAAACGTCAACGACCTGTACGGGCATTCCACCGGCGACATCGCGCTGAAGGCTGTCGGCTCGATGCTGAGCGCCACCACGCGCCTCGGTGACCTCGCGTTTCGGCTGGGCGGCGAGGAGTTCGCCGTTCTTCTGGTGGGCATGGGCCATGAAGGTGCCCTGGAGCGCGCCGAGAATTGGCGGTCCACGCTGGCCGGGATGACCACCCCGGCGGATGCCACCACGCTGAGGCTGACGGCCTCGTTCGGCGTGGCCACGTTTCCGCAGCAAGCCGGCACCCTCGTCGAACTGATGAAGATTGCCGACGCCCGCATGTACCACGCGAAGTCGCTGGGGCGTGATCGGGTGATCGGCTGGAGACCCGAATGACCACCTCCGAACTGACCCGCCGCGACGCGCTGCGTCTTGGCGGAACGGCCGCCGTCGGGGCCCTGATGCCCCTTGCAGCGCGTTCGCAGCCCACGTGGCCGAACAGGCCGATTCGCTTCGTCGTTCCGTTCGCCCCCGGGGGCAGTTCGGAGATCGTCGCTCGCGCGACCGCGGCCGAGATGGCCAAGTTGCTGGGCCAAAGCGTGTACGTCGAGAACAAGCCCGGCGGGGCCGGCAACGTGGCGATGGCCGAAGTCGCGCGTGCGGACGACCAGCACACGCTGATCCTCGGGCACATCGGCACGCTGGCCGTGAACCCGTTCATCTTCGACAAGCTTCCGTACGACCCGTACAAGGCGTTCCGGCCGATCTCGCTGCTGTCCAAGGTCCCCAGCCTGTACGTGGTGCGGCCCGACCTGCCGGCCAAGGACCTGAAGGAGTTCATCGCGCTGGCCAAGACCAGGCCCGGCGCGCTGAACTACGGCTCGGCGGGCAACGGCAGTGCCGGTCACCTGGCATTCGAATACCTGAAGATGGTGAGCAACACCTTCGTGCTGCATGTTCCCTACCGCGGCACCGGGCCGCAACTCACCGATCTGATGGGCGGCCGGCTCGATGCGGCCGCGGTCGGAGCGCCGGCGGTGCTGCAGTTCATCCGGACCGGCAAGCTGCGCTGCATCGCCACCGGCACCAGCCAGCGCCTGCCGCAGCTGCCCGATGTGCCGACCGTTGCCGAACAGGGCTTCCCGGGCTTCGAGATGACGCAGTGGTATGGCCTGCTGGCGCCTTCGTCGCTGCCGCAGGCCAGCGCCGACAAGCTGGCCGTTGCTGCGGCCCGTGCCGTCAAGGAGCCCGCCGCGCTGAAGCTCCTGGAGAGCGAGGCCGCGATCGCCGTGGGCAGCACCAGCGCCGAGTTCGCCCGCTTCATCGAACAAGAGCAGCAGCGCTGGAAGCCGGTGATCGCCCGCGCCAGGATCAAACCGGACTGAGCGACGTCCTCGGGGCGGCGCTCAGTAGCCGCGCGCCAGATCGACCTGGTTCAGCAGGGGCTCGCCGCGCATGGCTCGGCGCACGTTCTCGGCGACCTGCGACGCCGCCGTTGCCGGGGTGACGATGCCGGCGACGTGCGGCGTGATCAGGATGCCGGGATGCGCCCAGAAGGGATGCCCGTGCGGCAGCGGCGCCGCCGTGCGTCCGGATGCCGGGAACATCGCGCCGCGCTCGGCTCCATCCGTGCACCTGGAACCCGTCGCCAGCCAGCGCCTCGGCGACTGCCCGGCCGAGTTCGCCCAGGCCCAGCACGCCGACGACCGTGTCGCGGTTCAGCCGCGGCAGCTCGAAGCGCCAGGTCGATTCGCGCGAGGCCCTTTCGTAGCGGTGAAAGCGCCGGTGGTAGCGATAGACCGCGGCCCTCGCGTAGCACACCATGTGCTGCGCGAGCGCGCTGTCGACCGACCGCGCCAGCGGCACGCCGGCGGGCATGCGCTCGCGGTCGAACTGGTTGATTCCTGCCGACAGCGAGAGCACCGCGCGCAGGTTGCGGAACGCGAGCAGGCCATCGGGGGGCAGGCTGTACATCAGCCCGATGTCGATCTCGTGCGGCGCGGCGCAGTCGGGGCCGACGATGAAGTCGAAGCGGTCGTTGCCGAGCTGCGCGGCGAGCGCGTCGCGCCAGATCGCGGGCGAATCGAGGCGGCTGAAGAAGTAGATGCGGGGACGCGGCACGCTCATCGTGGCGCGAATCATAGGCAGCGCGGCACGACCGTCCGGCAATAAATCTAAGCCAGGGCGCTGAGATTTTCGACGCGCGCGTGCGCGCAGCGGCTCCTATGATTTGTTCACCCTTGCAGTCGGCACCCCCCGTGAACCCTTCGGACCCTCCTGTCGGCGCTGCGCGCTTCAACCAGCCCTTGGGCGGTGACGAGGTGCCGCGCTTCGCCGGCATCGCGACGATGATGCGGCTGCCGCACCAGCCGAGCACCGAGGGCCTCGATGCCTGCTTCGTCGGCGTGCCCTTCGATCTGGGCACCTCGAACCGCTCGGGCGCGCGCTTCGGGCCGCGCCAGGTGCGCAGCGAGTCGGTGCTGCTGCGGCCCTACAACATGGCGACGCGCGCCGCGCCGTTCGATTCGCTGCAGGTCGCCGACATCGGCGATGTCGCGACCAACGCCTACAACATCGTCGACTCGATCAATCGGATCGAGGCCGCCTACGACCGCATCATCGCGAACGGCTGCCGCCCGATCACGATCGGCGGCGACCACACGATCGCCTGGCCGATCCTGCGCGCGATGCGCAGGAAGTACGGGCCGATCGGCGTCGTGCACGTCGACGCGCACGCCGACGTCAACGACACGATGGGCGGCGAGAAGATCGCGCACGGCACGCCGTTCCGCCGCGCCGTCGAGGAGGGCCTGCTCGACTGCAACCGCGTCGTGCAGATCGGCCTGCGCGGCACCGGCTACCACGCCGACGATTTCGACTGGTGCCGCGCACAGGGCTTTCGCGTCGTGCAGGCCGAGGAGTGCTGGCACAGGAGTCTGGTGCCGCTGATGAAAGAGGTGGTCGAGCGCGTGGGCAGCGGCCCGGTCTACCTGAGCTTCGACATCGATGGCCTCGACCCGGCGTTCGCGCCCGGCACCGGCACGCCCGAGATCGGCGGGCTGAGCGTGCAGCAGGGCCTGGAGATCATCCGCGGCCTGCGGGGGGTGAACATCGTCGGCGCCGACCTGGTCGAGATCTCGCCGCCCTACGACCCGCACGGCACGACCGCGCTGGTCGGCGCGAACCTGGCGTTCGAGATGCTGTGCGTGCTGCCCGGGGTCGCGTACCGCCGCTGAAGCCGGTCGGCGGCCGAGCGGCGCGATCGGCGGGCGGCTCCCTTCAAGGGTGCACTTCGCGCAGCGGTCCCTGCGCATCGACGAAGTTGCGCGAGCTCAGCGCCTGGATGCCGGCGTTGTGCTCGCCGTTGAACGGCGTCACGTCGCCGGGGCAGCCGGCCTTCACCGCGTCGGCCGGCGAGTCGAACCAGATGCCGAGATGGAAGGTATGAACCGGCCCGGTCGGCGGGTTGAGCTGCGCGTCGGGAAAGGCGTTGTGGTGCACCTGCGGCGCCGGTGCGCTGCCCGGCGCGACGATGAAGCTCTCTTCGTTGAACCGGCCGATGAAGGTCTGGCGCCCCAGCCCGTACTGGTTGGTTTCGATTTCGCCCTGGTACCACGCCAGGCCGAAGGGCGCGTTCGGCACCTGGGTGACGAACACATCGAAGCCGGTCTTCGGCGGCAGCCCCTGGACGGTCACGTCCATCACGTCGACCGCGCCTTCGGAGCGGATGCGGACTTCCGCGCTCGCCTGTGCGAGGCAATTGGCATTCGCCGCCTTGGCGGAGCGCACCAGCGCGAACTGCGCGCGCTTGCCCGCGATGCTCACCGGCGCGTTGCCGTTGTCGGGTGCGAAATCGGAGACCACCGTGTTCGCCAGCGAGAGTTCGGAGCGCGGCCACACGTTGTACGTGTATTCCTTGAGCTTGAAACCCTGCGACGGAAACAGCGCGAGCGGCACGGTCGCCGTGATCTGGTTGGCGTTGATCGTGACCGCCACATTGGGCAGCGGCACCAGCCCGGGATTGAGCACATCGAAGAACAGCGCCTGGCCGGCCGCCGTCAGCGCGATCGCCGAATCCCACATCACGCCGTTGCCGATCTTCGGCTCGCCGCCGAGCGGGCCGTGGAACACGAGGTTGCCGCCGGCCGCACCGGCGCCGCGATCGATGCCGAAGACGTAGAGCTTCGGCGACCGCGTATCGATGTTGCCCTTCATCGTCGCCGAGAACGTGATCGTCTGCGCCAGCGCATCGATCACCACGTCGGCCTGCAGCACATCGAGGTCGCTGTCCTTCGGTCCGGCGTAGCTGGGCAGAAAGTCCGGGCTCGCGTCGAGGAACGGCAATGCCTGCGCGTGGCCGGTGAAGCCGGCGGTGCAGAGCGCCGCGGCGAACAGCTTGAGAAGATGGCCTCGCAGCGGGAGGCGAGTCTGTGAATGCATGGGATGCTCCTGAAGTGCGTGCGATGAAGAGGACGCCCTCGCGTTCTCGTTGCGACATGACCGCCGGAACTGGCCGTCGAAGGGGAGATCGCAAACGCGGCGCGGAACGCGACAGCTCGATCGCAGCCGACCAGACCCGCTATGCGCCGCCGGGCACCTTGCTCAGCATCCACTCGCTGAACCCCGCGACCAGCGGGCTCTCGCCGACCTCGTGGCGGCACACCACGTAGTACGCGTGCCTGGCCGGCACGCTCTGCTCGAACAGGCGCACCAGCCGGCCTTCGGCCAGGTCGTCGCCGGCCAGCAGGCTGTCGCCGAGCGCGACGCCCTGGCCGTGCAGCGCGGCCTCGATCGCGAGGTGGAAGTTGCCCATCTCGGTCATGCGAAAACCGTCGGTGCGTGCGCCGGCCGCGAGCAGCCAGCGGGTCCATTCGGCGCCGCCGTCCTCGCACAGCAGCAGGTGGTGCTTCAGGTCGTCGGGCGTGCGCACGCCTTGCGGGCCGTTGATCAAGGCCGGGCTGCACAGCGGGAAGATCTCTACCGGGCTGAGCAGGCGCACCTGGCGGTCCGGCCAGATGCCGGTGCCGTAGCGGATGCAGACGTCGACCGACGGCGAGTAGACCTCCTTGTCGTCGTTCGACGCGATCAGCCTGAAGCGCACGTCGGGGTGCGCGGTCAGGAACTCGCCGATGTGGCGCGTGATCAGCCGCGAACTCAGGCCGACCGGTGCCGAGACGACGAGGTCGCCGACCATCGCCGTGTCGCCCATGCGCGCCGCGGCCGACGCGATCATCTGGAACGCGGCCCGCACCGACGGCAGCAGGGCCTCGCCGTGCGAGGTCAGCTTGAGCCGGGTCTTGTTGCGGGTGAACAGCTGCACGCCCAGCGCTTCTTCGAGCGTGCGCAGCTGATGGCTCACTGCGCTGGGCGTGACGCTGAGCTCGTCGGCGGCCTTCACGACGGTGAGGTGGCGTGCGGTCGCGTCGAAGGCGCGCAGCGCATTGAGTGGCGGCAGCCGGCTGCGGGTCGTCAGGCGCTTCGCGGCGTCGTGCATGAGCGGGCTGTCGTTCGATTTTTCATGAGGGGGTTTAACGCTTGCAAGGTTCAGGCCACAACCCGCGTTTCCCCGCGGTTCGGGCTCTTTTGCCGACGCTTCGGTGCTGAGAATTTTTGCAGCCGGCGCGGTTCTTAATCTCGGTTTCCAGCCCGCGGCATCCTCACTACGATCGCGCCATCTTGTCCCTGGATGGCGCCCGCATGGAATCAACTTCAACGAGTGGAACCCAGCGCCTGTGGGGTGCGCGCTTCAAGTCGGAGCCTTCGGCCGCGTTGAAGGCGCTGTCGCGCTCCGAGCCGAGCTTCTTCCGGCTCGTGCCGTACGACCTGGCGGGCTCGCGGGCCCATGCGCGCGAGCTGCAGCGCGCCGGCATCCTGCAGCCCACCGAGCTGAACCAGCTGCTGGTCGCGATCGACCAGGTCGAGCGCGAGTTCGTCGCGGGTGAGCTGCACCCGTCGGAGGCCGACGAGGACGTGCACACCTTTCTCGAGCGCGTGCTGACGACGCGGCTCGGTTCGATCGGCGGCAAGCTGCGCGCCGGTCGCTCGCGCAACGACCAGGCCGCCAACGACCTGAAGCTCTACCTGCGCGACCGGGCCCGCAGCATCGTCGGTGCGGTGCTCGAGCTGCAGGCCGCGCTGGTGCAGCAGGCCGAGGCGCACACCGAGACCTTGTCGACCGGCTTCACGCACCTGCAGCCGGCGCAACCGGTCGTGTTCGCGCATCACCTGCTCGCGCATGCGCAGGCCATCGGCCGCAACATCGACCGCTTGATCGACTGGGACCGCCGCAGCGCGCGCTCGCCGCTCGGCGCGGCCGCGCTCGCGGGCTCGGCGATCTGCCGGTCGCCGGAGTTGTCCGCGGTCGAGCTCGGCTACGACGCGCCGTGCGAGAACTCGATCGATGCGGTCGCGGCGCGCGATCACGTGTGCGAGTTCCTGTTCGTCGCCGGCATGCTGGCAGTGGAGCTCTCGCGCCTGTCGGAAGAGGTCGTGCTGTGGTCGTCGCGGCAGTTCCAGTGGGTCACGCTGGACGACGCCTACTGCACCGGCAGTTCGATCATGCCGCAGAAGAAGAACCCCGACATCGCCGAACTGAGCCGCGGCAAGGCCGGCCGCCTGATCGGCAACATCGTCAGCCTGATGGCCGCGCTGAAGTCGCTGCCGCTGGCCTACAACCGCGACATGGCCGAGGACAAGAGCGCGGCCTTCGACAGCGTCGACACGCTCGCGCTGGTGCTGCCGGCGATGGCCGGGATGATCCGCACGATGCGCGTCAACGTCGACGAGCTGCGCCGCCAGGCGCCGCTGGGCTTCACGCTCGCGACCGAGGTCGCCGACTGGCTGGCCGTCGGCGGCGTGCCCTTCAGCGAGGCGCACGAGATCACCGGCGCACTGGTGAAGGCGTGCGAGGCGAAGCAGATCGAACTCGGCGCGGCTTCGGTGCAACTGCTTGCCGAGGTCGACCCGCGGCTCACGGCCGGCGTGCTGGAGCACCTCACGCTCGAAGCGGCGGTGGCCGCACGCACCGGCCCCGGTGGCACCGCACCGGCGCGCGTGCGCGAACAGATCGGCCGCCTGAAGCAGCACCTGACGGCGCAGGCCGCGTGGACCGCGAACTACCGAGGCCCGCGATGCTGAGCGCAAGCGCCGCGGCACCCGCCGATCGCGAACCGGGCAGCGCGCCGGCCGGGGTCGCCGAACTCGGCAGCATCTCGCACCTGACGCATGTGCCGCGCCGCTACTGGGGCCGCTACCTCGCGACCGCGCTGATCGTGATCGCGCTGCTGTTCGTCGCCAACGCGTTCGCGCGCGGCAAGATCGAGTGGTCGTACGTGGCGAAGTTCCTGACCGCGCAATCGATCCTGACCGGCCTCGTCAACACCGTCGTGATGAGCATCCTGGCGATGGCGCTGGGCATCGTGCTCGGGGTCGTGACCGCGGTGATGCGGCTGTCGACCAATCCGGTGCTGAGCTGGGTCGCGCGCGGCTACACCTGGCTGTTCCGCGGCACGCCGGTGATCCTGCAGCTGCTGCTGTGGTTCAACCTCGCACTGGTGTTCCCGGCCATCGGGCTGCCCGGCGTGTGGGAGATGCGCACCGTCGATCTGATGACGCCGTTCCTCGCGGCGCTGCTCGGCCTGGGCATCAACCAGGGCGCCTACACCTCGGAGGTCGTGCGCGCGGGCCTGCTGTCGGTCGACGTGGGCCAGTACGAAGCCGCGAAGGCGATCGGCATGCCGCGCCTGCTGGCGCTGCGCCGCATCATCCTGCCGCAGGCGATGCGCGTGATCATCCCGCCGATCGGCAACGAGTTCGTCGGCATGATCAAGCTGACCTCGCTGGCCAGCGTGATCCAGTACGCCGAGATGCTGCACAGCGCGCAGAACATCTACTACGCGAACGCGCGCGTGATCGAGCTGCTGATCGTCGCGGGCATCTGGTACGTGGTCGTCGTCACGGTGCTGTCGATCGTGCAGTCGCGCATCGAGCGGTTCTATGCACGCGGCGCGGGCCGCACGGCGGCGAGGCAATGAGCATGGACCTGCAGACGCGACCCATCGTGCGCGCGGTCGACGTGCGCAAGCGCTTCGGTGACTTCCAGGCGCTGCACGGCATCACGCTGGACATCGCACCGGCCGAGGTGCTGTGCGTGATCGGGCCGTCCGGCTCCGGCAAGAGCACCTTCCTGCGCTGCATCAACCAGCTCGAAAGCGTCAGCGACGGTGCGCTGTGGGTCGGCGGCGAGCTGGTCGGGTTCCGGCGCGCCGGCGACAAGCTGCATGCGCTGTCCGAGACCGAGATCGCGCGCCAGCGGCTGAAGACCGGCATGGTGTTCCAGCGCTTCAACCTGTTCCCGCACATGACGGTGCTCGAGAACGTCTGCGAGGGCCCGGTGCAGGTGCTGAAGCGCCCGCGCGCCGAGGTGCTCGCCGAGGCGCGCGCGCTGCTCGACCGCGTCGGCCTCGCGGCCAAGTGCGATGCGTTCCCGATCGAACTCTCGGGCGGCCAGCAGCAGCGCGTCGCGATCGCCCGCGCGCTCGCGATGAAGCCGCAGCTGATGCTGTTCGACGAGCCCACGTCGGCGCTCGACCCCGAGCTCGTCGGCGAGGTGCTCGCGGTGATGCGCGACCTGGCGAAGAGCGGCATGACGATGATCGTCGTGACGCACGAGCTCGGCTTCGCGCGCGAAGTGGCGACGCGCGTGATGTTCATGGACCAGGGCCGGGTCGTCGAGACCGGCACGCCCGAGCAGGTTCTGTCCGCCCCGCGGCACGCCCGCACCCGCGAGTTCATCTCGGCCGTGCGCGGCTGAGCCTGTTGCCTTCTTCCCAACGTCCCACCGGAGACCTTCATGTCCCTCAGCCTGTTCCAACGCTCGAGCCTCGTCGCGGCCGCCGTCGCACTCATTCTGCCGGTCGCGCATGCGCAGAGCACGCGCGCCAAGGGCGCGCCGATCACCGCGGCGATCGTCTCGAACTACCCGCCGATGGAGTTCAAGGACCCGGCCACCGCGAAGCTCACCGGCTTCGATGTGGACCTCGGCGAAGCGCTGGCCGCCAAGCTCGGGACCACGATCAAGTGGGAGGAGACGAGCTTCGACCAGATGCTCAGCTCGCTGGCCACCGGGCGTGTCGACATCATCCTGTCGGGCATGACCGATATTCCGACGCGACGCGACGCGGTCAAGTTCATCGACTACCTGAAGACCGGCCCGCAGTTCTACACGATGAAGGAACGCGCCGCCGAGTTCGCGGGCATGGCCGCGCTGTGCGGCAAGAAGGTCGGCGCGAGCCGCCGCACCTCGTTCCCGGGCGAGATCACGAAGTGGAGCGACGACAACTGCGTGAAGGCCGGCAAGCCCGCGATCGTCGTCACCGGCACCGACGGGTCGGCCGACGCGCGCACGCAATTGCGCCAGGGCCGGCTCGATGCGGCGGTGCAGGGCGGCGAGACCCTGCCGTACCTGATGGGCCAGGAGCCGAACACCTATTTCCCGGTCGGCAAGGCCTTCGTGTTCCAGTACGTCGGCCTCGCGGTCACGCGCAAGAACGACGCGCTGGTCGCCGAGCTGAGCGATGCGATGAGCAAGCTGATCGCCGACGGCACCTACGCGAAGATCGCCGCGAAGTGGGGCCTGCAGGATTACGCGCTGCCCAAGGTGATCATCGACAGCGCGAATTGATCTGACGATGCCGATCCGCCAGAGCCTGTGGCCCGACGGCGCGCGCTCCTGCGTCGCGCTCGCCTTCGATGTCGACGGGCCGACCGGCAACGCGATGCTCGACGGCTCGATCTGGCACAACCCCGCGTTCTTCACGCTCGGCAGCTACGGCCCGTGGCGGGCCGTGGGCTATCTGCTGGACCTGCTGGCCGAGTACCGCATCCCGACCACCTTTTTCGTGCCCGGCTGGGTGCTGGAGACCTGGCCGGCACAGATCAAGGCCATCGTCGACCACGGCCACGAGATCGGCTTTCACGGCTACCGGCACGAGGCCTTCTGGCAGCTCACGCGCGAGCGCCAGCAGGAAGTGATGGCGCAGTCGCTCGCGCTGTTCCGCCAGCACCTGGGGTTGACGCCGACCGGCTTTCGCACGCCATCGGGCGACTGGGGCGACGACACGATCGAGGTCCTGCTCGACGCCGGCGTCACCTGGTCGAGCTCGATGCGCGGCGACGACCGGCCCTACTTCATCGAGCACGCGGCGAGCGGCCGGCGGCTCGTCGAGATCCCGGGCCGCTGGGAGCTCGACGACTACGCGTCGCTCGCCTATCAGCGCAACCCGGATTTCCCCGCCGGGCTGGATCGCATCGCGCCCTACGACACGACCTTCGACAACTGGCGGCGCGAGTTCGACGGTTCGCACCGCGACGGCCTGTGCATGACGACGCTGTTCCACCCCAAGGTGTCGGGCAAGCCGGGGCGCGTGCTGCTGCTGGAGCGGCTGCTGCAACACATGCGCGCGGCCGACGGCGTGTGGTTCGCGACCTGCGGCGAGGTCGCGCAGTGGTGGCGCGGCGCGCGCGCGGCAACGCAGGCATCGGCATGACGACGACGCTGCTGCGGTCGACGCCGCGATGGCCGCACGGCAAGCGCATGGCCGTCGTCGTCAGCGTCGACTTTCTCGACACCCACGCGATCCTGACGCAGGAGCCGCGCATGGCCGGTCGCGAGAAGAGCCTGTCGGTCTGGCAATACGGTGCCCGCCGCGGCGTCGACCGCCTGCTGCAGGCGTTCGACGAGTTCACGCTGTCGGCGAGCTGGTTCGTCGCAGGCCGGGCCGCGATCGAACACCGCGCGCTGGTGCAGCGCATCCACCAGGCCGGCCACGAGATCGCCAACGCCACGTTCGCGTGCGAGGATTTCGAGCGCCTCGGCCTCGCGCAGCAGCGCGACAGCCTGCGCAGCGCGCAAGCTGCGCTGGCCGACGCGACCGGCACGGCGCCGGTTGGCTTTCGCGCCCCGTTCGGCAACTGGGCGCCGGGCTTCACGCGCCACTTGCGCGAGGCCGGCATCGAATGGTCGTCGTCGTGGCGCGGCGACGACCGGCCCTACTTCCACCCGCCCGCCGGCGCTGCGCCGTTGATCGAGGTGCCGTTGCACCACGAGCTCGAGGACGAACCGTACTTCGCGTTCAACCTGTTCCCGCCGGTGCCGGTGGGCCAGCCGCGCATCGCGTCGTACCGCGAGGTGCTGGCGAACTGGCGCCAGGACTTCGCCGGCTTCCGCCGCCTCGGGCTGTGCATGCCGCTGCGCATCCACCCCGAGATTCTCGGCACCGCCGGCCGCATCGATCTCTTGCGCGAGCTGCTGGCCACGATCCGGTCGAGCGACGACGTGTGGCTCGCCACCGGCCGCGAGGTCGCGCGATGGTGGCGCACGCAATACCGCGAGAACGAGCCCGGGCACCCGGTCGACGTGCTCGCGCCGCTCCAGCAAGCCGCTTCGATCGCATGACCGTCAGCGCGGCGATGCAGCTCGGCGCGTTCTGCGCGGCCACCCGATTCGACGACCTGCCGCCCGCGCTCGTCGCGCGCGCGAAGCAGCACGTCCTCGACACGCTGGGCGCGGCGCTCGCCGGCAGCGCGGCCTTCGAACCGCGCCAGGCGCTGGCGATGTTGACGGCCGAGGCGACGCATGGCGCTTCGCCGGTGTGGGGCACCGCGACCGCGCTGGGCGCGCGCGATGCCGCCTTCGCGAACGGCGCCGCCGCGCACGCGCTCGAGCTCGACGACACCGGCGGCTGCGACCACTCCGGGGCGGTCGTGTTGCCGGCCGCGCTGGCCGCGCTGGCATTGCCGACGCGGGCGATCTCGGGCCGCGCGCTGCTGACCGCCGTCGTGCTCGGCTACGACGTCGGCCGGCGCGTGCTCGAGGCCTGCGGCGGCTACGCGCCGCACAACGGCGCGGGCTGGCATTCGACCGCGACCTGCGGCACCTTCGGCGCGGCCGCCGCGGCGGCGCATCTGCTCGGGCTCGATGCGGCGCAGACCGCTGCCGCGCTCGGCCACGCGGCCAGCTTCAGCGGCGGGCTCTGGGCCTTCATCCACGACGCGTCGCAGACCAAGCGCCTGCACGCGGGTCGCGCGGCCGAAGGCGGGCTCACGGCGGCGCTGCTGGCCGCGCGCGGCATCAGCGGCCCGACGCAGGTATTCGAGGACGTGTGGGGCGGCTTCTTCAATGCGTTCGCGCCGCAGTCCAGGCAGCCCGAGGCGCTGCTCGCCGAGCTGGGCCAGACCTGGAAGCTGATGCGCTGCTCGATCAAGCCGCACGCGTCCTGCCGCAGCAACCACTCGACGATCGATGCGGTCTTGCACCTGCTCGCCGCGAACCCGGGCCTCGCGCAGCAGGTGCGCCATGTCGACGTGCGCCTGAGCGAGTTCGTGCTGGGCATGTGCGGCGGACGCGACCTGGCCGCGCTGGCCAGCGCGCAGATGAGCCTGCCGTACGCGGTGGCGATCGCGTGGGTGTTCGGCGACGCGAGCCTCGAGCGCTACCTCGCACCGGTGCGCGGCGACGCGCGGCTCGCCGCGGCGATGTCGCTGGTGCGGCTGCAGGCCGACCCTTCGATGGGCGCGCTGGACGAACCCGTCGTCACGATCACCTCGCAGGACGGGCTCGTCGTCTCGCACAGCGTGCCGGTCGCGCTCGGTGCGCCGAGCCATCCGATGTCGGCCGCCGCGCTGCGCGCGAAGTTCCAGGCGCTGGCCACCGTCGCGCTGCCGCCGGCACGAGCCGATGCGCTGGCCGAGCAGGTGCTGCACCTCGACGAGCTCGACGATGCACGCGCGCTGCTCCCGCTGCTCGTCGGCCACGCCGAGCAGCACGCGCTGGTCTGCTGAATTCTTCTCGCGCCAAACAGGCTTGGCGCTGCCAGGGAGCCCCCCCTCACAGGGGCTGACGCCGAGGAGTACTCGAGGTGCGTGGTCGTCACCCGCAGAGGGCCGATGGGCGTGTACAGCGTGGCCTCGAGCGCGAGGCGCTGCATGCTCGGGACTGCGCGGCGATCCTGTGGCTCTGGCGTTAACGCAGCGCCATCAGCAGCACGCCGCCGACCGCCAGTGCCGCGGTCCAGGCCCGGCGCGGTGCGCTGCCGTTCAGCAGGCCGGGGCGCCACGCGAGGCCGCGGCACACGCCGCTGGCGACGATGCCGGTCGTGGCCAGCATCGCCGCGGTGTGGACGCCGACGGCCGCCAGCGCCAGGACCAGCGAACCCGACGCGGTGATCGCCCGCGCCGGGTTGTCGGCCAGGCACAGCGGCACGAGGGCCGGCACGAGCATCATCCCGGCCCCGTGCGCGGTGGCCATCAGGAACGACCACAGCGCGATCCCGGCGTGCCCGAGGTCGGCGACTGTCGGCGCACGCGACGCGGCGCCGCGCAGCATGCGCCACGAGGCCACGCCGACGAGCAGCGCGCCGCCCAGGCGCTGGAACAGCGTGCGATCCAGCGCCATCCCCAGCGCGACGGCGCCCGCCACGGTCGCGATCGATGCCGCGTGCCCGATCGCGATGGGCAGCAGCGCGCGCCGTGCGCGCGCGGTGTCGCGCGCCCGCACGCCGGACGCGGCCGCCAGCATCCAGCCGCTCGCCGGGTTCAGGCCGTGCAGCGCACCGAGGCCGGCGATCGCCAGCCAGGGCCACAGGGTTGCCATCGCGCGGGCATCCGGGCTTGCGGAGCGCGGCTCAGCCGTGCGCGGCGCAGCACGAACCGGCCGCAACCGGTTGCGGCTCGTAGCGGTCGTGGTGGCGCACCCACTCCATCTTGTAGTCCACGTCGCGCTCGCCGCGGCCCTCGGGCGTGAGGTCGAGCAGGTTGTAGGTGCCCATCATCACTTCGACGCCGCGGCCGTAGGTCGAGTAGGTGTGGAAGACATCGCCCGCGTCGTCCTTGCAGAAGACGCTGATGCCGGGCCACTCCTCCGATGCCATCGGCCATGCGCCGTAGTTGTAGTGGAGCGTGCCCTTGGCCACTTCTTCCGGCGTGAAGGTGACGCCGTAGTCGCGGTTGAAGTCGGTGCCGTGCGAGGACACCCACTTGAACCGCCAGCCCATGCGCTGGCGAAAGCGCTCGATCTCGCCCAGCGTCGCGCGCGAGACGGCTACGAACGTGACGTCGCGATGCGCCAGGTGCACGTTCATGCCGTCGACGTGGTCGGCCATGAACGAGCAGCTCGGGCAACCCTGCTCCCACCCTGGCGCGAACATGAAGTGCTGCACCAGCAGCTGGCGGCGCCCTTCGAACAGTTCGGCGAGCGTGCGCCCGCCGTCGGGCGATTCGAAGACGTAGTTCTTGTCGACGCGCTCCCACGGCAGCGCGCGGCGCTCGCGGGCGATCTGGTCGCGCAGGTGCGTCAGCTCCTTTTCGTGCGCCAGCAGTTTCGTGCGCTGCGCGATCCATTCGTCGTGGGACGCGACGGGACGATTCACGGGACTCGCTTCGGCGCTGGCAACGGCATGGGTCATGGTGTGCTCCTTGGCTCGATGGGTGGTTCGGATCTCGGTCATGGTCTTTCTCCTTTCGGACGGCGCACGGCGCGGACCTTTCCGCTCGCTCCGCCGCCGCAATAGAACAGGTCGGCTCCGTCCGACTCGATGCCGCTGACGCCGGTGCCGGGCGGCATCTCGAGCCGCTCGAGCACGGCGCCGCTGTCCGGATCGATGCGGCGGATGTCGCTCTCGTCGCCGTCCCAGGTGCCGTGCCAGAGTTCGCCGTCGACCCAGGTCACGCCGGTGACGAAGCGGTTCGACTCGATGGTGCGCACGATGGCGCCGGTCTCGGGATCGACCTGGTAGATCTTGCGATCGCGGTACTGCCCGACCCACAGGCTGCCTTCGGCCCATGCGAGGCCCGAATCGCGGCCGCGGCCCGGCGCCGGGATCGATGCCAGCACGTCACCGGTGGCGGGGTCGATCTTGTCGATGCGCGCTTCGGCGATCTGGTAGAGGTGCGTGCCGTCGTAGGCCGTGCCGGCGTCGCCGGCGCAGGCCAGCGTGCGCTCGACCCGGCCGCTCTCGGGATCGAAGGCGACCAGCCGCGGCCCGGTGGCGGCCCAGACGCGCCGGCCGTCGTGGGTGACGCCATGAATCTGATCGGCACCGGCGAACGGGCCGTATTCACGCACGATCTCGGCAGCGCGCGCCGGTGCGGGCCGTGGCTTGGTCTTGCTCGTCATCGTCTGCTCCGTTCGGCGCTCGGTGGCGGCGCCGTGAGAGCAAATCTACGCGAGCGGCAGCGTGGCGGGGAGTAACAAGATCGTCGTGAATCCGGCCAGCGGCGGCGCCAGCCAGCGCTGCAGGCGCGCACGCCCGATCGCGCGCACGCGCCCCGCGGACTCGAGCTCGACGAGCGCACGCTGCACCGTGCGCTGGCTCGCGCCGAGCGCCAGCGCGAGGGCCGAGGTGGACCAGGCCGCGCCGTCGGCCAGCAGCGCCAGCAGCGACGCCTGGTCGCCATCGATCGGCGGCAGCAGCACGGCCACGTCGCGCTCTGCCGCGGAATCGGTCCCCGCGAGCGCGGAGGGCCGCGCGATCAACACGAAGCCGCGCGCGCTGGCCTCGATGCGCGCCAGCGGTGCCGCGAGCGCGCGCAGACGACCGATCTCGACACGCAGGCGCGCGCGGTGCGTCTCGTCGGGGCGGCGGGTGCGAAACGCGCGGGCGATCAGCGCGTCGCGATCGACGTCGCCGGGCCACGCCTCGGCGAGCGCGCGCGCCAACGCGAACAGCACCGGCCGGCGCGCCAGCGGCCGCCAGACCGCACCGGCGCGCAGCCCGCGGCGGCAGGCGTCGAGCACCAGCGCGCCCGAGCCGAGCAGCGCCTCGACCTCGGGCAGGCGCAGCGCCTGCTCGTGGTCGGCGCGCCAGCGCCGCGCGGCGGGGCGATCGAGCGCGGCGCGCGCCTCGGCCACCTCGGCGAGCAGCGCGGGCACGCGCGCGCGCCCGGCCGCATCGAACGCGCGATCGAGCGCCGCCTGCGCCGGCGCCGTGCACAGCGAGCGCAGTGCCACCTCGGCCGCCGCCAGCTCGGCGACCGCCAGCAGCGACGGCGGCAGGCCGCGTGCGCTGGCGTTGACGTCCAGGCTGGCCAGCGCGGCCGCGGCCTCGTCGAGGCGCCCCAGCAGCAGCAGGCGGCGCATCGCGATCAGACGGGCCTGCAGCGCATTCGCGCGATCGTCGCGCGCATCCAGCGTGGCCGCCGCGGCCGCCAGCGTGCGCGGCGAGCCGCGCAGGTCGCGCATCGCGAGCGCCACCTCGGCCTCGGCGACGACGCAGCGGGCGCGCGCCAGCTCCTCGTGCGCGCCGAAGCCGCGTGCGGCGCGCCGCAGCAACTCGCGGGCGCGCGGGTGCTCGCCGAGCTGGGCCATCGCGATGCCGCGCAGCGCGAGCGCCGGTGGGTCGTCGAGCAGGCCGACGCGCTTCAGCGCGCCGAGCGCGTCACCGGCGGCGAGGGCGCGCGCGGCGGCGGCGATCAGCGAGTCCATCGCTGCAGGTTACCGCCGATCGCGTCGATCCGATCTATCGGAGCTGCGTCACGCGCTGCGCGAGATGGTCCTTCCAGGCCTCGGGCTGGCCGAGAAACGGCGCCGAGGCCACGAGTTCGAAGGCCTGCCCGGTTTCGAGCGCGAAGCTCGGAAAGCCATTGCCGCCGATCTGGCGCAGGAGCCGCGCGCTCTGCGCGAAGTGGTCGTCGGTCGGGGTGCCTGTCAGGCGATCGAACGCGGCCGTGAACGCCTCGCGCCCGAGCCCGATGCCGTGCGCGAGTTCGATCAGGACCTCGCGGTCGGCGATGCGCCGGCCTTCGACATAGTGCGCTGTCTGCAGCCGCGCCAGCAGATCGAGGCCGCGGCCGCCGAGTTCATCGGCCGCGAGAACCGCTGTCGTCGGTGGCGCCGAGTCGAAGACGGCGCTCGGGTCGCGCAGCAGCCCGTCGAAATACGCCGGGCCGAACGGCTGGCCGCTGAGCGCTTCGATGCGGCGGTCGTGCGGCATCACGAAGCTGCGCCATTCCGCGGTCACGCTCCTGCGCCGTGCCCCGGCCAGCATGCCGCCGGCATGCGCGACGACCTCGAGCGACTCGCGCGCCGCCTTCACGAGCGGCGCGGCGGCGTAGCACCAGCCGCACATCGGGTCGTGGACGTAGTGGAGCCTCGCGCTCACCATTTCATCTCGCCCTTCGCGACCTTCGCGCCGAGCTCCAGCGACGACACCCCGCCGGCGCTCGGGTACAGCTGCTTCATCGCGGCGATCAGCTCGGCCGAATCCTTGGCGGTCGCGGTCTGCGCATCGAACGCGCGGACGTAGCCGGCCGTGAATCCGGCGGCCTGCAACGGTGTGGAGGGCCCGGCAAGATAGTGGCCCGGCACGACGACCTTCGGCTTCAGCGCGTCGATCGTCTTCAGCGTGGCGAGCCAGTCGGCGTGCGATTGCGCGCTCTGCGTGTCGGCCATCCACACGTGCAGGTTGTTCGCCAGAACGACGCCGCCGACGACGGCCTTGATCGACGGGATCCAGACGAAGCTGCGATCCGGCTGCTTGCCGTCGAGGCCGACGATCTTCAGCGCCTGCCCTTCGAGCTTCAGCGTGTCGCCATCGAGCACCTCGGGCACGACCAGCGTCTTCGGCGCGTTGGCGCCGAGCTTCGGGCCCCAGAACGCGAGCTTGCCGTCCTTGGTTTCCTGGATGTGCGCGACGGTCTGCGGCGTCGCGACGATGCGCGCGTTCGGGTACGCCGCCTTGATCCGCTCGAGCCCGAAGTAGTAGTCCGGGTCGCCATGGCTGATGTAGACGGTGGTCAGCGTCTTGCCGCTGCGGCGGACCAGCTCGACCAGCTTGTCGGCTTGCGCGACATCGAATTGCGCGTCGACCAGGATAGCGTCCTTCGCGCCGGTGACCAGCACCGACGAGACCGGGAACATCGCTTCGGTGCCGGGGTTGTGGACGGCGAGCTTCAGCGGCGTGGCGGCGGTGGCCGAGCTCGCGGAGACCAGCAAGGCGCTGGCGAGGGCAAGACCTTGTACGAGGCGCATGGAAAGAGTCCGGAAGTGGTTTTTGATCGCCGGAGCTTAGTTGCCGCGCGTCGATCAAAAAAGCCTAGACTCGACCACAGTTTGTTTCTCGAATCGGTCGAATCATGGACAGGCTCAAGGCCATGGAAGTCTTTGTCGCGGTGGTGGAGGGCGGCAGCCAGTCTGCCGCGGCGCTGCGCCTCGATCTCTCGCGCCCGGTCGTCTCGCGCTACCTCGCCGAGCTCGAAGCCTGGGCCGGCGCGCGGCTGCTGCACCGGACGACGCGCCGCTTCAGCCTGACGGCCGCCGGCAACGAGGTGCTCGCGAAGTGCCGCCAGATGCTCGAGCTCGCGCAGGACGTTCGCCAGGCCAGCACGGCGCCCGGCGGCAGCCCGCAGGGGCTGCTGCGCATCACCACCAGCACGTCGTTCGGCCAGGCGCAGCTGACGCAGGCGATGAGCGAGTTCGTCGCGCTGAACCCGGGTGTCGGCGTCGATCTGGTGCTGCTCGACCGCGCGGTGAATCTGGTCGACGAGCGCATCGATCTGGCGATCCGCATCACCAACGACCTCGATCCGAACCTGATCGCGCGGCGTCTGACGATCTGCCGGTCGGTGGTCTGCGCCTCGCCGGCCTACCTGCGCGCCCACCCGGCACCGCGCCGCGTCGAGGATCTGGCGCGGCACAACTGCCTGACGCACTCGTACTACGGCAAGACGCTGTGGGTATTCAACGAGGGCGGCTCGCCGGTCTCGGTCGCCGTCGGCGGCAACATCAGCGCGAACGACTCGATCGCGCTGGCGATGGCCGCGCGCGGCGGCGCCGGCGTCGCGATGCTGCCGACCTTTGCGGCCTGGCCGCTGATCCACGCCGGCGAACTGGTCGCGCTGTTGCCGAACGCCCGCCCGCGCGACCTGAGCCTCTACGCGGTCTACACCTCGCGCAAGCACATGTCGTCCGCGCTGCGCGCGGTGCTCGACTTCCTGGTCGAGCGCTTTCCGGCCGAGCCGCCGTGGGATCGCATCTCAACGCTCACGCCGCCTGCCACGCCACGTTCGCGCGCGCGAACATCTGCTGCAGGCGGCCGCTAGCGGCCAGCTCGTCGACGGCGCGCTGCAGTGTCTGCGCGAGCTCGGTGGCATCGCGCTTGACCGCCATGCCGACGGCCCAGCCGTCGCGCGGCGCGCGCGGCGACGGCAGCGGCGAGATCGCGAAGCGCGGCTCGCCGCGCAGCACCGATTCGAGTTCCGAGGCCAGCCCGGCGGCGGCCTGCACCTCGCCGCGCAGCAGCGCCTGCGCAGCCTGCGCGCCGTCTTTCCACTGCGTGTTCAATTGATTCCGGTAGGCGCCGCCGTCGGCACCGATCAGCAACCAGCCGGCGAGCGACTGGCCGGGCACGGCGATCGTCTGGCCGTGCAGTTGCGAGAACGCGTCGAGGCGCGGCACGAGATCGAGCCGGCACGCGATCGCGACGCGCTCGCGGCAGTAGGGCGCGAACACGCTGACCTGCGGGTTGCCGTCCATCAGCGGCCGATCGACCGGCACGTGCAGCAGCACGTCGGCCGGGCCATGGCCGAGGTAGTGGCCGCGCCAGACCATGTTGCGCAGGTCGTCGTTCATGTTGTCGTCGGCATGGAACGGCAGCAGCGCGAGCTTCACGCCCAGCGCTGCGGCGAGCGCTTGGGCCAGTTCGACGTCGATCCCCTTGCCGTCGACATGAAACGGCGGCATGTCGTGATACAGGCCGACCCTGAGCACGCCGCGCTCCTGCACGCGTGTCAAGAGCGTGGGCGACGGCGCGGGCGCCGCCGGTGGCGCGGCCGACAGGGCGAGCGGCGCGGCCGCGAACGCCGCGGCGCCGGCCGAGCCGATCCAGCGCAGGCAGTCGCGGCGTGTCGGGTTCGTGGTTCGCATCGTGGTTCTCCCGGTCGGGGCGCGGCGGGTCGCGGGTCAAAGCGGCTTGTCGCGCCGCGTTTCGAGGTAGGCCTTGATCGACCACATCGCTTCCTGGTCGAGCACGCCTTCGAACGGCGGCATGTAGACCGCGCCGTTGCGGGTGCGGCCCTTGCGGACGGTCGAGACGAAGTAGTCGTCGACCTCCTTCACGCAGGCGCCGCGCTTGCCGTCCTTCAGCGTCGCGCACTCGTTGTCGAGCTTGCGCAGGTCGGGCGCGATGCCGCCGGAGATCACCTCCAGGCCATGGCAGCGCGCGCAGTTCTGGTTGTAGCCCGAGTTGCCGATCTTGATCGCCAGCGCGTTGCCGCGAAACGGGTTCTCGTCGCGCCACGCTTCGCCGAGCCGCGGCAGGCCGGTGGTGTCGACGGCCTGCGGCGTCACGTCGCCGTGGGCCCACGCGGCGGCGCACGCGACGAGGGCGGCGCTCAGCAGCAGCGAGGTGCGGACGCGAGGCCGGCCGGCGGGTCGGGGAGCGGGCGAGGAGTGCGGGTCGTGGGCCATGTCAGTTCTCCGTAAAGTTGGGCTGGATCATGTGCCGTTGTCTGCAAACCGTATGCCACGAGCCGGTGTTGCAGACAGGAACACAAGATGGCGCCGAACCGAGCGGCGAATTGCGCCAGATCAAGTCGTGCGAGCGCCGTGCAGGCACCCTGCACGCATGCGTCTCGGCGCGAAAGCAGGCCGCCAGAGCCTGTGTCAGAACGCGACAGTTCCAGCCCGCGAAGACCGATGCCGAACACGACGGCCCGGCGCGCGGAGATTCGACGGAGACAACCTTGCGTCAAGCAGGGCAGAAGGAACGCGAGATGCCTGCACCGCACCATGCCGTGGTCGCCCATTCACCGACCTGGTCCGCCCCCTCGGCGCTGCCGGCCGTGCGCGAGGCGGCGCGGACCGACCTGATCGAGCAGTCGCACCTGCGCTGCGCCGCGCTCGGGCTGACGCGCGTCGGTCACCTCGAGTTCGAGCCGATGATGCGCAGCGATCTCGGCGTCGCGCGCGAGCGCAACCAGCGCCTGTTCAGCCACGCCGCGCCGGTGATGGAGATGCTGTTCGAGCAGATCGTCAACACCGAAAGCATGATCGTGCTGACCGATGCGCACGGGACCATCCTGCACTCGGTCGGCGACAACGAGTTTCTCGTGCGCGCCGACAAGGTGGCGCTGTCGCCCGGCGTCAACTGGGCCGAGCAGTCGAAGGGCACGAACGCCATCGGCACCGCGCTGTTCGAGGAGCGGCCCACGCTCGTGCACGGCGGCGAGCACTTCATCCACGCGAACAGTTTCCTGACCTGTTCGGCGGCGCCGATCTTCGATCCGCGCGGCAACATGCTCGGCGTGCTCGACGTGACCGGCGACCAGCGCTCGTATCACCAGCACACGATGGGGCTGGTGCGCATGTCGGCACGCATGATCGAGAACCACTGGCTCTCCGACGACTGTGGCGATCGCCTGCGGCTGCACTTCCACAGCCGCGCCGAGTTCATCGGCACGCTGCTCGAAGGCATCCTCGTGGTCGGTGCCGACGGCAGGATCCTGGGCGCGAATCGCAGTGCGCTCGACCAGCTCGACCTGAGCGGCGCGGCCCTGCGCATGCACAGCCTGACGAGCCTGTTCGGTACCACGGTGTCGGCGGTGTTCGATCACTTCCGCGCGCCGCTGCCGGTGCCGATGTGCCTGAGCCAGCCGAACGGGCGGAAGCTCTGCGTCAGCGCACGCATCAACGGGCCGACACGTTCGATGCTGGCCGGCCTGACGATCGACGAGGCGGTGCCGGTGCGCCGTGCGGAGGGCGAGCCCGCCCCGTTCGACGCCGGCCGATCGGCGAACCTCGGGCCTTCGCAAGGCACGGGGTCGAGCCGGCTCTCGGGGCTGCACTACCTGAAGACCGGCGACCCGCTGGTCGAGGCGATGGTGCACAAGGTGCAGCGCGTGCTGAACCGCGACATCCCGCTGCTGATCCTGGGCGAAACCGGCACCGGCAAGGAGCTGCTCGCGCGCGCCGTGCACCAGGACTCGAACCGCGCGAAGCAGGCCTTCGTCGCGGTCAACTGCGCGTCGATCCCCGAGTCGCTGATCGAGGCCGAGCTGTTCGGCTACGAAGACGGCGCCTTCACCGGCGCGCGCCGCAAGGGCGCGAGCGGGCGCATCGTGCAGGCCAACGGCGGCACGCTGTTCCTCGACGAGATCGGCGACATGCCGCTGGCGCTGCAGGCGCGGCTGCTGCGCGTGCTGCAGGAGCGCTGCGTGACGCCGCTTGGCAGCCTGAAGTCGATCGCGGTCGACATCGCGGTCGTCGCGGCCACGCACCGCGACCTGCGCAAGATGATCGAAGCCGGCGCGTTCCGCGAAGACCTGTATTACCGGCTCAACGGCCTGGTCGTGCGCCTGCCGGCGCTGCGCGACCGCAACGATCTCGGCGCGGTCGCGCGGCGCATCCTGCTCTCCGAATGCCCGCAGGGCACGCCCGAGATCAGCGCGCCGGTGATGGCGCTGTTCGAGCGCTGCGCGTGGCCCGGCAACATCCGCCAGCTCGCCAATGTGCTGCGCACCGCCGCGGTGATGGCCGCCGGCGAGCGGCAGATCACAGAGCAGCACCTGTCGGACGACTTTCTCGAAGACCTGCAGCGCGGGCCGGGCGTGCCGCTGCGCGCTGCGCCGCAGGCCGCGTCGCTGCCGGCGCCAGCGCCGTCGAGCGCACGCGACCCGGGCGACGCGTGCGGTGCCCCGAGGCCTGCGGCCGAGGTCGCGGCCGAGCGCACCGATCGCACATTGGGCGAAGCCGAGATCGACATGATCCGCGCGGCGATCGCCGCGGCGAACGGCAACATCTCCGAGGCGTCGAAGCGGCTGGGCATCAGCCGCAACACGATCTACCGCCGGCTGCGCTGCGGCAAGCCCAGCTGAGCGCTTCGCTCAGCTGGGCTTCTTGGCCCAGGCACTGCACCAGCCGGCCGCGGCGATGTGCTTGCGGCCGAACATCGCGCAGCCGGCCCAGCCATCGGCCGCGCTGCCCTGGAAGAACGAGCAGTTGGCGCAGCTCTGCGCCGCGCTGTGGTTCGGGTAGCGCTGCGCGTCGACCTGCTTCGTGTCGTGCTTGTAGCCGAGCGCGACGGCCGTCTCGTCGGCTTCGTCGACGTGCGATGGCGCGGCGCACACGAGGGCGGGGGCGGCGAACGCGGCGCAACCGCTGGCGATGCTTCGGGTGATGAAAATGCGGCGGGTCGAGTTCTTCATCACAGCCTCGGGAGCTTGAACACCCACACCATGCCGCCCTGCTCGAGGAAGTTGACCTTCTTCGCGACCTCGCCGCCCCACAGCGGCACGGCCCCGCCCCAGCCCGACACGACGCTCACGTACTGCTCGCCGCCTTGCTGCCAGGTGATCGGCGGCGCCACCACGCCGGAGCCGGTCTGGAACTCCCAGACGACCTTGCCGGTCTTCGCATCGGCGGCCTTCAGGTAGCCCTCGGGCGTGCCCCAGAACACCAGGTTGCCGCCGGTCGTCAGCACGCCGCCCCACAGCGGCGCGCCGTTCTTCACTTCCCAGACGACCTTGCCGGTCTTCGGGTCGACCGCGCGCAGCGCGCCGATGTAGTCGTCGTTGAGCGTCTTGATCGTGAAGCCCGCGCCCAGGTACGCGGCGCCCTTCTTGTACGCGACCGGCTCGTTCCAGATTTCCATGCCCCACTCGTTGGCGGGCACGTAGAACAGCCTGGTGTCGGGGCTGTAGGCCATCGGCATCTGGTTCTTGCCGCCGAGGAAGCTCGGCGCCGAGAAGATCGAGCTGCCCTTCTTGCCGTCGGCGCCGGCGGTCGGGTCGCCGGGCCGGTTCTCGGCGATGAAGTTGGGGCGGCCGGTCTTCAGGTCGATGCTGCTCGCCCAGGTGATCCTTCTGACGAACGGGAACGCGTTGATCAGCTGGCCGGTGCTCGCGTCGTTGACGTAGAAGAAGCCGTTGCGATCGGCCTTGCCGCCGACGCGCCTGCCGTCCATGTCGAAGGTCACGAACTCGTTGACGCCGTCGAAGTCCCAGCCGTCGTTGGGCGTGCCCTGGTGGTGCCAGACGATCTTGCCGGTCTTCACGTCGATCGCGACGGTCGAGCACGAGAACAGGTTGTCGCCCTGGCGCAGGTGGCTGTTCCACGGCGCCGGGTTGCCGGTGCCGAAGTAGGCCAGGCCGGTCTTGGCGTCGTACGTGCCGCCGAGCCACGTCGCTGCGCCGCCGGTCTTCCACAGGTCGCCGGGCCAGCTCTGGTTGGTGGTGCCGGAGACGCCGTTCTCCTTCGGGGTGCCGTCCGGGTCGTAGGTGTAGCCCATGTGGCCTTCGACCGTCGGGCGCGTCCAGACCATCTGCCCGGTCTTCGCGCTGCGCGCCTCGACCCGGCCGACCACGCCGAACTCGCCGCCCGAGACGCCGGTCAGGATCAGCCCGTTGGCGATGATCGGTGCGGCGGTGGCCGAGTAGCCGGCCTTGTAGTCGTCGATCTTTTCCTTCCAGACGACGTTGCCGGTGTCCTGGTCGAGCGCGACGAGCTGTGCATCGAGCGTCGCGAAGATCACCAGGTTCTCGTACAGCGCCGCGCCGCGGTTGACGACATCGCAGCACGGCATGATGCCTTCGGGCAGGCGGTGCTCGTACTTCCAGAGCTTCTTGCCGGTGGTCGCGTCGAGCGCGAACAGGCGCGAGTACGACGCGGTCACGAACATCTTGCCGTGGTGGATCACCGGCTGCGATTCCTGGCCGCGCTGCTTCTCGCCCCCGAACGAGAACGCCCACACCGGCGCGAGCCTGGCCACGGTCGCGGTGTTGACCTGCTTGAGCGGCGAATAGCGCTGGCCCTGCGTGTTGACGCCCCAGGTCAGCACGTTGCCGCTCGCGGTGGCCTCGTGCTGGATCATCTGGTCGGTGACGCCGGCGGCGTTCGCCGCGGTCGATGCGAGCGCGGCGGACACGAGAATGGTCAAGAGCTTCGGTTGCATGTTTGTCTCCTCGAATGGGAATGCGGTCGAACGGGGGCGGCATCCGCCGCCCCGTGCCTGCGTCGGCTTAGAAGAAGCCGAGCTTGTTCGGGCTGTAGCTGACCAGCAGGTTCTTGGTCTGCTGGTAGTGGTCGAGCATCATCTTGTGGGTCTCGCGGCCGATGCCCGATTCCTTGTAGCCACCGAAGGTCGCATGCGCCGGATAGGCGTGGTAGCAGTTGGTCCAGACGCGCCCGGCCTTGATCTCGCGGCCGAGTCGATAGGCGCGGCTGCCGTCACGCGTCCAGACGCCGGCGCCCAGGCCGTAAGGCGTGTCGTTGGCGATCGCGAGCGCTTCGGCCTCGGTCTTGAAGGTCGTCACCGCGAGCACCGGCCCGAAGATCTCTTCGCGGAAGATGCGCATGTTGTTGTTGCCCTTGAACAGCGTCGGCTGGATGTAGTAGCCGCCCGCCAGGTCGCCGCCGAGCTCGGCGCGCCCGCCGCCGATCAGGCAGGTCGCGCCCTCGGCCTTGCCGACCTCCATGTACGACATGATCTTGTCCATCTGCATCGCCGAGGCCTGCGCGCCCATCATCGTCTCGGTGTCGAGCGGGTTGCCCTGCTTGATCGCCTTGACGCGCGCCAGCACGCGCTCCATGAACTTGTCGTACATCGATTCCTGGATCAGCGCGCGCGATGGGCAGGTGCAGACCTCGCCCTGGTTGAACGCGAACAGCACCATGCCCTCGATCGCCTTGTCGAACAGCTCGTCGTCGGCCGACGCGATGTCGTCGAAGAAGATGTTGGGCGACTTGCCGCCGAGCTCCAGCGTCGCCGGGATCAGGTTCGTCGCCGCGGCCTGCGCGATCACGCGGCCGGTGGCGGTCGAGCCGGTGAACGCGACCTTCGCGATGCGCTTGCTGCTCGCCAGCGGCATGCCGGCTTCGCGGCCGAAGCCGTTGACGATGTTCAGCACGCCCGGCGGCAGCAGGTCGGCGATCAGCTCGGCCATGATCAGGATGCTGATCGGCGTCGACTCGGCGGGCTTGAGCACCACGCAGTTGCCCGCGCCGATGGCCGGGGCGAGCTTCCACGCCGCCATCAGGATCGGGAAGTTCCACGGAATGATCTGCCCGACGACGCCGAGCGGCTCATGGAAGTGATAGGCGACGGTGTTCTCGTCGATCTGGCTCAGCGCGCCTTCCTGCGCGCGCAGGCAGCCGGCGAAATAGCGGAAGTGGTCGACGGTCAGCGGGATGTCGGCATTCAGCGTCTCGCGGATCGGCTTGCCGTTGTCCACCGTCTCGGCGTAGGCCAGCAGCTCGAGGTTCTGCTCGAGCCGATCGGCGATCTTCAACAGCACGTTGGCGCGCTCGGCCGGCGAGGTGCGACCCCATGCATCGGACGCGGCATGCGCGGCGTCGAGCGCGAGTTCGATGTCTTCCGGGCCCGAGCGCGCGGCGCGCGTGAAAGGCTTGCCGGTGATCGGCGTGATGACCTCGAAGTACTGGCCCTTCAGCGGCGGCACGAACTTGCCGTTGATGAAGTTGTCGTACTCGGACTTGAACGAAACCTTGGCGCCGGGGGCGCCGGGAGCGGCGTAGAGCATGTGAGTCTCCTGGGGGTGAATGTGGAACGCGGACGACCCCAGAGCGCAAACGCCATGCCATTGACCGGCGAGGCCGATCGAACCCCGAAACATCGGGCCTAACCCGCGGTTCGAGTGCGCGATCGAGGCTTCGCGAGCCACTGCGCTGGCACAGGTGTGCCACGCTGGAGCAGGTGTCGCGCGGGGGCGGGAATGCGTGAACGCCGCGCCGCCACATCGTGCGCGACACTGCCATGACCGGTGACCGTCATGAACGCCTCGGATCGCATCCCGCTCGAGCAGGTTCGCGACTTGCTGCTGGTCGGGCATGCGCTGCCGTTCCGGGTGCTCGACGCGCAGGAGCGCCTGCTGCTGAACGAGGGCCATGTGCTGCTCGACGAGGCGCAGTTCGAGGCGCTGGTCGAGCGCGGTGCGTGGGCCGAGCGCGCGCTGGTCGAGGCCGAGCGCACGGCGCGGGCGGCCGCCGCGCGGGCCGCGGCGATCGTGCCGGAGCTGTCGCTGTTCGATCGCTGGGAACGCCTGCTCTGGCAGTTCGACAAGTGCGCGCGCGCCGTCGCGCGGCGCGAGGCGCGAGGCGACGCATTGCTGGCGCTGTACGCGTCGCTGCAGGCGCTGGTCGATCGCGATCCCGACGTCGCCCTCTTTCTCTGCATACGGCAGGAGGACCGCCGCTTCGCGCTCTATCCGCTGCGGCACTCGATTCACTGCGCGGTGCTCGCGCTGCTGACGGGCCGGCAGCTCGGCTGGCCCGAGGCGCGCTGCGCCTCGCTGGCCTGCGCGGCACTGACGATGAACCTGTCGATGTTCGAGTTGCAGGCGCTGATGGCCGAGCAGGACACGCCGGCCACCAAGAAGCAGCTCGAGCAGATCCGCGCGCATCCGGACGCGACCGTCGCGTTGCTGCGCTCGGCCGGCATCGACGACGAGGTCTGGTTGAGCGCGATCGCGCAACATCACGAGCAGGCCGAGGGCGCGGGCTACCCGCAAGGCCTGACGCAGATCGCCGACGAGGCGCAGCTGCTGCGCGCCGCCGACGTGTACATGGCGAAGATCAGCCCGCGCGCCAAACGGGTGCCGCTGGCCCCGCAGACCGCGATCCGGCAGCTGTTCCAGCAGCGCCCCGGTGATCCGCTCGCGATGGCGATGATCAAGACCGTCGGCGTGCATCCGCCGGGCGCGCTGGTGCAGCTGCAATCCGGCGAGGTCGCGGTCGCGATCCGCCGACCGGCCGCCGGCACGAGCCCGCTGGTCGCGACGCTCAGCGACCGCAGCGGGCGCCCGATCGGCGAGACGCACCGGCGCGATACCGCACAGCCGGAGTTCGCCGTCGTCGGGCCGCTGGCGGACGCGAAAGCGTTTCCGCGGGTGCTGCCCGAGCGCGTCTACGGGTTGATCGCCGGCTGAAGGCCGCGGGGCCGCGAGATCGGCCTACACCGCGAGCGCCGCTTGTCCGACGCGGGCCGCGCGACGCCGGGCCGATAACCACCCGTGCGTCAACTCCAAGATCGAAACGCCATGGACATCCACCTGATTCTCACGCCGCTGATTTCGCTGATCGCCGGGATCCTGATTCTGGTGATCCCGCGCCTGCTGAACATGATCGTCGCGATCTACCTGATCGTGATCGGGCTGATCGGCATCTTCGGCCCCGGGGTGATCCACCGAGGGTCGTGAGGGTCGGCGCAGAATCGCGAGCAGCACATCAAGACGCGGTCGGCGTCACGACGGAGGCGACCATGGACGAAGAGACATTCAACCTCAGCATCCGCAAGTTCCTGAAGATGGTCGGCGTGAGTTCGCAGCGCGAGATCGAGCACGCGGTCGCGAAGGCCCTTGCCGACGGGACGATCGGCGACGCCGCCAGGTTCCCGGCCTCGATGACGCTGCGCATCGACGGGCTGCAGCTCGACGTGCGCTTCGACGGCGAGGTCCAGCTGCAGTAGGGCGGGGGCTCGGCCGCGACGACCCGCTCGCCGCGGTCCGGGTCTGAATTTCCGGTCGTGAACGATGACCGGAAGAACGCTGTAACCTGATGTTTCAAAAAACCCCTATAGTTAGGGGGTCGAACGTCCCCGCCCGCTTGCCTGGCAACGCGGGCGCCCGCCGAACCTCACGTGAAGGCCAATGGCTATGCCCTTGCTCAACGACTTGCCGCGGCTGTTCTGGAAGTCCCTCGAGAACCCCCTCGATCCGGCCCTCAGCGTCTCGGACATCGATGCCGAGGCCCCGCCGCTGTGGCAGCTTTCGTCCTTCGAGCTGATGAATGGCGTCGACGTGACGGACTTCTCCAAGACGATCACGGGCGAAGCCTTCCAGGACCTGTTTCTCCGCTGAGTCCGGGCATGCGCCGCATGTTCGTGATCTCGGACCGGGCCGGCCGGCGCATGGTCATGGCCCGGTCGACCGCCGAGGAGGCGATCGACCAGATCGCGATGGCGATCGCCGGGCGCCGCGCCTCGGCCGAAGCGAAACGTGCCGCCTGGGAGCGGCTTCGCGACGAGCACGGCTACCGGGTCGAGCAGGTGTCCGACAAGCCGAGCCGGGCGCGCAGCGCCGGCTGAACCGGTCGATCGGTCGCCGTCAACGCGCGAGAAACGCGCGGACGAGCTGGATCGTGGCCTGGGGGTTCTCCTCCATGATCCAGTGGCCCGAATCGGGAACGATGCCTTCGGTCACGTCGTCGGCGCCCGCGCGGATCACCGTCGCCATCATCGGACCGAACGACTTCTGACCGCCGAGCGCGAGGATCGGCATCTTCAGGCGGCCGCGCGCCAGGAACTCGCGGTTGTCGATCGCGTCCTGGTCGAACGCGGCGAACTGGGCGAAGCCGGAATGCATCGCGCCGGGCAGCGCGTAGAGCTTCGCGTAGTGAGTGCGCGCCGCTTCGCCGAAGCGATCGGGCGAGGCCGAGAACTCGTTCCAGAACCGATCGAGGTAGATCCGTTCGCGGCCGGCGACGAGGCGCTCCATGTCGGGCCCGCCGAACCGGAAGTGCCAGAGCAACGGATTCTTCAGCACCTCGTCCCACGGCCCGACACCCGGCACCGGCGCATCGATCAGCACCACCCGCCGCACGCGCTGCGGGAACTGCGCCGCGAAGCGGAACGCGACCATGTTGCCGATGTCGTGGGCCACGACGTCGGCCTGGCGAACGCCGAGCGCGTCCAGCACGCCGCTCACGTCATCGGCCTGCGTCTTCTTGTCGAAGCCGCCGGCCGGCTTCGACGACAGGCCCAGCCCCCGCAGGTCGGGGACGATCACCGTGTGGTCGCGCGCCAGCTCGGCGGCCAGCGCGGCCCACATGTCGCCGGTCTCGCCATAGCCGTGCAGCAGCACGACCGCGGGGCCGGCGCCGCCGGAACGAACGTGCAGGGTCACGCCGTTCGTCGCGATCTCGCGCACCGCGAAGCCCGGCGGAAAGTCGAAGGTCTGTGCCGATGAAGGCGTCGGCACGGCGAGCAGCATCAGCCACGCAGAGATCAGTCCGGCAAGCGCACGCATTGAATTTCTCCAGAAGTTGGTTGGGCGCCGAGTCGTGCCCGACACGTGCTCGGCTGGAACCCAGTGTCTCGAAAGGTGGATGCGTCGACTAGTCGCCAATGTCCGCAATCAGCTTCAACCGCCGGTTTAAGATCGGGCGCATGGCCCACCTGCAGAACCTGGTGTCGTTCGTCCGAACGGCAGAGCACGGCAGCTTCTCCGCCGCGGCGCGCGTCCTGGGCCTGACGCCGGCCGGCGTCAGCAAGAACGTCGCGCGCCTCGAGGCCGAACTCGGCGTGCGGCTCTTCCAGCGCAGCACGCGCCGCCTCGCGCTGACCGAAGGCGGCGAGCGCTTCCTGCAGCAGGTCGACGCGCCGCTGGCTTCTCTGCAGGGTGCGCTGACGGGCGTCCGGAGCGGCGCCGATACGCCCGCGGGCACCTTGAGGGTCAGCATGGGCCAGGCCTTCGGCCGGAACTTCGTGGTGCCGCTGCTCGGCGAGTTTCTGGCCCGCTATCCGGCCGTGCTGCCCGACTGGCACTTCGACAACCGCCGCGTCGACATCGTCGGCGAGGGCTTCGATGCCGCGATCGGTGGCGGCTTCGAGCTGAGCGCCGGCGTCGTCGCGCGCGAACTGGCGCCGGTGCACATCGTCGCGGTCGCGTCGCCGGCCTACATGGCAGGGCGCGAAGCGCCGCGCAGCCCCGAGGAGCTGGCCGGCTTCGACGGCATCATGCGCCGCTCTTCACCGACCGGCCGCGTGCGGCCCTGGACGCTGCGCTCACGGCGCGCGGCCGAACAGCCCGTGCCGTGCCGGCCGCGGCTGATCTTCAGCGACCCCGAAGCGATCGCGCATGCGGCGCGCGACGGGCTCGGCGTCGCGCTGCTGCCGATGCCGTTCGCGTTCGCGCCGATCCGCAGCGGCGAACTGGTGCGGCTTCTCCCCGGCTGGTACAGCGACGCGGGGCCGCTCTCGCTGTACTACCCGAGCCGAAGCCTGCTGCCGGCGAAGACCCGGGTCTTCGTCGACTTCGTCACCGAGCGCTTCAGATCGGCCGGCTTCGCGCGGCTCGTCGACGGCCGCTGACGCCTGTCACAAACGCGCCCTAGCATCGCGCGAGCACCATGAATCGTCACCGCACCGCCGCGCGGCGCGAACGGCCGCGTCGCGTTGCGCTGGCTGCCGCTGCCCTTGTCGCCGCCGCCACCTGCACGCAAGCGCCGCCGGCATCGGCGAGCACCGAAGCGGCGTCGTCGCCGGCCGTTGCCGCGGCCGCGCCGGCGCAGCTCGCACCGGTCAGCGTGACCGGCAACTACGACAACCCGGTCGGCAGCTCGGACGCCGCCAGCCAGGGCTCGGTCACCTCCAGGCTGATCGAGAACCGGCCGACGCTGCGCCCTGCCGAGGTGCTCGAGTTCGTGCCCGGCGTGATCGTCACGCAGCACAGCGGCGACGGCAAGGCGAATCAGTACTTCCTGCGCGGCTTCAACCTCGACCACGGCACCGACTTCGCGACCTTCGTCGACGGCATGCCGGTGAACATGCCCACGCATGCGCATGGCCAGGGCTACAGCGACCTGAACTGGCTGATCCCCGAACTCGTCAGCCGCATCGACTACGCCAAAGGCCCGTACGACGCCGCGGAAGGCGACTTCTCGTCGGCCGGCGTGGCCCGCATCCGCCTGTTCGGCAAGCTGCCGGCCGGCACCGCTTCGCTGACGGCCGGCGCGCATCGCTACGAGCGCGCACTGCTCGCGAAGTCGGTGTCGGTCGGCGGTGGAGACCTGTTGTACGCGATCGAGGCCGCGCACAACGACGGCCCGTGGGACGACGCGGAGAAGTTCCATCGACTGAACGGCGTGCTGCGCTACAGCTTCGGCGACGCCGGCAACCGCGCATCGATCACCGCGATGGCGTACTCGGCCGGCTGGAACGCGACCGACCAGATCCCGCAGCGCGCGGTCGACCAGGGGCGCATCGGCCGCTTCGGTGCGATCGACCCGACCGACGGCGGCCGGACCGCGCGCTACAGCCTCTCGTATGCGAGCGAGCGCCGCGATGACGACGGCGTGCTCGAGATCAGCGCGTACGCCGTCCGGTCGCGCCTCGATCTGTTCTCCGACTTCAGCTACAACCTCGACGCGCCGAGCCCGCCGAATGCCGATCAGTTCGAGCAGGCCGAGCAGCGCCGCGTGGTCGGTGCCGGCATCCGCCGCAGCTTCGACGGCCGGCTCGGCGGTGCCGACAGCACCAGCGCGGTCGGCATGCAGCTGCGCCACGACCGCCTCGATCCGGTCGGGCTGTACCGCACGATCGCGCGCGAACGCACGTCGACCACGCAGGAGGCGCGCGTGCGCCAGACCAGCATCGGACTGCATGCCGAGAACAGCACGCAGTGGACGCCGTGGCTGCGCAGCGTCGTCGGGCTGCGCGTCGACGCCTTTCGCTTCGACGTGACGAGTTCGATCGCGGCGAACAGCGGCGTGAAGAACGCCAGCCTGACGAGCCCGAAGTTCGGGCTGATTTTCGGGCCGTGGCGCCAGACCGAGTTCTTCGCCAACTATGGTGACGGCTTCCACAGCAACGACGCGCGCGGTGTCACGCTGAGGCTCGCACCCACGACCGGCGAACCCGCCAGCGCGTCAGCGCCGCTGGTGCGCTCGAGGGGCGGCGAGATCGGCCTGCGCACCGAGATCGTCCCGGGCCTGCAGACCTCGCTCGCGCTGTGGCAGCTCGAGCTCGGCTCGGAGCTCGTCTTCTCCGGCGATGCCGGCGACACCGTGGCGAGCGGCGCGAGCAAGCGTCGCGGGATCGAGCTCAACAACCATCACGTCGCGGCGCCGTGGCTGCTGCTCGATGCCGACATCGCGATCTCGCGCGCGCGCTTCGACGAAGCCCAGGGCGACGCTCCGAACACCGGCCGTCGCATCCCGGGGTCGGTCGCAACGGTCGTGTCGCTCGGGGCGACCGTCACCGAATTCGATCGGTGGTTCGGCCAGTTCCAGATCCGCCACTTCGGGCCGCGCCCGCTGATCGAGGACGACAGCCAGCGCTCGAAGGCGACGACGCTGGCGAACCTTCGCGTCGGCCGCCGCCTCACGAAGGATCTGAAGCTCGCCTTCGACGTCTTCAACCTGTTCGACCGCAAGGCCTCCGACATCGACTACTACTACGTGTCGCGTCTGGCCGGCGAGCCGGCGGCCGGCATCGGCGACATCCACTTTCACCCGGTCGAGCCGCGCAGCCTGCGCGTGACGCTGACCGCCAACTTCTGACGCGCCGCGCTGTTTCAGGCAGCCTGGCGCTCGATGGCCGCCATCACCGCATCGAGATCGACCGACTCGATCTGCAGGCCGAACGCATCGGCGAGTGCATCGGCGAACTCGGCGCGGGTGCGCAGGGTCTGCTCTTCGGGGCGGGCCGGCGCGCGCCGACGCAGCGACAGCTGGCGGTTGAACAGCGTCAGCCGCCCGCCCGGCACGCTGCGCGAGACGAGCAGGTTCTGCCGCAGCATGGATTTCGGGTGGGTCGCGACGAACCAGTTGCCCATCTCGTAGTCGATCGCGTGCGGCTCGGTCGGGCCGATGCGGTAGCAATCCGTCCAGCCCTCGTGCGTCTCGGCCTGCAGCAGCAGGTCGCTGCCGATGTCGGCGAAGCGGTAGGCGCCGCCGATGCCGGGTTGCGGTTCGCGGCTGCGCAGCTGCAGCGGTGCGATCGGCGCGAGCCCGCCGAAACCGACATCGGCGAGGTGGTCGGTGCCGGCCAGCGTCACGCGCACGGCCATGTGCGTGCGCGGCGTCGTGACCTCGCCCGGCACGCCGGCGCGCACGCGCGCTTCGAGGCCGGCGGCGACGAAGCCGATCTGCCGCAGCGCGGGGAGCAACAGCCCGTTCTGCTCGAAGCAGTAGCCGCCGCGGCGGCCCTGCACGAGCTTTTGCTGCAGCGCCGCCGCATCGAGGCATGGGACCCGCCCGGCCAGCACTTCGATGTTCTCGAACGGGATCGTCGCCGCATGCCGCTCGATCAGCCCGGCCAGCGTCTCGAGGGTCGGCGCGAGCGCGCCGTCGAAGCCGATGCGACGCGTGTAGGCGTCGAGATCGATGGAGGTGTCGGTCATGGTCGCCGGGATGCTAACCCCGGTTGACCCATCCCGGCTCAGCGCGGCGCGCAGTTCTCGCAATGCCCGTGTCCCTGCGGCAAGGCGATGCGCAGGAACTCGGTGTCGTCCGAGGCCAGCGCCCGCCCGCCGCCATACGGGAAGTTGTTGTCGTTGACGACGAGCAGCGTGTGCGGGTTCAGCAGCAGCACGTTTTCGATCGTCACGTAGGGCAGCGAGAAGGTCGTGCTGCCGTCGCCGTTGAGGTCGTCGGGATCGGCGATGTCCATCAGGTCGACGAGCTCGGTCTTGCTGACGACGCTGCCATTGCCGATGCCTTCGATGTCGATCAGGTAGAGCCTCTTGAACGGCGCCGTGCCGCTCGTGGTTGCCGTCGCGCCGTTGCGCTCGATCACGACGAAGCGGTGGTCGTCGATCGCGGTCATGTCGCCGATGTTCGTGCCGGCCGCATCGAGCGGGTAGAGGTAGCGCACGCCGGTGTACGACTCGGCGCCGATGTCGAACTCGTCGATGCGCAGCAGCTTCGCGGCGTCGCCGGCGACGGTCTTCTCCAGCAGCGTGTACAGGCGCGTGCCGCTGCGGTTGATCGCCAGGCCCTCGAAGCCGCCCGAGCCGGGCAGGTTCGCGACGGCCGCGCCGCGCCGCACGTCCTGGTTCTCGGGCGCATACACGCCGGGCAACGGGATCACGCTGCGCAGCACCGTGCCATGGGCGTCGGTCTTGACCAGGTACGGCCCGAACTCGTCGCCGAACCAGTAGTGGCCGTTGCGGTCGCGACGCACCGACTCCACGTCGAGATCGGCGCCGGTCAGCAGCCGGCCGCTGCGGATCGCGGCGTCGACGGCGGGGTTGGCGGGGTTGTCGTAGTAGTGCGTGTAGTCGGCCTGGATCGGGATGCCGAGCAGGTGGTTCGCATCGTTGAGCGCCAGGCGCGTGCCGGCATCGAAGGCCGCGGCCGGGCGGCCTGTCGACCAGTTCGCCGGCGCCACGGTGCCGCTCCCGCCGCTGCGGGCGCGGAAGTCGATCTTCAGCGTGTACATGCGCAGCACCGAGTCGGCCGAGTTGGCCTGCGCGCCGAAGCCGTTGTCGACGAGGAAATGGAACGTGTCGGCGCCAGGGCCCGGCAGCACGCCCGAGAAGCCTTGGACCGGCTGCCGGCCCACGTACGGCGGCAGGTTCGTGCCGTAGGGGTTGGGCGCGGCGAACTGCCCCGAGGTCGGGCCGTCCGAGAAGGTCGCGGCGGGCATCGAGGCCCAGCCTGTCAGCGTCGGCCCGGCGCCGTGGGCCGCCCCTGCGAACAGGAGTACGGCGGCGCCCAGCGGGCGCAGTGCGGCAAATCGAAACATGGTCGTGATCCCTTCGGATGTGCGGCGAGCGAGGCAGCGGCGGGACGCCGCTGCCAGGCCGCCGATTGTTCGGACCGGTGATGTCCGCAGCGTGACCGGCCCGCGCGCCGGGGCCACAATCCGCGCGTGGCCGATGCCCAAGCAATCCTCAGCACGATCGCCGCGACGCTCGATGGCCTGGACGTCGCGATGTGCGCGTTCGACCAGGACGACCGCACGCTGGCCTGGAACCGCGCGTTCCTGCGCTTCTTCCCCGAGCATGCCGCCCACCTGCACGTCGGCGAACCGTACCGGGCGAACCTGCGCCGCTTCTACGAAGGTCGGCTCGCGCCCGGCGAGCTGGCCTCGATCGAGCGCTACATCGACGAAGGCATCGCGCGGCACCAGGGGCAGCATCGCCCGTACACCTTCCGCCATGCGGGGGTCTGGCTGCGCGTCGCGTCGCTGCCCTTGCCCGGGGTCGGGCGGGTTCGTGTCTGGACCCGCGGCGCCGCGCCGCCGCTGAACGACACCGATGAGCCGCTCGCGCTGCCGGAGTCCGCGCTGCAGCACGCCGTGGAAAACACCGAGCTGTTCGAGCATGTCGGCGACGGCGTGATGCTCACCGATGCCGACAACCGCATCACCTGGGTCAACGAGCACTTCGTGCGCATGTTCGCGATGCCGAACAAGTCCGCGGCGATCGACACCCGGTTCGAGACGGTCTATGGCGGCGCCTGGCAGGGCCGGCGGGCGGAGAACCGCGCGCTCTTCGAGGACGGGCTGGCGGCGTTGACCGAGAACCTGCGCTACGCCGGCGCGCCGTTCGAGCTGCCGCTTCCGGGCCGTCGCTGGGTGCGCGTGATCGAACAGCGGCGCCGCGACGGCGTCGGCTTCTTCGCCGTTGTCGACATCACGGTGCTGAAGCGCCAGCAGCACGAGTTGATCGGGGCCGAACGGCGCGCGCGCGAAAGCCAGGTGCTGCTGGCCGAAAAGTCGCGCATGCTCGAGGTGACGCTGGAGCGCCTGGAGCAGGGCGTGATGATGGTCGATGCCGACCGGGTGGTCGTCGTGTGCAACCGGCGCGCGATCGAGCTGCTCGGCCTGCCGGTGGAGCTGATGACCTCGAAGCCGACCTTCGCGCAGGTCCTCGAGTACCAATGGTCGACCGACGAGTTCGTCCACACGCCCGAGGACTTGCGCGAGTTCGTCCGCACCGGCGGCATCCTCGACCAGCCGCAGTGCTACGAGCGCCGGCGGCCGAACGGCCGCGTGATCGAGATCCAGAGCATGCCGATCAAGGGCGGCGGCGTGCTGCGCACCTACACCGACGTGACCGAGCGCAGGCGCGCCGAGCTCACGCAGCGCGTGCTCGAGTCGCAGCTGCGCGAGGCGCAGAAGCTCGAGGCGATCGGCACGCTGGCCGGCGGCATCGCGCACGACTTCAACAACATCATGGGGGCGATCCTCGGCAACGCGGCGTTCGCCATCGAAGGGCTCGGCGCGGGCGATCCGGCACAGGTCTATCTCGCGCAGATCAACAAGGCCGGCCGGCGCGCGCGCAGCCTGGTGCAGCAGATCCTCGCGTTCAGCCGCAAGCAGTCGGAGGGCTTCGTCGGTCTCGCGCTGCAGCCGCTGATCGACGAGACCGTGACGATGCTGCGCTCGACGGTGGGCCCCGCGGTGCAGCTGCGCTGCGTGCTGCCGGCGCATCAGCTCGCGGTGCTGGGCAACCCGACTCAGCTGCAGCAGGTGCTGATGAACCTCGGCACCAACGCATGGCAGGCGCTGCGCGATGGCGCCGGGCACATCGAGATCGGTGCACAGGAGCTGGTGCTGGCCGAGGGCGGCTCGCCGTCGTGGCCGGTGGGCCTGGCGCCGGGGCCGTACGTGCACCTGTGGGTGCGCGACGACGGCTGCGGCATGGACGACGAGACCCGCGAGCACATCTTCGAGCCGTTCTTCACGACCAAACCGATCGGCGAGGGCACGGGCCTCGGCCTCGCGGTGGCGCACGGCATCGTCGAGGCGCACGGCGGCGGCATCACGGTCGAGAGCCGTGTGGGCCACGGCAGCACCTTCAGCCTGTACCTGCCGCAGGTCGACCACCAGACCCAGCCGATGCCGCTCGAGCCCGTCGATGTGCGGGCGCCGCGCGGCCAGGGTCAGCACGTCCTGTATGTCGACGACGACGAAGTCATGACGATGATGGTGCAGGGCCTGCTGCAGCGATTGGGCTACCGCGCGACCTGCACGCTGGATGCGCGCGAGGCCATCGCGATCGTCGCGCGCGACCCTGCGGGCGTCGACCTCGTCGTGACCGACTTCAACATGCCCAGCTGCTCCGGGCTCGACGTCGTGCGCGCGCTCGCCGGAATCCGCCCGGACCTGCCGGTCGCGATCAGCTCGGGCTACATCTCGGACGAACTGCGCGCGAGCGCGTTCGAACTCGGCGTGTCCGGCGTGATGCAGAAGGAGCACACGCTGGAGGAACTCGGCGCGCTGGTCCACGCGGCGCTGGGCCCGCGGGCGCATTGATCTTCGCCACGATCGGCATGCCGGATCTCGCGCGACGCGGCCTCCTCGCTTCGTTCGGTGGCGCGCTGCTCGGGGCGACGGCGGGGTGTGCGGACATTGCGGACGCACTGCGCGGCCCCGTCTACGACCGATCGCTCGAGGCCGATGCGGCCTCCCGCGCCGCCGCACCGATCGTGCCGCCGGCGCCAGCGGCACGCGCGGCCTTGCCGCCCTTGTTCGACGACATCGAGCGGCGCACCTTCAACTTCTTCTGGGCCACCGCGAACCCGGCGAACGGGCTGGTGCCGGATCGCTGGCCGAGCCCGTCGCCGGCCAGCGTCGCGGCGATCGGGTTCGGGCTGACCGCCAACGTGATCGGCGCCGATCGCGGCTTCGTCACACGCGAGCAGGCGCGCGAACGCACGCTGGCCACGGTGCGCTTCCTGCGCGATGCGCCGCAAGGGCCGCAGGCGCGCGGCACGGCGGGCCACAAGGGCTTCTTCTATCACTTCCTCGACATCGGGACCGGCACCCGCGCCGGGCCCAGCGAGCTCTCGACCATCGACACCGCGCTGCTGCTGGCCGGGCTGCTGCATGTGCAGAGCCACTTCGACGGCGCGCATCCGGACGAGGCCGAGATCCGCGCCGGCGTCGACGCGATCTACCGCCGCGTCGACTGGAAATGGGCGCAGGTGCGCGGGCCGTTGATCAGCCTGAGCTGGAGCCCCGAGAAAGGCTTTGCGCCCTACGACTGGGGCGGCTACAACGAGGCGATGCTGGTGGTGCTGCTCGCCCTCGGTTCGCCGACGCATCCGGTCGACGAGAGTGCCTGGAGCGCCTGGACCCAGGGCTACAGCGGCGCCTGGCCGCGCTTCATGGGCTACGAATACCTCGGCTTCGCGCCGTTGTTCGGCCACCAGTATTCGCACACCTGGATCGACTTTCGAGGCATCCAGGATGCGCTGATGCGCCAGCACGGCATCGACTACTTCGAGAGCAGCCGTCGCGCCACCTATGCGCAGCGCGCGTACGCGATCGCGAACCCGAAGGGCTGGTTCGAGTACGGGGCGAACGTCTGGGGCATCACCGCCTGCGACGGCCCGGGCTGGCTGCACGACACCGACCGCGCCGGGCGGGCGCGCTTCTTCCTCGACTACCGGGCGCGCGGCGCCGGTCAGGCCACGACGATCGACGACGGCACGATCGCGCCGACGGCCGCGTTGTCGTCGCTGCCGTTCGCGCCCGAGATCGTGATCCCCGCCGCGCTGGAGATGCACGCGCGCTACGGCAAGTTCATCTACTCGACCTACGGCTTCGTCGACTCGTTCAACCGCAGCTTCACCTCCACCGATCTGCGCCTCAGCAACGGGCGTGTCGACCCCGGCTTCGGCTGGATCGCGAGCGACTACCTCGGCATCGACCAGGGACCGATCCTCGCGATGATCGCCAATTACCGCAACGAGACCGTCTGGGACAGCATGCGCCGTTGCCTGCCGTTGCGCCGCGGGCTCGAGCGCGCCGGCTTCCGCGGTGGCTGGCTGGCGCAAGCCGCCTGAACTCCGACCCTTTCAGAGCGACAGCGGCAATTCCAGGTGATCGGCGTACATCATGTCGCGATGCTCGAACAGGATCGGGTCGAGCGCTGCTGCGGTGGGCGCATCGATGGTCTCGAATGCGGCGCGTGTCGCGGCGTCCATCTCGCAATGCGCAGGTGCGAGCGGCGCGAACATCGAGACGAAGGTTGCGCTGTAGACATCGACCGCGGTCAGGCGATCGCCGACGTAGAAGCGCTGGCCCGCCGCGCGCTGCGCCTTCAGGCGCGCGGCCAGCATCGCCAGCAGCGCAACGACCCGGGTGCCGTAGCCTGCGCCCAGCGCCGCGTTGTAGCCATACTTCGCGGCCAGGTACTTGGCCGCGCGCTCCGAAAAGCCGCCGGCGCCGTGCAGGCCCGCATGCACGAGCTGCAGACGCCGCGACCAGCCGAGGCCCGCTTCACCGCAGATCTCGTGGGCGAGGCCGAAGACCAGCGCGCGCTCGAACGGATCCGCCGGCAGCAGCGCCGGCAGCGGCGCCAGGCGCTCGGCAAGCAGCAGGATCTCGCTCCAGCCGGCACGCGGGCGCTCCTTCTCGTAGAAGGCGATCGGGCCGCTGCGCTGGCCGGCCCATTGCTTCAGCGCCTCGCTCTGGTAATCCAGCCGCACGGCCGCCCAGTCGATGCCCTTGATGTGCAGGATGCCCTTGGCCGCCTCGCCCCAGGGGCTCGGGATTCCGCCGACGACCACCATGCGCAGCCCGCTGCGCTCGATCGCCTCTTCGACGCTGATGTACTGGAAGCTCATGTCGTCTCCGCTTGGTTGGGCGCACATTGTGGCCGCTCGGGTAAGCTCTCGCCCTCCCTCCTGCCTTCCGTTTGCCGCGAGGATTCGCCCATGCTGCCCATGCACCTCGGCCGCCGGTGCCGCCGATGAACATCGCGACGCTGCTGTTGTTCTCGCTGGTCGCGTTGCTGGCCATCGTCACGCCCGGGCCGACGGTCCTGCTGGCACTGGCGAACGGGTCGCGCTACGGAGTGCGGCGTTCGGTGCCCGGCATGCTGGGGGCGGTCGCATCGGACGTCGTGCTCGTCGGCGCGGTGGCGCTCGGGCTCGGCGCGTTGCTGGCGGCGTCCGAGTTCTGGTTCTCGGTGGTCAAGTGGATCGGCGCCGCGTACCTGGCCTGGCTCGGCGTCAGGCTGCTGCGGTCGAAGGGCGGGCTCGACCTGTCCGGTGCCGACGCGGCCGGCGGCGAGGCGTCGCGTCGCGCCGTCTTCGCGAAGTCGTTCCTCGTCGCGGTGACCAATCCGAAGGGCTACCTGTTCTGCTCGGCGCTGCTGCCGCAGTTCATCGATGCGGCCGCCCCGCAGTGGCCGCAGTACGTCGTGATCGGCCTGGTCTTCGCGGGCATCGATTTCGCGGTGATGTTCGGCTACGCGGCCGTCGGCGCGCATGCGATCAGGTTGCTCAGGCGCCGCGCGGTGCTGGTGCTCGATCGCCTGTGCGGCGGCGCGCTGCTCGTGCTTGCCGGTTCCTTGCTCTTCTATCGGCGCAGCGCGAGCTGATCGTTGCGACCCGGGAACGATTCTCACCACCATCACCACCACCAAGGGAGGCTTCCATGACCGACAACGCCCGCAGCAGAACCTGGTTCCGTCTTGCCGTCATCTACTTCGCCGTGGCCGTCGCGCTCGGCATCGTGATGGGTCTGTCGGGCAACCACGCGATGCTGCCGGTGCACGCGCACCTGAACCTGCTGGGCTGGGTGTCGATGACCCTGTTCGGCCTGATCGGCATGGCCTACCCGGCCATCACCGAAGGGCCGATCGCGAGGGTGCAGTTCTGGCTGCACAACATCGGCGTGCCGCTGATGCTGGTCGCGCTCGCCGCGAAGCTCCGCGGCCTCGACATCCCGGAGCCGGCGATCGGCATCCCGGCCCTCGTGGTCGGCATCGGCGTGCTGTTGTTTGCCTACCTGGTGCTGACGCGCCTGCCGTCGCGACGCGATTCGGCGGCGGCGTGACGCCCCGGCGTCGCGCTACATCAACGCGACGCCCTTGATCTGCGCGTGCAGCGCATCGCCCGGCTGCAGTCGAAGCAGGTCGCAGCTGCGGCTCGTGATGCGCGCCAGCAGCACTCGGTCGCCGCCGGGCGCACCCGCGTCGACGCGCAGGCGCAGCAGCGCGGTGGTCCGTTCGCGCTGCACGCTGTCGAGAATCACCGGCAGCACGTTGAGGATGCTGGTCGCGCCGGGCAGCTCGCGCGTGACGCTGACATCGCGCGCCAGCACGCGCGCGCGCACGCGGTCGCCCGGCCCCGCCGCCGACTCGCCGACCCACAGGCCCGTGCCGTTGAAGCCGATGCGCGTCATGCCGTGCTGCGCGTCGTGCTCGACGACTTGCGCCTCGATCACGACGCCGGCGTCGTCCTGCCGGCTCAGCGGCAGGTCGGTGCGCGCCATCAGCTCGGCCAACGGCCCGGTGGCTTCGACGCGCCCGTCGCGCAGCAGCACCAGGTGATCGGCGAGGCGCGCGACCTCGTCCATCGCATGCGTCACGTAGACGACCGGCAGCGCCAGCTCGCGGTGCAGCCGCTCGAGGTAGGGCAGGATCTCGGCCTTGCGCGCGGCGTCGAGCGCGGCCAGCGGCTCGTCCATCAGCAAGAGGCGCGGGCCGGTCGCGAGCGCGCGGGCGATCGCGACGCGCTGGCGCTCGCCGCCCGAGAGCGTCGCCGGGCGGCGCGTCTGCAGGTGCCCGATGCCGAGCAGTTCGACGACGGCGTCGAGCGCGACGCGGCCCGATTCGATGGCGCTGCGCCGGCGCCCATAGTGCAGGTTGCCGCGCACGTCGAGGTGCGGGAACAGCGCGGCCTCCTGGATCACGTAGCCGAGCGGGCGCCGGTGCGTCGGCACGAAGCGGCCGGTGGCGTCGTCCTGCCAGACCTCGTCGCCGATCGCGACGCGGCCTGCGGCGCGCTCCAGCCCGGCCAGCGCGCGCAGCACGCTGGTCTTGCCGCAGCCCGACGGGCCGGCGATGGCGGTGATGCCGCGCGCCGGCAATGCGAAAGCCACGTCGAGCGCGAAATCGCGCCGCTGCCAGCGCAGGCTCGCGCTGATCATCGCGTCGCCCGCGCGTCGTCGCGCGGCGTTCTGTTGACCAGGTAGAGCGACACCAGCACGACCAGCGCGAACGCGACCATGCCCGCGGCCAGTGCGTGGGCCTCGGCGAATTCGCCGGCCTCGACGTGGTCGTAGATCGCCACCGACAGCACGCGCGTGCGGTCCGGGATGTTGCCGCCGATCATCAGCACGACACCGAACTCGCCGACCGTGTGCGCGAAGCCGAGCACGCCGGCGGTGACGAAGCCGGGCCGCGCCAGCGGCAGCGCGACGCTGAAGAAGCGGTCCCACGGCGGCGCACGCAAGGTCGCGGCGGCCTCGAGCAGGCGCTCGGGGATCGCCTCGAAGGCCTGCTGCAGCGGCTGCACGACGAAGGGCATCGAGTACAGCACCGAGCCGACGACGAGACCGCCGAACGTGAACGGCAGACGCCCGAGCCCGAGCGCCTGCGTGAGCTGCCCGATTGGCCCGTGCGGGCCCATCAGCAGCAGCAGGTAGAAGCCCAGCACCGTGGGCGGCAGCACCAGCGGCATCGCGACCAGCGACGCGAACAGCGGCTTCAGGCGCGAGCGCGTGCGCGCCAGCCACCACGCGAGGGGCGTGCCGACGAGCAGCAGCAGCAGCGTGCTGAAGCCGGCCAGTTCGGCGCTGACGCGGATCGCGCTCCAGGCCGCCGGTGTCACGGGCCGTAGCCCCAGGACTGGATCAGCGCCCTCGCGGGGGCGCTCTTCAGATAGGTCAGCAGGGCCGTGGCCGCAGGGTTCTTCTCGCCCACCTTGAGCAGCACCGCGTCCTGGCGGATTTCGCCATGCAGCGACGCCGGCACCAGCCAGTACGAACCCACCATCGCCTTGCCCGGCACCGCGACCTGCGACAGCGCGACGAAGCCGAGCTCCGCATTGCCGGTGGCGACGAACTGATAGGCCTGCGCAATGCTCTCGGCGGTCACGAGCTTCGGCGCGAGCGCGTCGGTCAGGCCGCGCGCCTTCAGCACCTCGGCGGCCGCCTGGCCATACGGCGCGAGCTTCGGGTTCGCGATCGCGAGGTGCGCGAACCGGCCGGACGCCAGCACGGCACCCTGCCCGTCGACGACCCCGGGCTGCGCGCTCCACAGCACCAGCTTGCCGATCGCGTAGGTGAACTGGCTGCCGGGCACGGCCAGGCCTTCGTTGACGAGCTTCTTCGGCGTCTCGTCGTCGGCGGCGATCAGCACCTCGAACGGCGCGCCGGCGACGATCTGCGCGTAGAACTTTCCGGTGGCGCCCGCCGAGACCTTCAGCGTGTGGCCGGTGGCCGCGCTGAAGCCTTCGCCGATCCTGGCCAGCGGCGCGGCGAAATTGGCGGCCACCGCGACCAACACCTCGTCGGCCCGCGCGCTCGCTGCCAACCCGGCAAGCGCGGCCGCGATCAACATCGACGACAGGCTGCGCGGGCAAGTTTTCATCGGCAGGGTTATAGCGCGTTTGGTGGGGCGGATCGTGGCGTGACCGAAGGGTCGTGCCGTCCCAATTCCGCATGCAGACGCAGCAGCGTCGCCGCGTAGCCGGGCGCCGTCGGCTCGTGCATGAAGTACACGTGGGTCTCCAGCCAATGGGTCGCCGCGAGACGGCGCACCCATTGCGCGAGGTCGTCCTCGGCGTAGTGCTCGAGGCGCAGCCGCAAGTAGCCCCAGGGCGCGGTCTCCACCAGCGGCGGCGGGGCGTTGTCTTCGCGCTCCGACAGGCACAACGACGCGCCGGCGGCCTGGAGTGCGGCGTACACGTCGTCGTCGAACCAGCTGTCGTGGCGGAACTCGAACGCGGCGCGGTGACCCTCGGGCAGCAACTGCAGAAACGCGTTGAGCCGAGGCAGGTCCTTCTTCAGGAACGGCGGCAACTGAAAGAGCACCGGCCCGCGCTTGGACCCGAGCGTCGCGAGGTTCTTGTAGAGGTAGGCGAGCGGATCGGCCGCGGCATCGGCCTTGAGCCGCGCATCGTGCGTGATGCGGCGCGGCGCCTTGATCGCGAAGCGAAAGGCCTCGGGCGTCGCTTCGGCCCAGTGTTCCAGCACCGCGACCTTCGGGGTCTGGTAGAAGGTGTTGTTGATCTCCACGGACGGCAGCCGCTCGGCGTACCAGGCGAGCATCGCGTCGGGTTGGATCTTCTCGGGATAGAAGCTGCCCTTCCATTCCTTGAAGGCGTAGCCGCTGGCGCCGGCCCAGAGCTTCGACGTTTGCATCGGAAACCTCCTGTTCGACCTGCGCATGACGCCGCCACGCGCGCTTCCTACAATGGGACTCACGCCCACGGAGCCCGCGATGATCGTCGAACGCATCTGGACCGGCAACGCCTACCGCAACTACAACTACCTGATCGCCTGCCCCGAGAGCGGCGAGGTGCTCGCGATCGATCCGCTGGACCATCAAAAGTGCCTGGCCGCCGCGCGGGCCAGGGGCTGGCAGATCACGCAGATCCTGAACACGCACGAGCACCACGACCACACCGGCGGCAATGCGGCCGTCGTCGCGGCCACGGGCGCGAAGCTGATCGCGCACCACCGTGCCGGCGCGCGCATCGCCGGCGTCGACCGCGGCGTCAAGGCGGGCGACGTGATCAAGGTCGGCAAGACCGTCGAGCTCGAATGCATGGACACGCCCGGCCACACGATGTGCCACATCTGCCTGCGCTCGCACACCGAGCAACCGGCGCTGTTCTCGGGCGACACGCTGTTCAACGCCGGCGCCGGCAACTGCCACAACGGCGGCAACGCCGAGGACCTGTACACCACCTTCGTCGACCAGCTCGCGAAGCTGCCCGACGCGACGCGCGTGTACGCCGGCCACGACTACATCGAGAACAACCTGCGCTTCACGCTCGCGCGCGAGAGCGACAACGCCGCCGCGCGCGCGCTGCTGCCCGAGGTGGCGGGGCACGATCCGGCGACGATGCCGGTCACGACCTTGCGCGACGAGAAGCAGTTCAACACCTTCTTGCGCCTGACGAGCCCGAGCGTCATCGCTGCGCTGCGCGAGAGCTTCCCCGAACTGCCCGAGCACCCGGACGCGAAGACGGTGTTCGTGAAGCTGCGTGAGTTGCGCAACCGCTGGTGACGCGCCCGCGCGAGGAGACCGATCGATGGCGAACCGCTGGCTGCATGTCGACGACGTGCTCTACCGATACCTGATGGACTGCTCGGTGCGCGAGCACCCTGCGCAGGCCGCGCTGCGTGGGGCGACCGCGTCGCACCCGCACGCGGGGATGCAGATCTCGCCCGACCAGGCGCAGTTCATGGGGTTGCTGGTCAAGCTGCTCGGCGCGCGCCGCGCGATCGAGATCGGTGTGTTCACCGGCTACAGCGCGCTGGCCGTGGCGCTCGCGCTGCCCGACGACGGCCGGCTGCTGGCCTGCGACATCAGCGACGACTACACGCGCATCGGCCGGCCGTTCTGGGCTCAGGCCGACGTCGCGCACAAGATCGACCTGCACCTCGCCCCGGCACTCGAGACGCTCGATGCCGAGCTCGCGGCCGGCGGCGCCGGCCAGTACGACTTCGCGTTCATCGATGCCGACAAGACGGGCTACGACGCGTATTACGAGCGTTGCCTGCAGCTGCTGCGTCCCGGCGGGCTGATCACGATCGACAACACGCTGTGGAGCGGCCGCGTGGCGCGGCCCGCGCGCGACGCCGACACGACGGCGTTACAGCAGCTCAATGCCAAGCTGCATGGCGATCAGCGTGTCGACCTGTCGCTGCTGGCGATCGGCGACGGGCTGACACTCGCGCGCAAGCGCTGAATCGCCACGCTGCCAGCCGAGAGGTGTGCGATGTCCATCGACCTGAATCACACGATCGTTCATGCCCGTGACCCGCAGGCCTCGGCGGCCTTTCTGGCCGAGATGCTCGGGCGCCCCGCGCCGGTCCCGTTCGGCCCGTTCTATGGCGTCGCGCTCGACAACGGGGTCACGCTCGACTTCATCGCCGCCGATGCCGAGCTCGTCATCGAGCACTACGCGTTTCTCGTCAGCGAGGAGGAGTTCGACCAGATCTTCGGCCGCATCCAGGCGCGCGGGCTCACGTACTGGGCCGACCCGGCGCACCGGCAGCCGAACCGCATCAACCACGGCGACGGCGGGCGCGGCGTCTACTGGAACGATCCCGACGGCCACTACCTCGAGATCATCACCCGGCCCTACGGCAGCGGGGCCTGAGGTCAGCCGCGCGCGCGGCGCCGCGGCAGGGCCGCCGGCGTCTGGCCGATCGGCAGCGCGACCTCCGACTTGATCTCCTTCAGCACGATGCTGGAGCGCACGTGCGTCACGCCCTGCAGCCTGAACAGCGTCTCGTGCAGGAACTGCTCGTAGTGCTTGATGTCGGGCACCAGCACGGTCAGGATGTAGTCGGCCGGCCCGGTCGCCGAGACGCAGCGCACGATCTGCGGGCACGCGAGCACGACCTCTTCGAAGCGCTGCACCTGGTCTTCGCTGTGGCGCGCCAGGTTCACCTCGCAGACGACCGCGATGTTCAGGCCGACCTTCTCGCGATCGACCATCACGGTGTAGCCGCGGATCACGCCGGCCGCCTCCATCGCCTTGATGCGCTTCCAGCAGGGTGTCGGCGAGAGGCCGACGGCGTCCGAGATCTGCTGCACCGTCTGCCGCGCGTCACGCTGCAATTCGAAAAGAATCTTCAGGCTGTGGCTGTCGAGAAGGAGAGGATCGACTTCCATCGATGATCTGGAGAATCTGGTTCTCCGAATTGGGGATTTCTCCAGTGTAGTGAAGAAGCCTGTTCGCCGGCATGCGAACCACACTGGCGGCATGAACGATGCTGCTCAGGATTCGCCGGTCCGCCGCCCCGACTATCGGCTCCAGGACAACCTCTGGGCCGCGTCCGGCGCGGTCTTCCTGACCGGCACGCAGGCGCTGGTGCGTCTCGCGCTGATGCAGCGCTGGCGCGACGCCGCGCGCGGCTTGGCGACGCAGGGCTTCATCAGCGGCTACCGCGGTTCGCCGCTCGGCATGGTCGACCTGGCGATCTGGAAGGCCGGCGAGAAGTTCAGCGCATCCGGCATCCGCTTCGTGCCGGCGATCAACGAGGAGCTCGCGGCGACGCAGGTGCTCGGCACGCAGCGCGTCGAGTCCGACCCCGAGCGCACGGTCGACGGCGTGTTCGCGATGTGGTACGGCAAAGGCCCCGGCGTCGACCGCGCCGGCGACGCGCTGAAGCACGGCAACGCCTACGGTTCGTCGCCGCACGGCGGCGCGCTGGTCGTCGCCGGCGACGACCACGGCTGCGTCTCGTCGTCGATGCCGCACCAGAGCGACCACGCGTTCATCGCGTGGGGCATGCCGGTGCTGCAGCCGGCGAGTGTCGCGGAGTACCTGGAGTTCGGGCTCTACGGCTACGAGCTCTCGCGCTACTCGGGCGCGTGGGTCGCGATGGCCGCGCTGTCGGAAGTGGTCGAGAGCGGCGCGACCGTCGATCTCGACATCGTCAACGCGCGCGTCGCAGGCTGGGCCGATGCCGACACCGTGCACACCGCGACCGGCCACCGCGCGCCGGCCGATGGGCTGCACTACCGCTGGCCCGATCTGCCGTCGCTGCGCATCGAATCGCGCCTGGCCGACAAGCTCGCCGCGGTCGCCGCATTCGCGCGCGTCAACAGCATCGACCGCGAGGTGATCGCGAGCCCGCATGCGCGATTCGGCATCGTCACCTGCGGCAAGGCGCACCTCGACCTGATGGAGGTGCTGCGCCGCCTCGAGATCACGCCCGAGAGCCTGGCGCGCGCCGGCGTGCGGCTCTACAAGGTGGGATTGAGCTTCCCGATCGAGACGACACGGATGCGCGCGTTCGCGAGCGGCCTGCAGGAGATCCTCGTGATCGAGGAGAAGGGCGCGGTGGTCGAGAACCAGCTGCGCGAGCTGTTCTACAACGCGCCGGCCGAGACGCGACCGGTGCTGATCGGCAAGCACGATCGCGACGGCGCGCCGCTCGTCTCGGCGCTCGGCGAGCTGCGCCCCTCGCGGCTGATCGAGCCGGTCGCGCACTGGCTCGCCGAGCACTTTCCGAACAATGTCGCGTTCGACGATCACCTGCAGCACGTGCGCGACTTCACGCCGCCCGAGCTGCTCGCCAACGAGGCCGACTCGGTCAAGCGCCTGCCGTACTTCTGCGCCGGCTGCCCGCACAACACCAGCACCAAGGTGCCCGAGGGCTCGACCGCCCGCGCCGGCATCGGCTGCCACTTCATGGCGAACTGGATGGAGCGCAGCACCGCCGGGCTGATCCAGATGGGCGGCGAGGGCGTCGACTGGGTCTCGCACTCGATGTTCACGGCCACACCGCATGTGTTCCAGAACCTCGGCGACGGCACCTACTACCACTCGGGCTACCTCGCGATCCGCCAGGCCGTCGCCGCGAACGCGACGCTCACCTACAAGATCCTCTACAACGACGCGGTCGCGATGACCGGCGGCCAGCCGGTCGACGGCGTCATCAGCGTCGACCGCATCGCGCGCCAGGTCGAGGCCGAAGGCGTCAGCCGGGTCGTCGTCGTCAGCGACGACATCGGCAAGTACGACGCGATCAAGTCGCGCTTCCCGGCCGGCACCGAATTCCACGACCGCGCCGAGCTCGATGCGGTGCAGCGCCGGCTGCGCGAAATCAAGGGCGTCACGGTGCTGATCTACGAGCAGACCTGCGCGGCCGAGAAGCGGCGCCGGCGCAAGAAGGGCGAGCTCGCCGAACCCGCGACGCGCCTGTTCATCAACGAGGCGGTCTGCGAAGGCTGCGGCGACTGCACGGTGCAGAGCAACTGTGTCGCGGTGCTGCCGACCGAGACGCCGCTCGGCCGCAAACGCAAGATCGACCAGACCAGCTGCAACAAGGACTACTCCTGCGCCAAGGGCTTCTGCCCGAGCTTCGTCGGCGTCAGCGGCGGCAGGCTGCGCAAGAAGAGCGGGGCGCTGTCGGCCGGCGGTCATGACGATTTCCTGCGTCGCGTTGCGGCACTGCCGCGGCCCGGCGCGCACGTCTGGCGCGCGCCGTACGACCTGCTCGTCACCGGTGTCGGCGGCACCGGCGTCGTCACGGTCGGCGCGGTGGTCGCGATGGCCGCGCACCTCGAAGGCAAGTCGGCCAGCGTGCTCGACTTCATGGGCTTCGCGCAGAAGGGCGGCGCGGTGCTGAGCTTCGTGCGCCTCGCCGACGTGCCCGAGCGGCTGAACCAGGTGCGCATCGACACGCAGCAGGCCGATGCGATCCTGGCCTGCGACCTCGTGGTCGGTGCGTCGCCCGAGGCGCTGCAGACGGTGCGCCACGGCCGCACGCGCATCCTCGCGAACCTGCACGAGGTGCCGGTCGCCGAGTCGCTGCGCAACCCCGATGCGGACCTGAAGGTCGACCGCCTGCTCGACAAGATGCGCTTCGTCGCCGGCGACGCGCAGCTCGAGACCTTCGATGCGCAGACGCTGGCCGAGGAGTTTCTCGGCGACACCGTGACCTCGAACATCCTCGCGCTCGGCTACGCGTGGCAGCGCGGCCTGGTGCCGCTGAGCCTTCCCGCGCTGACCCGCGCGATCGAGCTGAACGGTGTCGCGACCGCGTCGAACCTGCTCGCGTTCGCGCTCGGCCGGATGGCGGCGGGCGACCCGGCCGGCTTGCAGCAGATCCGCGGCGCGGGCGGCGTCGAAGCGGCCGACGCATCGCTCGACGCGCTGATCGCGCACGGCCTCGAACACCTGGGTGCCTACCAGAACGCTGCGTGGGCACGGCGCTTCGAGGCCGCGGTGCGGCGCGTCGCGGCGCGCGAGGCGGCGCTGCCCGGCGCGGACGCTTCGCTGCCGCTGGCCTGCAACATCGCGCGCAGCCTGCGCAAGCTGATGAGCTACAAGGACGAGTACGAGGTCGCGCGGCTCTACACCGACGGCGAATTCCGGCGCCGCCTCGAGGCGCAGTTCGAAGGACCGCTGCGGCTCGAGTTCCACATGGCGCCACCGTTCCTCGCGCGTCCGAAGAACGGCCAGGCGCCGAAGAAGGTCGTGCTGGGGTCCTGGATGATGGCGGCGATGAAGCTGCTCGCACCGGGCAGGGTGCTGCGCGGCCGCTGGCTCGATCCGTTCGGGCACACCGCGGAGCGCCGCATGGAGCGCGAGCTGGTCGTGCAGTTCGAGCGCCGCGCCGACGAGCTCGCCGCGAACCTGTCCGCCGACAGGCTGCCGATCGCGATCCAGATCGCCGCGCTGCCGTTGAGCATGCGCGGCTACGGCCACATCAAGATCGCCAATGTCGCACTGGCGCGGGCACGCGAGGCCGAGCTGCTGCACCGCTTCCTGCCCGGTCGCTACCCGAAGCCCACGGCGCTCGCGACGGCCGGGCAGCTGCGCGGCATCGCGGTGGTCTCGCGCTGATGACGCGCGCTGATGACGCATCATCGCGGACATGACGAACTCATTCGACGACCCCTTGCACGACCGCGAAATCGGCGCCCGCGACAGCACGCTCGACACCACCCGCATCGACGACGTGCGCATCGGCGCGGTGCGCCCGCTGATCACGCCGGCGCTGCTGCAGGAGCGCGTGCCGCTGCGCGACGACACGCTGACGCTGGTCGAGAAGAGCCGGGCCGCGATCGCGGCGCTGCTGCACGGCCGCGACGACCGGCTGATCGTCGTCGTCGGCCCGTGCTCGATCCACGATCACGATCAGGCGATCGAGTACGGCCAGCGCCTGAAGCGGGTCGCCGACGAATTGCAGGACGACCTGCTGATCGTGATGCGCGCGTACTTCGAGAAGCCGCGCACGACGGTGGGCTGGAAGGGCTACATCAACGACCCGCACCTCGACGGCAGCTTCACGATCAACGAAGGGTTGGAGCGTGCGCGCCGCCTGCTGCTCGAGCTGACGACGCTCGGCCTGCCGACCGGCACCGAGTTCCTCGACCTGCTGAGCCCGCAGTACATCGCCGAGCTGATCGGCTGGGGCGCGATCGGCGCGCGCACGACCGAGAGCCAGAGCCATCGCCAGCTCGCGTCGGGCCTGAGCTGCCCGGTCGGCTTCAAGAACGGCACCGACGGCAGCATCCGGATCGCCGCCGATGCGATCCTGGCGGCGCGCGCGTCGCATGCGTTCATGGGCATGACGAAGATGGGCATGGCCGCGATCTTCGAGACCCGCGGCAACGACGACTGCCACCTGATCCTGCGCGGCGGCAAGTCACCGAACTACGATGCCGCGCATGTCGCATCGAGTTGCGAGACGCTGCGTGCCGCGGGGCTGCGCGAGCAGGTGATGATCGATGTCTCGCACGGCAACAGCAGCAAGCAGTACCTGCGCCAGATCGAGGTTGCACGCGATGTCGCGGCGCAGGTCGCCGGCGGCGAGCAACGCATCGTCGGCGTGATGATCGAAAGCCACCTCGAGGAGGGCCGCCAGGATCTGCGGCCCGGCGTGCCCCTGAAGCGCGGCGTGTCGATCACCGACGCCTGCCTCGGCTTCGCGCAGACCCGGCCGGTGCTGCACGATCTGGCGACGGCGGTGCGCGCTCGCCGCCGGGCCGCGCAGCACGCGTAGTCAGCGGCCGACCGAGCCTTGCGCGGAAGCGTCGGCGCTCACCGAACGGCCCGCGGGCGTGGGCTGGGTCGTGCCGTTGGCTGCGGTCGCTGCGTTCGCGCCGGAAGTGCCGCCACTCGCTTGCGCGCTGGATGTTGTGCCGCCTGCTTGCGCGCCCGACACGGCGCCGGTCGCTTGCGCGCCGCCCGTCGCGCTGCGGGTCGCTGCTGTTGCCTCGCGCGCCTTGTCGACGGGCGACTGCGCGCTGCGCGAGATGCCGGCGCCGTTGCGGCTTGCCTGCGCGGCCGCCTGGCCGCCGACATCGAGGCTGCGCGGTCCGAAACTGCCGCCCAGGCCGCCGCTCGCGCCGCCGAGCAGGCCGGCGTGCGCCGGTTGGACGAGTGCCGCGGCGCACGAGATCGCGGCGGTCAACACGGAACGAGCGAGGAATTGATGCTTCGACATGATGAGTCCCTTCGATGGTTCGAGGGGTCGGCCAACCCGATCCCTGCCCACTGACAACGGGCCTCGCCGCGTGTTTCTTCCGCGGCCTTGTGTAAGAAGTCGCAAGCGACCGCGGCGCGCGGATCAGCGCGACCGGGCCTGCACGCGATCGGGCGCGACGCGCGCGCTCTCGCCGACGAGCCCGAGGCCGAACACCGGGTCGCGGCCCGGCGCGCCGAGGTCGACGGCGCCATCCGTCACGCGCTGCAACGCTGCCGCGGCTGCAGCAGCGTCGGGCGCCCGCAGCGATTCGGCGAGCAGGCCGGCCACCAGCGGCGCCGCGAACGAGGTGCCGCGCGCGTCGACATAGCCGCCGGCACCGCGCGCGACCGCGAGCTCGGCGCCCGGTGCCGCGAACATCACCTGTGGCCCCTGGGCCGCCTCGGGCAGCACGCGCCGCGTCGGCGTTACCGCGGTGACGCCGACGACGCCGGGGTACGACGCCGGGTAGAGCGGCGGTGCCGCCGGGCCGTCGTTGCCGACGGCGGCAACGATGAGGTGGCCCTTGCGGTTCATGGCCTGGATCGTTCTTTCGAGCAGCCGGTTGGCGGGGCCGACGAGGCTGATGTTCACGACGCCGACGTTTTCGCGCGCCAGCCACGCCAGCGCCTGGGCAATCGTCTCGACCGCGCCGCCGGCGGCTTGGCCGCAGTAAATGTCGGCCGCGTACAGCACCGCGCCAGGCACGACGCCGGCGAACGGGGCATCACGCCCGACCAGCAACGAGGCCACCGCCGTGCCGTGCGGGCTCGGGACCGGCGCGTCCTGGCAGCCCCAGCTGCGCAGGTCGGCGCCGCGGAAGGCCGCATGGTCGCGGGCGATGCCGCTGTCGACGAGCCCGACACGGCGCGCCGGGACCGCGGGGCCGGCGCTGGCCGCCACGGCCGCGCCGGTGGTTTCGCCGCTGCGCGTGTAGACGTGGTTGAAATCGGCATCGATCTGCGGATCGATGGCCCGCAGGCGCACGAGCGCGTCGGCGATCGACAACCCGGGCGGCGGGCGCAGCACGAGCTCGCGCAGTTCGAGCGCCGGCAGCGCTTCCTCGCGCAGCCGCACGAAGCCCGCGGCGAGCGCGGCATCGACGCTCGCGGGCGCCGGCGAGATCAGCAACAGCTCGCCGCGCCGCACCGGCTCGCCGGCGGGATCGGCCTCGAGCACGCCGGCATGCTCGCGCAGCAGCGCGCGCACCGTGTTCAGGCGCAGCGACTGCAGCGGCACGAGCGGCGGCAAGGACTGGCTCGCCGACGCGGCCGGCAGGCGCGGCAATTCGCGCGGCAAGGACGGCAGCGTCACGCGCGGTACGCCGAGCTGCGCGTGTGCCGGCGCGGCCGTGCCGGCGAGCCCGGCCGCGAGGAGCGCCGCGAGCACCGAGCGCAGGACCCGACGTGAGAGGAAGGCGGTGCAGATCATGGCGTTGGAAGGATAACGAACGCGGCATGGAACAAAATCCCGTCCCCCGGCGTTGTACCTGTCATCGATGGCCGATTCTTCCGAGACCTTTCGACGCGAGATCGCCGCGCTGCTGCCGCGGCTGCGGCGCTTCGGGCGCACGCTCGCGCGGCATCGGGAGGACGCCGACGACCTGGTGCAGATCGCCGTCGAGCGGGCGCTGACCCGCTCCGAGCAGTGGCAGGCGGGAACGCGCCTGGACAGCTGGATGTTTCGAATCATGCAGAACGCCTGGATCGACGAGACGCGAGCGCGCGAGCGGCGCGGCCAGACCTTCGTCGCCGAGGAAGAGGGCGAGCACGTCGGCGTGTCGACGACCGACGCGCAGATCGACGCGATCGCGGTGCGCAAGGCGGTCGCGCAACTCGGCGACGACCAGCGCGCAGTGGTCGGCCTGGTGCTGGTCGAAGGCCTGCCCTACCGCGAAGCGGCCGAGGTGCTGGGCGTTCCGATCGGCACGCTGACCAGCCGCCTCGCGCGTGCCCGCGAGGCGCTGCAGGCGACCCTGACCGACCGACATGGAGCGCGATGATGACGAAGTGGCCGGATGAAATCTTGATGGCATTTGCCGACGGCGAGCTCGACGAACCGACGCGCGGCGAGCTCGAACGCGAGCTCGTCGCCGATCCGGCACTGCGCCAGCGCGTGGCACGGATGCGGTCGCAGCGCGATCGTCTCGCGGCGGCGTTCGCGCCGGTGCTGGACGAGCCGATGCCGGAGCGCCTCGCGACGCTGTTGCGCCCGGCCGCGCTGCCACCGACCGTCGCCGACCTCGGCCCGGCGCGCGAACAGCGCCGGCGCATGCCGACCTGGGCGCAGTGGGGCGGTATCGCGGCCGGCGTGCTCGTCGGCGTGCTGGTCGGCGCGCAATTCGATCGCCTCGCAGCCAGCCCCGGCGTCGCGCTGCGCGACGGGAAGCTCGTCGCCGATGGCGCGATTCGCGACGCGCTCGCCTCGCAACTCGCGAGCGCGCCGGTCGCAGGGGGCCCGGTCGCGGTGCAGCTGAGCTTCATCGACAAGAGCGGCGCCTACTGCCGCACCTTCAGCACCGCGGCCGTCGCCGGGCTGGCCTGCCGCCAACAGGATCGCTGGGCGGTCCAGACCCTGGTGACCGCCGAAGCGGCGCCAGAAGGCGGCGTGCGCCAGGCCGCGAGCGCGCTGCCGCGCGCGGTGCTCGATGCGGTCGACCAGCGCATCGCCGGCGACGCGCTCGACGCGGCCCGCGAACGCCAGGCGCGCGACCAGGGCTGGCGCCGCTGAGTCGCCCGCTCAAGGGGCGGTGCACTTCGTCGCTACTTCTTGATCGCCTTGTTCGGCAGTCTGCCGACGCGTGCGCTCGGCGTCAGCCGCCGCTTGCCACCGCTTCGTCCCAGCGCTTCATCGCCTGCATCGCGACCTCGCGCTGCGCGGCTGGCAGGAACGACGCGGCGACCGCGCTGCGCATCAGGCCGGCGAGCTGCGCAAGGCTCAGGCCGGGCTCGGCATGGATCGCGGCCAGTTCGCCGCTCAGCGTCACGCCCGACATCAGGCGGTTGTCGGTCGAGCACGACACCGACAGCCCGGCCTCGACCATCGCGCGGATCGGGTGCTCGGCCAGCGATGCGAATGCGCCGGTGTGCACGTTGCTGCTCGGGCAGACCTCGAAGTGCAGCCCGCGCTCGCGCGCCGCGGCGACCCATTCGGCGGTCTGCTCGGGTGTTGCGCCGCCCATGATGTGCACGCCGTGGCCGATGCGCGTCGCGCCGAGCATGGCCGCTTCGAGCACGCGCGAACCGGCATCGGACTCGCCGGCATGGCAGGTCAGCCCGAGCCCGGCGTCGCGGGCATGAGCGAAGGCCGCCGCATGCGGCGCGGGCGGGAAACCGCGCTCGGCGCCGGCCAGGTCGAAGCCGATCACGCCGTGTCCGGCATGGCGCGCCGCGAGCTCGGCGGCACGCAGCGTCTCGTCGGGGGCATCGGTGCGCATCGCGCAGACGATCAGCCCGCTCGCGAGCGCGCTGCGGCGCAGCCCGCCGACGATCGCCTCGACGACCGCATCGCCGCTGACGCCGTGCGGCTCGAGCAGCAGCGGCGCGATGCGGAACTCGGCGAGCACGCAGCCGTCGAGCCGCGCGTCTTCGGCGGCCTCGAACGCGACGCGCTCGCAGGCCTCGGGCGTGGCCATCGCCCCGATCGTCAGCGCGAAGCCGCGCAGGTAGCGCTCGAGGCTGCCGGAGTTGGCGTTCGCGTGCATCCAGTCGGCGAGCTGCGCGGCATCGGCGGTCGGCACCGGCAGGCCGCGCGCGAGCGCCAGCTCGAGCAATGTCGCGGGGCGCAGGCCACCGTCGAGGTGTTCGTGCAGCAAGGCCTTCGGCAGCGGGCGCAGGTCGGGGGGCGTGAGCGAGGTCGGTGCAGTCAAGGCGGCGGTCTTTCGGCGAGGCGCGGGTCGATCGGATGAGGACGGCAATGGGCGGAGCGGATTGGCTTTCGCACGAATCGAGCCATGTCGACCGGGCCGCGGCGCGGGAAACCACCGTTCAAACAGGCCCGAATTCTGCTTAAAGTGCGATCGGCAAACGTTTGCGCCTCAACAGAGTGCGGAAATCGCGCCATCATGCTCCTCCCGAACCTCGTCACCTGAGACCGATCATGAAAATCTTCCAACAACTCGCCCTGCTGACCCTCGCCGTGACGGCCAGCGTGGCGGCTCGTGCCGAACCGGCCGTCGTCTACGACATGGGCGGCAAGTTCGACAAGTCGTTCAACGAGGCGGCCTACCGCGGCATCGAGCGCTGGAAAAAGGAGACCGGCAAGCCGTATCTGGAGTTCGAGATCGCCAACGAAACGCAGCGCGAACAGGCGCTGCGCCGGATGGCCGAGCGCGGTGCGAGCCCGATCATCGGCATCGGCTTCGGCCAGGCCGCGGCGATCGAGAAGATCGCGAAGGAGTTCCCGAAGCTGCAGTTCACGCTGATCGACATGGTCGTGCAGCAGCCCAATGTGCAATCGGTCGTCTTCAAGGAGCAGGAGGGCAGCTTCCTGGTCGGCGTGATGGCGGCGCAGGCGAGCAAGACCGGCAAGGTCGGCTTCGTCGGCGGCATGGACATCCCGCTGATCCGCAAGTTCCAGTGCGGCTACGAGCAGGGCGCGAAGTACGCGAACCCGAAGACCGAGGTGTTCTCGAACATGACCGGCACGACCGGCGCCGCGTGGGCCGACCCGGCGCGCGGCGGCGAACTCGCGAAGGCGCAGTTCGGCAAGGGTGCCGATGTCGTCTTCGCGGCCGCCGGCGGCACCGGCATCGGCGTCTACCAGGCCGCGAAGGACGCCGGCAAGCTCGCGATCGGCGTCGACAGCAACCAGAACCACCTGCAGCCCGGCACCATGCTGACCTCGATGCTGAAGCGCGTCGACGTCGCGGTCTACGAGTCCGTGAAGGCCTACAAGCCGGGCGTCACGGTGCTGGGCCTCAAGGAAGGCGGGATCGACTACGCGATGGACGAGTACAACGCGAAGCTCGTCAGTGCCGACATGAAGAAGAAGGTCGATGCCGCGAAGGCCGAGATCATCGCCGGCAAGATCAAGGTCGCCGACTACATGGCAGACAACGCTTGCAAGCTCTGAGCGGAGCTCGCTGACCCGGCGGAGCGCAAGCGCGTGTCAACAATCAAGCACGTGGCCGCGCGTGCGGGCGTGTCGTTCACGACCGTCTCGCACGTGCTGAACGGCACGCGCCGCGTCAGCGACTCGGCACGCGAACGCGTCGAGCGCGCGATCGCCGAGATGGGCTACGCACCGAGCGCGGTGGCGCGCGCGCTGAAGATGAGCGAGACCTGCATCCTCGGCGTGCTGGTGCCCAACATCACGAACCCGTTCTTCGCCGAGCTGACGCGCGGCATCGAAGACTGCTGCCGCCGCACCGACTACTCGGTGTTCCTGTGCAACTCCGACGACGATCCCGAGCGCCAGTCGCGCTACCTGCAGACCCTGCTCGAGCGCCGCGTCGATGGGCTGCTGCTCGCCGCGGCCGCCGGCGAGGCCTCGCCGCTGGCGCAGCGGCTCGCGTCGGCGCGCGTGCCGACGGTCGTCGTCGATCGCCCGATCCCGGGCCTCGCGGCCGACCTGGTGCGCGTCGACCACGAGGGCGGCGCGCGGCTCGCCGTCGAACACCTGCTTGCGCTCGGGCACCGCAAGATCGCCTGCCTCGCCGGGCCCTCGGAGTTCGCGGTCAGCCGCGCGCGCGTCGCGGGCTGGCGCGATGCGATGGCGCAGGCCGAGATCGGGATCGAGCCGGGTTGGCTGCTCGAAGGCGATTTCAGCGCCGCCGCCGGCCACGAGCTGACGCGCCAGCTGCTCGCGCGCGGCGACGTGAGCGCGATCTTCGCGAGCAACGACCTGCTCGCGATCGGCGCGCTGCGCGCCGCCGCCGAACTGGGCGTCGCGGTGCCGTCGATGTTGTCGGTGATCGGCTTCGATGGCATCGACCTCGGCGCCTACGCATACCCGGCGCTGACCACGGTCGGCCACCCGATCCGCGCGATGGGCGAGGTCGCCGCGCAGGTGCTGATCGAGCGCATTGCCGCGGGCGCCCTCGGCGGCCGCGAAGTCGTTCTGCCGGCGCAATTGTTGCGGCGCGAGTCGACGGGCCCGCTGCGGGCCCGTTGAGAATCCCGCACCTCCTTCTCTCACCGCGACCATGACGCCGCCGCCTCTTTCCTCGTCCGCCGAAGCGCCAGTCGCGGTGCGCATGATCGACATCAACAAGCGCTTCGGCAGCGTCCAGGCGAACGCCGACGTGAACCTGTGCGTGTTCAAGGGCAGCGTGCATGGCCTGGTCGGCGAGAACGGCGCGGGCAAGAGCACGCTGATGTCGGTGCTCTATGGCTTCTATGCGGCCGACAGCGGCCGCATCGAGGTCGACGGTGCGCCGGTGCGCATCCGCAATGCCTTCGAGGCGATCGCGTTGGGGCTGGGCATGGTGCACCAGCACTTCATGCTCGTCGAAACGCTGAGCGCGATCGACAACGTGATGCTCGGTGCCGAACCGCACGTGCTGCTGAGACGCGCCGACGCGGTCGTGCGGCAGCGCCTGGGCGAGCTGATGGCGTCGACCGGGCTGCGCGTCGAGCTCGACGCGATCGTCGGCGAGCTGTCGGTCGGCGACCGGCAACGGCTCGAGATCCTGAAGGCGCTGTACCGCGGCGCGAAGATCCTGATCCTCGACGAGCCGACGGCCGTGCTGACGCCGCAGGAGACCGAGGCGCTGTTCAAGGTGCTCGCGCGGCTGCGCGAGCAGGGCACGACGATCATCCTGATCACCCACAAACTGAAGGAAGTGATGCGCCTGTGCGACCGCGTCACCGTGATGCGAGGCGGGCGCGTGGTGCACGAGTGCGGGATCAAAGAGGCCTCGGTGCAAGGCCTGGCCGAGGCGATGGTCGGGCGCCAGGTCAACATGGGTCGGCAGGGCGACGCGCTCGTGGCGCCCGGCGCCGTGGCGCTGCAGGCCGAGGGGCTGACGGTGCGCGATGCGATGGGCGTCGTGCGGCTGCGCGGCGTCGACCTGCTGCTCCGCGCCGGCGAGATCGTCGGTGTCGCCGGCGTCGCCGGCAACGGCCAGAGCGAGCTGCTTGAAGTGCTCTCCGGCTTGCGCGCGCCGCAGCAGGGTCGGCTCACGGTGGCCGGCACATCGTTCGAGCCCGGCCGCTGGCTCGACCCGCGCGGCGCCCGCGAGCTGCGCGTCGCGCACGTGCCGGAAGACCGGCATGCGCGCGCGATGGTGATGAGCTTCGGCGCGTGGGAGTCGGCGGTGCTCGGCTATGAAGGCCTGCCGGCCTACAGCCGGCGCGGCTGGATGCGCCGCCGCGGCATGCAGCGCGCGACCGCGGCGCTGATGCAGCGCTTCGACGTGCGCCCGCGCGACCCGCTGCTGACGAGCGCGAAGTTCTCCGGCGGCAACCAGCAGAAGCTCGTGCTCGCGCGCGAGATCGGCCAGGCGCCGCGCGTGCTGCTGGTCGGCCAGCCGACGCGCGGTGTCGACATCGGCGCGATCGAGTTCATCCACGCGCAGCTGCGCGCGCTGCGCGACGCGGGGTGTGCGGTGCTGGTCGTGTCGAGCGAGCTCGACGAGATCCTCGCGCTCGCCGACCGCGTGCTGGTGATGAACGAAGGCCGCATCACCGGCGAGCTGCCGATCAACGAGTGCACCGAGGCGAAGGTCGGGCTGCTGATGGTCGAGACGGCCGACACGCACGCTGCCCAGGGGCTCGCGGCATGAGCGCCGGCCAACCCTTGCCGCGCTGGGCCGACGTGCTGCTGCTGCCGCTCGTCAACCTGGCGATCGCGCTGCTCGCGGCCACGCTGGTCGTCGCGCTGATCGGGCAGAAGCCGGCCGACGTGATGACGATGCTGGTGCACGGCGCGTTCGGCACCGAGCGCGGACTGTCGTACACGCTGTACTACACGACCAGCTTCATCTTCACCGGCTTGGCGGTCGCGCTCGCGTCGCACGGCGGGCTGTTCAACATCGGCGCCGAAGGGCAGGCCACGCTCGGCGGGCTGGGCACCGGGCTGGTCGCGATGTGGCTGTCGAACCAGCTGCCGGCGCCGGTGCTGCTGCCGCTGATGCTCGTCGGCGGCGCGCTGTTCGGCATGGCCTGGGCGGCGATCCCCGGCTACCTGCAGGCCTACCGCGGCAGCCATGTCGTGATCACGACGATCATGTTCAACTTTCTGGCCAGCACCTTGCTCGTCTACCTGCTGGTGAACCGGCTGAAGGCGCCCGGCAGCATGTCGGTCGAGAGCCTGCCGTTCGGGCCGGCGGCGCACCTGCCGGGCATGCACGAGGCGCTCGCGTGGTTCGGCGTCGAGTGGCCTTCGTCGCCGCTGAACCTGAGCCTGTTCCTGGCGCTGCTCGCGGCGCTCGGCGTCTATGCATTTCTGTGGCACAGCCGCGCCGGCTATCGGCTGCGCGCGGTCGGTTCGAGCGAAGGCGCGGCGGCCTACGCCGGCATTCGCCCGAAGCGCCAGGTGATCCTCGCGATGGGGCTGTCAGGCGCGCTCGCCGGCATGGTCGGGATGAACGAGATCGCCGGCGTCAACGGCAAGCTGCTGCTCGACTTCGTCGGCGGCGCCGGCTTCACCGGCATCGCGGTCGCCGTGATGGGGCGCAACCATCCGTTCGGCATCGTGCTGGCGAGCCTGCTGTTCGGCGCGCTGTTCCAGGGCGGTGCCGAGGTCAGCTTCGAGATTCCCGGCTTCAGCCGCGACATGGTCGTGACCTTGCAAGGCTTCATCGTGCTGTTCTCGGGCGCGATGGCCTATGTGATCGCGCCGGGGATCGCGCGGCTGTTCCGCTGGCGCGCGCTGCGCCGGCCGGCGCACGGCGATGTCGCGAACGCAGCGGGAGCATCGAATGGATGAGGCCCTGCTGGGCGCGCTGATCGCGTCGACCTTGCGCGTCGCGACGCCGCTGATCCTGTGCGCGCTCGCGGGGCTGCTCGCCGAGCGCTCGGGCGTCGTCGACATCGGGCTCGAGGGCAAGATGCTGTTCGCGGCCTTCGTCGCGGCGGCCGCCGGCGCGGTGTTTGGCTCGACTGCGATCGCGCTGCTGCTGGCCTGCGGCGTCGCGATGCTGCTGTCGTGGCTGCACGGCTTCGCGACCGTCAGCCACACCGGCGACCAGGTCGTCTCGGGCATGGCGATCGACATCATCGCGGCCGGCCTGACGGTGGTGCTCGGCATCGCGTGGTTCCACCAGGGCGGGCAGACGCCGCCGGTCGCCGACGCGGTGCGGCTGCACGCGCTGTGGCCGGGTGCGCAGGCCGCGCTGCAGCAGGTGCCGGGGGTCGGCGGTTTCCTCGGCGCCGCGCTCGGCGAAGGGCTGCTGAGCCACAACCTCCTGGTCTACGGGGCGCTGCTGCTGGTGGGCGGCGTCTGGTGGCTGCTGTACCGCACGCGCTTCGGGCTGCGGCTGCGCGCGGTCGGCGAGAACCCGCACATGGTCGATGCGGCCGGCGTCTCGGTGCTGAGGCTGCGCTACGCGGCGCTGACGCTGAACGGCCTGCTGTGCGGTCTTGCAGGCAGCTACCTGGTGCTGGCGCAGAATGCCTCGTTCGCGCCGAACATGACGGCCGGCCGCGGCTTCATGGCGCTGGCCGCGCTGATCTTCGGCAACTGGCGGCCGGTGCCTGCGCTGCTCGCCTGCCTGCTGTTCGGCTTTCTCGACGCGGCCGCGATTCGGCTGCAGGGCGTCAGCCTGCCGGGCATCGGCGAGGTGCCGGTGCAGGCGGTGCAGGCACTGCCCTACCTGCTGACCGTGATCCTGCTGGCCGGCTTCATCGGTCGCACCGTCGCGCCGAAGTCGCTGGGCCTGCCGTACGTCAAAGAACGCTGAAAGAAGAACCTTGAACCCGAAATGCTCGTGATGACTGAACTCGAACAAGCCCGGCTGCTGCGTGCCGCGCGCGACGCGCAGGGGCATGCCTACGCGCCGTATTCGCACTTCGCGGTCGGCGCGGCGGTGCTCGACGACCAGGGCCGCATCCATGCCGGCTGCAATGTCGAGAACGCCGCGTACCCGCAGGGCGTGTGCGCCGAGGCGGGCGCGCTCAGCGCGATGGTGCTCGCCGGCAGCACGAAGGTGCGCGCGCTCGCGGTCGTCGGCGACGGCGCCGGGCTCGTCACGCCCTGCGGCGGCTGCCGCCAGAAGCTGCGCGAATTCGCGGCGGCCGACACGCCGGTGCTGGTCGGCGACCGCGAGCAGCTGCGCGCGCAGTTCACGCTCGCGCAGCTGCTACCCGAGAGCTTCGGGCCGGAGAACCTCGCCCCATGACAAGCGCTTCATCGACGCTGCAGCAGCTGCGTGCGCTGGCGCCGCAGGCGCGGCCGCGCATCGCGATCGTGCTCGGCTCCGGCTGGGGCGGTCTGACCGCGCGCGTCAGCGAGCCGGTGCGGATCCGCTACGACCAGCTCGACGGCTTCCCGCAGGCCACCGTGCAGGGCCATTCGGGCGAACTCTGGCTCGGCCGCATCGGCACGCACGAGGTCGCGGTGATGAGCGGGCGCAAGCACGCTTACGAGAGTGGCGATGTGAAGGGGATGCAGGTGCCGCTGCAGACCCTGCGCGCGCTCGGTTGCGAGGTGCTGGTCCAGACCAACGCGGCCGGCAGCCTGCGCGCCACGATGACCCCGGGCAGCCTGATGGTGCTCGCCGACCACATCAACCCGTCGCAGCGCTCGCCGCTGGTCGGTGCCGGCGGCTCGGAGCGCTTCGTCAGCATGCTCGATGCCTACGATGCGCCGCTGCGGGCCACCGCGCAGCGGGTCGCCGCGCGATCGGGCATCACACTGCACGAAGGCGTCTATGTCTGGACACTCGGCCCGCAGTTCGAGACGCCGGCCGAGATTCGCATGTTCCAGCAGTGGGGTGCCGACGCGGTCGGCATGAGCACCGTGCCGGAGACGATCCTCGCGCGCCATGCGGGGCTGCGCGTGTTGGCGCTGTCACTGATCACGAACATGGGGGCCGGGCTGTCGGGCGAATCGCTGAGCCACGCGCACACGCTGTCGCAGGCGCACGCGGCCAGCGAGGTCGCCGGCAACCTGCTCGCGGACCTGATCGCGGCGATCGAACTGTGAGCGGGAGAGGGCGATGAACCATCAGGATTCGCAAACCATCGCGCACGCCCGACTCGCGCTCGCGTGCCTGGACCTGACGAGCCTGAACGACGCCGACACCGAGGCCGACGTGATCAAGCTCTGCGCGCGCGCCAACGGCCCGTCTGGCGCCGTTGCCGCGGTGTGCGTGTGGCCGCGTTTTGCGGCGCTCGCACGGCGCGAGTTGCCGGCGGCCATCGCGGTCGCCGCGGTCGCGAACTTTCCCGACGGCGGCGCCGATGTCGAACGCGCGCTGCTCGACACGCGCGCGATCGTCGCTGCCGGCGCGCAGGAGGTCGATGTCGTGCTGCCGTTCGCACGCCTGCAGCAGGGCGACGAACGCGCGGTCGCCGCGCTGCTCGCCGCGGTCCGCAAGGCCTGCGCGGGCCTGACGCTGAAGGTGATCCTCGAGACCGGCGTGCTCGGCTCCGATGCGCTGATCGCTCGCGCCGCGCAGCTGAGCCTGGAGGCCGGCGCCGACTTCCTGAAGACCAGCACCGGCAAGACCCCGGTCAGCGCGACGCCGCAGGCCGCGACCGTGATGCTCGAGGCGATCGCCGCCGATGCGCGCGCGGCCGGGCGTGTCGGCTTCAAGGCCTCGGGCGGCATCCGCACGGTCGCCGACGCGGCGGCCTACTTCGCGCTGTGCGAACGCATCCTCGGCGCGTCGGCGCTGAACCCGCGGCGCTTCCGGATCGGCGCCAGCGGGCTGCTGAACGACATCGAGGCACTGCTCGGTGGGCGTGTGGCGCCGGCCGCCGGGGCGCCCGGAAGCTACTGAGCGATCAACGTGCTCGCGCAGGAAATCATCCGCCACAAACGCGACGGCCACGCGCTGGACCGCGCGCAGATCGACGCGTTCGTCGGCGGGCTGGTCGATGCGTCGTGGAGCGAATCGCAGGCCGCCGCGATGGCGATGGCGCTGTTCCTGAACGGCATGTCGAGCGCCGAGACCGTTGCACTGACGCGCGCGATGACGCGCTCCGGCGAGCTGCTCGAGTGGGCGGGGGCGAACCTCGGCGGGCCGATCCTCGACAAGCATTCGACCGGTGGTGTGGGCGACAAGGTGAGCCTGCTGCTCGCGCCGATCGTCGCCGCGTGCGGTGGCTTCGTGCCGATGATCTCGGGTCGGGGCTTAAGCCACACCGGCGGCACGCTCGACAAGTTCGACAGCATCCCGGGCTACCAGACCGCGCCGACTCCCGAGCGGCTGCGCAGCGCGTTGCGCGCCGCCGGCTGTGCGATCGTCGGCCAGACCGCGACACTCGCGCCGGCCGATCGGCGCCTGTATGCGATCCGCGACGTGACCGCGACGGTCGAATCGATCCCGCTGATCACCGCGAGCATCCTGTCGAAGAAGCTCGCCGCCGGTCTGCAGGGGCTGGTGATGGACGTGAAGAGCGGCAATGGCGCGTTCGCGGCGGATCTGCCGATGGCGCGTTCGCTCGCGCGATCGATCGTGCAGGTCGCCGAAGGCGCCGGGCTGCCGACGCGCGCGTGGATCACCGACATGAACCAGGTGCTGGGCCACAGCTGCGGCAACGCGCTCGAGGTGCGCGAGGCGCTCGCGTTCCTGCGCGGCGATGCCTGTGATCCGCGCCTGGTCGAGGTCACGCGCACGCTGAGCGCGGAGCTGTTGCTGATCGGCGGGCTCGCCGAGCAGCGCGATGGCGCGCTGCGGCGTGTCGATGCGGTGCTCGCGAGCGGCGCGGCGCTGGATCGTTTCGCGCGCATGGTCGCCGCGCTCGGTGGCCCGGTCGACTTCATCGAGCGCGCCGACGCCTACCTGCTGGCCGCGCCGGTGCAGCATGCGCTGCGCGCGACGCGTGCCGGTTGGATCGGCGCGATCGCGACGCGCGCAGTCGGACTGCGGGTCGTCGAACTCGGCGGCGGCAGGCGCCAGGCGAGCGATGCGGTCGACCATCGCGTCGGCCTGAGCGAAGTCGTCGGCATCGGCCGGCGCGTCGAAGTCGGCGATCCGCTGGCCGTCGTGCATGCGGCCGATGACGCGAGCGCGAACGCAGTCTGCGCCGGGCTGGCGCCGCTGTTCGAGATCGTCGATGCCGCGCCGCCGGCCGCGCCGGTGCTGATCGAGCGCATCGAGGCGGGCGCACGATGACCCGCGCGCTCGTCGTCGTCCTCGACTCGTTCGGCCTCGGCGCCGCGCCCGATGCGCCACGCTTCGGCGATGTCGGCGCCGACACCTTCGGCCACATCGCGCAATGGTGCGTCGCGCAGGGTCGGCCGCTGCACTTGCCGAACCTGTCGCAGCTCGGCTTGCCGCAGGCGGCGCGAGCGGCCAGCGGGCACTGGCCGCTCGGGCTCGCGGTCTGCGACGAACCGCAGGGCGCGTACGGTGCCGCCGCCGAGGTCAGCCGCGGCAAGGACACGCCCAGCGGCCACTGGGAATTGATGGGCTGCCCGGTCGACTTCGATTGGGGCTACTTCGAGAAGTCGGACGACCCGGCGGTGCCGGTGTTCCCGCCCGCGCTGATGCAGCGCTGGTATGCCGCCTGCAGCCTGGGCGGCAGCCTCGGCAACTGCCACGCGAGCGGCACCGAGATCATCGAGCGCCTCGGCGACGCGCACCTGCGCAGCGGCTGGCCGATCTGCTACACGAGCAGCGACAGCGTGTTCCAGGTCGCGGCCCACGAAACGCACTTCGGCCTGCAGCGCCTGTACGAGATCTGCGAGATCGCGAAGACGATCTTCGACGCGGCGAACATCGCGCGCGTGATCGCGCGGCCGTTCAGCGGCGCCGGCGGCCACTACCGCCGCACCGCGAACCGCCACGACTACACGACCCCGCCGCCCGCGCCGACGCTGCTCGACGTGCTGGCCGGCGCCGGTCGCGAGGTCCACGGCATCGGCAAGATCCGCGACATCTTCGCGGGGCGCGGCGTCACGCAGCATCGCCATGGCGACGGCAACGGCGAGCTGTGCGCGCAGACACTCGAAGCCTGGCGGACCTGCGCCGACGGCGGCCTGGTGTTCGCGAACCTGGTCGACTTCGACATGCTCTACGGCCATCGCCGCGATGTGGCCGGCTATGCCGATGCGCTCGAAGCCTTCGATGCCTTCCTGCCGCGCCTGCTCGGTGCGCTCGGCCCCGGCGATCTGCTCGCGCTGAGCGCCGACCACGGCTGCGATCCGACCTGGCCGGGCAGCGACCACACCCGCGAGCATGTGCCGCTGCTGTTCGCCGGCGTGCCGGTTCCGCGTGCGCTGCCGCTCGGCGTGCGTTCCAGTTTCGCCGACCTCGGCCAGACGCTGGCGCGCCACCTCGGCGTGCCGGCGCTCGCGCACGGCCGCGCCTGCTGGTGAGCCGTCGCGCCATCACCTCTCTGCCTCGAAACACGACCCGATGAAGATCCTGTTCGACACCGACCCCGGCATCGACGATGCGATGGCCCTGCTGATGCTGGCCCGCGATCCGCGCGCCGACTTGCTCGGCATCACGACCGTGTTCGGCAATGCCGCGATCGAGCGCACGACCGCGAACGCGCTGGCGTTGTGCGAGCGTTTCGGCATCGACGTGCCGATCGCGCGCGGTGCCGCGCAGGCGCTGTTCACGCCACCGGGGGCGTTCCCGCACGAGGTTCACGGCCACGATGCGATGGGCAATGTCGACCTGCCGGCCGCGCGAACGCGGCGCGAAGAAGCGCTCGCCGCAGCGCAGTTCATCGTCGAGATGGCGCGCCGCCACCCCGGCGAGGTGACGCTCGTCGCGGTCGGCCCGCTGACGAACCTGGCGCTGGCGTTGCAACACGATCCGCAGCTCGTCGACCACGTGAAGGCGGTCGTCGTGATGGGCGGCGCGTTCGGCGAGAACGGTCATCGCGGCAATGTCTCGCCGGTCGCCGAGGCCAACATCGCGTGCGACCCGCACGCCGCCGACCGCGTCTTCACGGCGCGCTGGCCGGTCACGATCGTCGGGTTGGACGTGACCCACGAGGTGCTGCTGAGCACCGCCGACCTCGACGCGCTGGGCCGCGACGGCGGCGCCGAGGGCGCATTCATCCGCGCGATCACGCGCTGCTATGAGGATTTCTATCGACCGCAGACCGGTGGCGGCATCTACTCGCACGATGCCAGCGCGGTCGCCTGCGCGCTCGATGCATCGGCCTTCGCGTTGCGCCGCGGCGCGGTGCGCGTCGTCACCGAGGGCATCGCCGCGGGGCAGACGATCCAGCTGCTGGCGACCGACAGTTCCCGTGCCGGCGCGTGGGCGGACGCGCCGGCGCAAGCGGTCTGCATCGGCGTCGACGCGGCGCGGCTGCGCGCCGAATTCCGAGCCTGTTTCGTGCGCTGAAGCCGCTGCTCGAAAAGTGCACTGTTCCGGGTCGCGGCGACTGTCGCGCTGCACCAACAGGTCACGCGCGCGTCATCCAGGGCTGGCAAGCTCCTTGCTCTACATTTCCTCACATTCGCAGTTTCCGGCCTGAAACCTCCCTGATGAGCTCGTTCCAGCTTGCTGCCTTGACCGCATCGCGCAAACGTTTGCCTGATGCGCCGGCGTCGGCGCCCGAGACGAACGCGTCACCCATTCGCCCTCCCTCCGCCCGCCCCCAGAAAGGACATCTCTTCATGCGCACCTTCACGCTCAACGCCGTGGCCCTGGCCATGCTCGCCATGCTCGGCGCTGCCCACGCGCAGTCGGCGAGCACCGAACTGAACAAGGTCACCGTCACCGGCGAAGGCGACAAGCTCGGCACCGGCCTGCTGATGGATGAAGACGCACCTAAGGCGCGCAGCTCAGTGACCAAGGCGCAGCTAGAAAAAATCCGCTCCACCAGCAACCCGTTCCAGGCGCTGTCGCTGCTGCCGGGCGTCAACAGCTCGAGCTTCGACGCGACCGGCATGTTCGGCGGCAACCTGCGGGTGCGCGGCTTCAACAGCGACCAGATGGGCTTCACGATCAACGGGGCGCCAGTCAACGACTCGGGCGACTTCCGGGTCTACCCGCAGGAGTATGTCGACGTGGAGAACCTGTGTTCGCTCTACGTGACGCAGGGCGCACCCGATACCGATGCACCGCACGTCGGCGCGACCGGCGGCAACGTCGGCCTGCAGTCCTGCGGACCGGAGAATGCGCAGCGCGTGCGCATCGCGCTGTCGGGTGGCCAGCTCGGGTTCTTCCGCGGGTTCGCGCGTGTCGACACGGGCAAGGTCGGCGCCTTCAAGGGCTTTCTGTCCATCTCCGATGCGCGTGTCGACAAGTGGAAAGGCGGGGGCCGCGCCGACCGCAAGCACCTCGACGCGGGTGCCGAGTACGACCTCGGCTCCGGCAACAAGTTGAGCGCGAGCCTGCTCTACAACCGTGCGATCACGAACAACTTCCAGTCGTTCAACCAAACAGGCTGGGCCACGAATGGGTACTACGGCGACTACTCGTCGGTGGTTCCGCAGCACCAGACGCCGGTGAAGGGCACAAAACAGAGTGATGTCTCGCCGAACCCGCCTTACTACGGCTACTCGCTCAACCCGTTCGAGAATTACTTGATCTCCGGCAAGGCGAGCTTCGGCCTGACCGATCGTCTGCGCCTGGACGTCTCGCCCTACCTCTGGTACGGCTACGGGACCGGTGGCGTCCAACAGAGTCTGCTACAGGAGGCGACGTCGGGCACCGCCGTGCACGGCGGCATCGCCGACATCAACGGCGACGGCGACACCCTCGACAGCGTCCTCGTGTACCGCTCCACGCTGTCCAAGACCTTCCGCCCGGGCGTGACTGCCACACTGACCTACGTGCTGGACAACCAGAAGATCAACGGCGGCGTCTGGTTCGAGCGGGCACGGTTCCGCGAGTGGGCGCCCGCGGTCACGGTCGACAACGGCGGTGGCGTTACCGACATCTGGCTTGGCGGCAACCTGCTGACCTACGCCGACGGAACGAGCTACCAGAACCGCGACCAGTTCACGCTGACGACGGCCCACAGCATCTTCGTCCAGGACACGATCGATCTGCTGAACAACAAGCTGCAAGTCACACCTGCGCTCAGCTACCGCAGCACCCACCGGCAATACAGCAACTATGCAAACTCGCTCACCGCGGGCAGCGGCGCCAGCGCCGGCAGCGGCGGAGTCGACTACAGCGTCGACAAGAAGTACTCCGTGCTCTTGCCCAGCCTGGCGGCCAGCCTGCAGGCAACCGACCGGGTGCAACTGTTCGGCAGCCTGGCGAAGAACTTCAGAATACCGAACAAGAACGACTACATGACCCTGGCGAAGGGCGTGACCTACCTCAACGGGGTGGGCACGGCGACCGGTTTCCTGCCGGTGACTGTCAAGCCGGAGACCTCGGTCAACCTCGATCTCGGCGCACGCTACAAGGGCGATATGTTCCGCGCGTCGGCGACAGCCTTCTACAACAAGTTCAAGGACCGCATCGCGTCGAGCTACGACATCACCGAGAACATCACGCACGACTTCAACGTCGGCAATTCGACGACCAAGGGCCTCGAACTCGAGGCCGGCACGGTGCCGGTCGCCGGCTTCAGTGCGTATGCCTCGCTGACCTACACGAAGAGCACGCTGGACAGCGACATGCCTCGCACCGCGACGACCTTCTACCCGACCGCGGGCAAGCAGTTCCCCGATACGCCCAAGGGCATGGCGGCGTTGTCGCTGCAGTACGCGAACGGTCCCTACCTGATCAACATCGCCGGCAAGTACACGACCGGCCGCTTCCTGACGCTGACCAATGACACTGCGATTCCGGCTTACACGACGTTCGACCTGAACACGGCATGGAAGCTGCCGAACCCGAGCGGCAACGGTTTCAAGAACCCGATCATCCGGCTGAACGTGAGCAACATCTTCAACAAGCAGTACTTCACGGCCAACGCCGGTAGCGGCTCGAACATCACGATCGTCAACGGCGGGGCTGCCGGCGCACCGTTCTACTATGCGGGCGCGCCGCGCTTCACGAGCCTGACCTTCCAGGTCGACTATTGATCCAGTGATCTGATTCGACCGCCTCGAGCCGGCGCAAACGTCATGATGGCGTTTGCGCCGTTTTCACTTTTCCTGTTTGCCGATCCGACCATGACGATGCCCGATTCGATGCCGTTTCCCCGCGCCTGCCGGCGCCTTCTGCTGACCGCGCTGCTCGGTGTGTGCGGCCTCGCGCAGGCCGCCGAGCCGGTGCACCTGAGGCTGATCGGCATCAACGATTTCCACGGCAACCTCGAATCGACCGGTCTGAGCCTGACCCTGGCCGACCCGCAGGGCGGCAAGCCGCTGCGTGTCGCGGCGGGCGGTGCGGCGGCACTGGCCGGCATCGTGCAAACGCTGCGCGCCGGCGCGCCGAACAGCCTGATGCTGTCGGGCGGTGACCTGATCGGCGCGGCGCCGCTGGTGTCGACGCTGTTCCGCCACGAGTCGACCATCGAGGTCATGAACGCGATCGGGCTCGACGCCGGCAGCGTCGGCAATCACGAGTTCGACGCCGGCATCACCGAGCTGCAACGCATCGCGACCGGCGGCTGTGCGGCGACACTGCCCGACGACGCGGTGACCTCCTGCGGGCTCGAGCGCTACACCGGCGCGAAGTTTCCGATGCTCGCGTCGAATGTGCTCGACACGCAGGGCAGGCCGGTGCTGCCGCCGTACACGATCAAGCGCGTCGCCGGCATCCGTGTCGGCATCATCGGCGCGGTCACGAAGACGACGCCGTCGATCGTCGTGCCGTCGGGCGTGGCCGGGCTGCGTTTCATCGACGAGGCCGAGGGCGTGAACCGCGCCGCGCGCCAGCTGCGCGCGCTCGGCGTGAAGACGATCGTCGCGATCTTCCACGAGGGCGGCGAGCTCGGCACGCCGCAGAACCGCGGCGACTGGAACGACACGACCTGCCCGAACCGCTCGGGCCCGATCTTCGAGATCGCCGAGCAGCTCGCGCCCGAGATCAGCGTGGTCTTCTCGGCCCACACGCACCAGGGCTACCGCTGCATCGTCGGCGGCCGCACGATCATCTCGGGCACCTCGTACGGGCGCGGCGTCTCGGTCGTCGATGTCGAGATCGACCGCAAGACGCGCGCGATCGTCGCGGCGGCGACGCGCAGCTACAACCTGCCGGTCGTCAACGACGCGACCGATCCGCTGCTGCGCGAACGCCTCGCCGCTGCCACGCCGGCGCCGTATGCCGACGTGCTGCGTGCAACGAAGCCGGATCCAGCGATCGCCGCGCAGGTCGCACGCTACGCGGCAATCGTCGCGCCGAAGGCCGAGCGCCGCGTCGGCACGATCACGAGTCGCTTCGGTCGCGGCGGCGAGGTCGACAGCGCCGCCGGCCGGCTGATCGCCGACTCGCAACTCGCGGCGACGCGTGAGCCGTCGAACGGCGGCGCGCAGATCGCGCTGATGAACCCGGGCGGCATCCGCAGCGACCTCGAGTGCCGCGGCACGCCGCCTTGCACGGTGACCTTCGGGCAGGTATTCACGATGCAGCCGTTCGGCAACAGCCTGGTGGTGATGACATTGACCGGCGCGCAGCTGAAGGCGCTGCTCGAATCGCAGCAGAAGGCCGGCGGCGACATGACGGTGCTGCAACCGTCCGAAGGGTTCGCCTACACCTGGCAGTCCGACGCGACCGCCGGCGACCACGTTCGCGACATGCGGCTGAACGCCGAGCCGATCGTCGCGGGCCGCGCCTACCGCGTCACGGTCAACAGTTTCATGGCCGAGGGCGGCGACGGCTTCATCACGCTGCAGAAGGGCGAGGCACGCACCGGCGGCGGGCAGGACCTCGACGCGCTGCTCGCCTACCTGAAGGCCGAACGCGCGCCGATCGCGACGCCGCGCGTCACACGCCTGCCGTAACCCCGCATCGCGCGGGCGAGCGCGAGGGCTTGCGCTCGTGCGGTTCGCAACCACATGCGGCTGACTCACTTCCGCCGCTGTTTCCTCCGATGTCGCTCGCTCCGCTGTTCCTGGTCTCTTCGCTGCTGCACGCCTACGTGGGCTGGCGCGTGGCGCCGGCGCTGCCGGGCGGCACGTGGCCGGCCGCGCTGTTCGTCGCGCTGCTGCTCGCCTCGGCGCTGCTGATGCCGATGGCGCTGCTCGCGCGGCTCGTGCGCCGCCAGCCGCTGTCGGACCGGCTCGCATGGGCCGGCGCGCTCGCGATGGGGCTGTTCTCGTCGCTGTTCGTGCTGACGCTGCTGCGCGATGTGTTGCTGCTCGCCGCGGTGGCGGTCACGCTCGCGTTGCCCGATGGCGCGCTGGCGGCACTCGGCCTCGAGGCGAAGAGCGCGCTCGCGGTGCCGCTGCTCGGCGCGCTGATCACGCTGTGGGGCTTCGTCAACGCGCGGCGCACCGCGGCGGTCGTCTCGGTCGATGTGCCGATCACCGGGCTGCCGGCCGCGCTGCACGGCTTCACGATCGCGCAGATCAGCGACATCCACGTCGGGCCGACGATCAAGCGCGCCTACCTGCAGCGCATCGTCGTGGCGGTGAATCGTCTCGAGGTCGACATGGTGGCCGTCACCGGTGACTTGGTCGACGGCTCGGTGCACGAACTCGCCGGCCATGTCGCCCCGCTCGCGGCGCTGAGCTCGACGCACGGCACCTTCTTCGTCACCGGCAACCACGAGTACTACTCGGGCGCGCCGGCGTGGGTCGTCGAGCTGCGGCGCATCGGCCTGCGCGTGCTGCTGAACGAGCATGTCGTGCTGCAGCACGGCGGCATGCCGCTGCTGGTGGCCGGTGTGACCGACTACAGCGCGCACCACTTCGATCCGGCCCAGCGCAGCGATCCGCAGGCCGCGCTCGCCGGCGCGCCGGACGCCGCGACGACGCGGGTGCTGCTCGCGCACCAGCCGCGCAGCGCCGAGGCCGCCGAGCGGGCCGGCTTCCATCTGCAGCTGTCGGGCCACACGCACGGCGGGCAGTTCCTGCCGTGGAACCTGTTCGTGCGGCTGCAGCAGCCGTTCACCGCGGGCCTGCATCGGTTGCGCGGACTGTGGATCTACACCAGCCGCGGCACCGGCTACTGGGGGCCGCCGAAGCGCTTCGGCGCACCGTCCGAGATCACGCGGCTGCGCCTCGTCGCGCGGGCGGCCTGACGCCGCGCGGGCCGCTGTCGGGGCATTCATTCGCGCGCCGGGGGCGCGTCTTACAATCGACGGGTTTCGCTACCGGCGCCGTGCCGGACCCCAAAGAGGATTCTCAAGTGTTCATTTCCGAAGCTTTCGCGCAAGCCGCACCCGCCGCCGCGTCCGACTCCATGTTCGGCAGCCTGGGCAGCATGCTGCCGCTGGTGCTGATGTTCGTGGTGCTGTACTTCGTGATGATCCGCCCGCAGATGAAGCGCCAGAAGGAATCCAAGGCGATGATCGACGCGCTCGCGAAGGGCGACGAGGTCGTCACCACCGGCGGCATGCTCGGCAAGATCTCGAAGATCGGCGAGAGCTACCTGACGGTCGAGGTCGCGAGCGGCGTCGAGATCCAGGTGCAGCGCGGCGCGGTCGTGCAGGTGCTGCCCAAGGGCACGGTCGCCGCGAAGTAAATGCTGCGCTGCGCGCGCAGGCGGCTCGCGCACCCGACGAGGTGCGACGGGCCGTTTGCTTTTTTGACGTGCGCCGCTGAAGGAACCCATCGATGAATCGCTATCCCGCCTGGAAATACGCACTGCTCGTGATCGCCCTGCTGGTCGGGCTGGTCTATACGCTGCCCAACGTCTTCGGCGAAGCGCCGGCGGTGCAGGTCAGCAGCGGCAAGGCCACGCTGAAGCTCGACGCCACGATGGCGCCGCGCATCCAGGAGATCATCGCCAAGGCCGGCCTGAAAGCCGACTTCGTGCAGTTCGAGGGCAACTCGGTGAAGGCACGCTTCGACGACCTCGACGCGCAGCGCAAGGCGAAAGACGCGATCAACGCCGCGCTGAACCCGGACGCGGCGAACCCCAGCTACATCGTCGCGCTGAACCTGCTGTCGCGCTCGCCGGGCTGGCTGACCTCGCTGCACGCGCTGCCGATGTTCCTCGGCCTCGACCTGCGCGGCGGCGTCTACTTCCTGATGCAGGTCGACATGAAGTCGGCGCTGACGAAGAAGGCCGAGGCGCTGACCGGCGACATCCGCACCTTGCTGCGCGACAAGAACCTGCGCCACGCCGGGATCACGCGCGATGGCAACAACGTCGACGTGCGCTTCCGCGACCGCGAGACGGTGACGGCCGCGCGCACGCTGCTCGGCGATCAGCTGCCCGACCTGCAATGGATCGAGACGCCCGACGGCACCGACATCAAGCTGACCGGCAGCCTGAAACCCGAGGCCGCGAAGCGCGTGCAGGACACGGCGATCACGCAGAACATCACGACCCTGCACAACCGCGTCAACGAACTCGGCGTGGCCGAGCCGGTGATCCAGCAGCAGGGCGCCGACCGCGTCGTCGTGCAGCTCCCGGGCGTGCAGGACACCGCGAAGGCGAAGGACATCATCGGCCGCACCGCGACGCTCGAGCTGCGCATGGTCGACGACAGCAGCGAGGCGGTGCTCGCGGTGCGCGGCAACGGCCCGGTGCCGTTCGGCACCGAGCGCTTCGCCGATCGCGACGGCAGCCCGCTGATCGTCAAGCGCCAGGTCGTTCTGACCGGCGACAACCTGACCGACGCGCAACCCGGCTTCGACGGCCAGACCCACGAGCCGGTCGTGAACCTGACGGTCGACGCCAAGGGCGCGCGCATCATGAAGGACATCTCGCGCGACAACATCGGCAAGCGCATGGCGATCCTGCTGTTCGAGAAGGGCAAGGGCGAGGTCGTGACCGCGCCGGTGATCCGCGGCGAGCTCGGCTCGCACTTCCAGATCTCTGGCCGCATGACGGCCGGCGAAGCGAACGACACCTCGCTGCTGCTGCGCGCCGGTTCGTTGGCCGCGCCGATGGACATCATCGAAGAGCGCACGATCGGCCCGAGCCTGGGCGCCGACAACATCACGAAGGGTTTTCACAGCGTGCTGTTCGGTTTCGCCGCGATCGCGCTCTTCATGTGCGTCTACTACCAGCTCTTCGGCATCGTCTCGACGCTGGCGCTGGGCTTCAACCTGCTGCTGCTGCTCGCGGTGCTGTCGATGCTGCAGGCCACGCTGTCGCTGCCCGGCATCGCGGCGATCGCGCTGACGCTGGGTATGGCGATCGATTCGAACGTGCTGATCAACGAGCGCGTGCGCGAGGAGCTGCGCGCCGGCAAGTCGCCGCAGGTCGCGATCAGCGAGGGCTACGAGCGCGCCTTCGGAACCATCCTCGACTCGAACGTCACGACCTTGATCGCCGGCCTCGCGCTGCTCGCGTTCGGCTCCGGGCCGGTGCGCGGCTTCGCGGTCGTGCACTGCCTGGGCATCGTGACCTCGATGTTCTCGGCGGTCGTGTTCTCGCGCGGCCTCGTGAACCTCTGGTACGGGCGCCAGAAGAAGTTGAAGAGCGTCGCGATCGGCCAGGTCTGGAAGCCGCAGGCGGCCGATGTGCCTGCGGTGAAGACCTGATCCGCCGAACGCCCGACGACGCAACAGCACAAGGATCACTCATGGAGTTCTTCAGAATCCGGCGCGACATCCCGTTCATGCGGCATGCGCTGGTGTTCAACATCATCTCGGCGGTGACCTTCCTTGCCGCAGTGTTCTTCCTCGCGACGCGCGGGCTGCACTACTCGATCGAGTTCACCGGCGGCATCGTGATGCAGGCGAGCTATGCACAGACCGCCGATGTCGAGAAGATCCGCGCCAACGTCGACAAGCTGAACTATGGCGAGTCGCAGGTGCAGAACTTCGGCAGCTCGCGCGACGTGATCATCCGGCTGCCGGCGACCCAGGCGACCAAACAGACGCAAGTGGCCGCCGCGGTGTTCGAGACGCTGTGCAAGGCCGAGAACGGCAGCGTCAGCGTGCGCCAGATGACGACCGAGAAGGGCGAGACGGTGAGCCGACCGGCGTGTTCGGCGAGCGGGGCGGCCGGTTCGATCGAACCGGTGCAGCAGCGCAGCGTCGAGTACGTCGGGCCGCAGGTCGGGCGCGAGCTGGCGGTCAACGGGACGTATGCGCTGCTCGCGGTCGTCGTCGGCATCATGATCTACCTGGCGATCCGCTTCGAGTGGAAGTTCGCGGTCGCCGCGATCATCGCGAACCTGCACGACGTGATCATCATCCTCGGCTTCTTCGCGTTCTTTCAGTGGGAGTTCAACCTGACGGTGCTCGCCGCGGTGCTCGCCGTGCTGGGCTACTCGGTGAACGAATCGGTCGTCATCTTCGACCGGATCCGCGAGGCGTTCCGGCGCTTTCGCAAGATGAACACGCACGAGGTCATCGACCACGCGATCACCAGCACGATGAGCCGCACGATCATCACGCACGGCTGCACGCAGGCGATGGTGCTGTCGATGCTGATCTTCGGCGGGCCGACGCTGCACGGCTTCGCGATCGCGCTGACGATCGGCATCCTGTTCGGCATCTATTCATCGGTATTCGTGGCTGCCGCAATCGCGATGTGGCTGGGCGTCAAACGCGAGGATCTGGTCAAGGCCGGCCCCGCGAAGGAGACCGATCCCGATGACCCGAACGCCGGGGCGGTGGTGTAGAGTCAGCCCGTAATATTCTCAGGAAGCGTCACCGACACATGCCGACCCCTGCCAACCCGACGGCATTGGCCCAACAGGCCAGGCGCTCCTACATGGAGGGTCTGCTGTCCGGTCTGCCGAACGTGGTGCAGGCGGTCGAGCAGGGCGCCCGTCTTCTGCTGAGCCAGAAGGCCGAACCGATGGTCGCGATGAAGCGCCGCGAGCTCGTGCCCGACCTGCAAAAGGCCGCGCCGTTCTGGCTCCAGGGCATGACCTCGATGCTGCGCGGCGCGCGCCAGAGCGGGCTGGTGTCCGCGACGGGTCCCGGCGACCTGCCGTTGCCGGCGAGCCGCCACGCCAAGCTCAGCCTCGTCGACGACGACACGATCGAGCACGAGATCATCAGCTCGAAACTCGCGCTGTCGATGATGGATCGCGCATCCTGGGAGTTCACCGACCTGCGCTCGCGCATCAACATGCTCGAAGGTCGTGACGAACTCGACACCAACGATGTGCTGCGTCCACACGTGTTTGCCCGCATCATCAGCGCGTCGTGGCGCGCCGCCGGGTTGAGCCTGGACGCATGGCGGCAGCTGCAGGGCGTGCTGCACGAAGAGTTCGCGCTCTTCGCCGAAGAGGGCTACCACGAGACGAACCGCTTCCTGCTCGAGCGCCACGTGCTGCCCGAGATCGACCTGCGCCCGTTCATCCGGCGCTCGCGCGGCAGCCGCACCGGCGGCTTCACGCACTCGGGCCATGGCAACACCGGCGGCTTTGCCGCGTCGGGCGGCGCCGATGGTCGCGCAAACGTCGGCGACGAGACCCGCATGATGACCCGCGCCGGCGGGCTGGCGCGTGGCGCCGATCATGCCGAAGCCGTGCTCGGCCGCCTGAACCGGCTCGTCGGCCGGCAGCTGCCGGGTTTCGGCGTCACGCAGCAAGACCGCCCGGTGATGACCGCGCCCCGGCTGAAGAGCGCGATCAACGAGGCGCAGCAGGGCATCGCGCGGCGCCTCGAGACGGCCGAGCACCAGCGCACCGTGGCCGGCGGCCATGTCAGCACGCCGGCGCTGCTCGAGGAACTGAACCAGCGCAAGCAGGCCCTGAAGCAGGCCGCGACCACGCCGGTCGAGCGTGCGACGATCGAGATCGTCGCGCTGCTGTTCCAGAGCATCCTGACCGAAGAGCGCATCGCGAGCGCGGTGCGCGTCTGGTTCGCGCGGCTGCAGATGCCGGTGCTGCGCGTCGCGGTCAGCGAGCCCGATTTCTTCGCGACGATCGACCACCCGGCGCGGCGCCTGATCGACCGCATGGGCTCGTGCGTGATGGGCTTCGACGCGACCAGCCGTGCCGTCGGCGACATCCTCGAGAAAGAGATCAAGCGCATCGTGCAGGTCGTCGAGGCCTATCCCGACACCGGACGGCGCGTGTTCCAGACCGTGCTGATCGAGTTCGAGAAGTTCCTCGAGCACTACTTCAAGAACGAGAACGAGGCGTCGCGCAAGGGCGTGTCGCTGGCGCAGCAGGTCGAGCAGCGCGAGACGCTGGCGATCCAGTACACGATCGAGTTGCGCAAGATGCTCAACGAAGTGCCGGTTCAGGAAGGGGTGCGCGAGTTCCTGTTCCACGTCTGGGCCGACGTGCTCGCGATGACCGCCGTCAAGGCCGGCAACCAGAGCGATGCGACGCGCGAGATGAAGCGCGCCGCCGCCGACCTGATCTGGTCGGCCAGCGCGAAGGTCTCGCGCGAGGAACGCGCCGAGGTGATCCGCCGTCTGCCGCCGCTGCTGAAGACACTGCGCGATGGCATGGACAACGCCGGCGTGCCGGCCGACAAGCAGGATGAGCACATCCAGCGCCTGAACAACTCGCTCGCCGCCGCGTTCACCGCGAAGACCGCGGCGATTCCGCATGAGCGCCTCGAAGAGCTGATGGCACGCCTCGAGACGCTCGAAGAGCTGCTTCCCGAGGCCGACGACCTCGAGATCGACGAATCGATGGTGCACGACCTGTCGGGCCACGAGAGCTCCGAGCTCGAGGTCGTTTCCGAGGGTGGCTCGATGCCGACGCCGGCGATGATCGCGTGGGCGCGCGAGCTGCAGGTCGGCAGCTGGTACATGCTCGACTACCGCAGCCGCAACGAGCCGATGCAGCTCGCCTGGCAAGGCATGCGCCGGCAGCTGACGCTGTTCGTCTCGCCGCAAGGGCGCGGCGTGCTGTTTCAGCAGAACCGCCTCGCGGCGTTTCTGCAGGCCGGCCTGCTCGTGCCGGCGCAAGACGAATCGCTGACGGTGCGCGCGACGCGCAGCGCGATGGCCAAGCTCGACGGCGATCCGAGCCGGTTGCTGGCATAGGGAACGCGCGCGGGCCGCGGCCCCGCATCCCCTCGGGGGATCGGCCGACATGTGCGTCGGCCGAAGGCCTCCATCAATGGATCAAGCGGTCTTCGACATCGACGAACAGCTCGTCGAGGATCAGCGCATCCGGCTCTTCGCCGAGGCTCCAGAACACCATCAGCACGATGATCTTCAGGTCTTCGAGGTCGATCGGGCCGCCGGGGATCGCGCTGGCGCGGTCGATCACCATTTCGCGCATCGGCGGCGGAAGCACACCGGCCGATTCGAGGAAGCTGATGAAGCCGATCGAGTCTTCGCCCAGGTGTTCCTGCTCGGCCGGCGAGTAGACGCGCAGGCTGGATTCGCCCTGTTCGCCGACATACGCCTGCGCGGCGGCGGCGACCCCGTCGAGCCACGACAGCGCCTCCTCGATCTCGTCTGATTCGAAGCCAACCGACGAGAGCTTGCGCGTCAGCTGGTCGTGGTCCGGACAGGCATCGGGGCGCCAGTAGTTTTCGTACAGGTACACGAGCACATCGAACATGGTTTCACTATACCGCAGCCGCTCGGGCCGCACGGCGGTCGCGGATACCCGGTTTTGCGCCGCAATCGACGCGCCGGTCATCGCGCTTCAGCCTGGTGCCCGGCGCTGGAACAGCTGGCCCGGCAGGCGCGCGACCCGGCCATCGAGTTCGAGGCCGAGCAGCCGCGTGCTGAGCTCCGCGGCGCTCCAGCCGGTGCGCGCGGCGAGAGCGTCGAGCGTGACCGGGTCGAAGCCGAGCGCGGCAAGCAAAGGCGCATCGGCCGGATCGGCGCCCGGCGCGGCAGCCGGCGCATCCGGCGTGGCGCCCGGCAGGCGCAGCTCTTCGAGGATGTCCTGCGCGGTCTCGACCAGTTTCGCGCCCTGCTTGATCAGCGCGTGGCAGCCGCGCGACTGCGGCGAGTGAATCGAGCCGGGGATCGCGAACACTTCGCGCCCGGCCTCGTTCGCGAGCCGTGCGGTGATCAGCGAGCCGGATTTCAGCGCCGCCTCGACCACCAGCGTGCCGCCCCCGAGCCCGGCGATGATGCGATTGCGCCGCGGGAAGTTCTGCGCCATCGACGGCGTTCCGAGCGCGTATTCACTGACGATCAGGCCCTTGTCGGCGATGCGGTGCGCGAGGCCGAGGTTGCGCCGCGGGTAGACGATGTCGAGGCCCGTGCCGACCACCGCGATCGTGCTGGCGGCGCCGTCGAGGCCACCCGCGTGCGCCGCCGCATCGACGCCGAGCGCGAGGCCGGAAACGACGGTCAGCCCGGCGTGGCTCAGGTGGCTGGCGAACGCGCGGGCGTTGTCGGCGCCTTGCGGCGTCGGGTTGCGGCTGCCGACGACGGCGATCGCATCGGCCTGCAGCAACTCGATCCGGCCCTGCGCATAGATCAGCAGCGGCGGGTCAGGCGCGTCGAGCAGTGCGCGCGGGTAGCGCGGGTCGCCGAGCGTGATCACCGCGCGCGGTTCGACCGCCGCGGTGTTCAGCCAGGCGAGCGTGGCATCGAGCAGGGCTTCGAGTATTTCAGGCTCGGTCTCGAGCGCGGGGGCCTGCTGTGCGCCGACGACTTCACGCCGCGCTGCGGTCGAGGCTGCAATCACGGCCTCGGGCGAGCCGAACGCCGCGAGCAGCCGGCGCGCCGACTCGCGCCCGAGCAGCGGTGTCTCCAGCAGGCGCAGCCAGGCGCCGAGTTCATCGCGTTCGATCACGCTGCGGAGTCGCGGCACGCGGCCGGCGGGGCGCCGGCCGATCTTGTGTTCGGGGATCGGGACTTCAGGGCTGCGTGAAGCGGTCCCCCGGCGACACCGGTTCCTTCACCGACAGGATCAGCGCGTACGACATCCGGTCGAAGACGCGGAACACGAACAGCAGGCCATGCCGCTCGTCCGGCAGCTTGATCGTCGGTTTGCTCGGGTCGGTGGTGTCGACGACACGTGCGCCGTTGTGGATCAGCGCAAGCACGTGGCCGCGCTCCATGCCGTCACGGGTGCCGCGGTTCAGCGAGACGATCTGATTCTGGCCGGCCGTCAGCGCATCGCCGTACAGCGAGACGATCTGGCCTTCGAGCACGCCCTGCGGCGCGTGCGGCGCGTAGTTCGTGTACTCGCGGGCCGGCACCAGCGCGAGCCGGTCGCCGACACCCGCCTCGGTGCGCACGCTGGTCACCGTGAAGGTGGCCGGCACGACCTCGGACTTGCCGGCCGCATCGACCCGCGTCTCGCCCTGGCGCGTGTATTCGGCCGAGCCGACGTAACGGGCCTCGTAGCCCAGCAGTTCCTTCGTGGTCGGATCGACCAGCGGCTTCGGCTCGCGGAAGATGCGGTAGTCGCTGCCGTTGCTCAGCTCGCCGCGCACGTAGGCGGTGTCGCCGCGGCCGAGGATCACGCGGCCCTCTTGCGTCGCGACAATGCGCGGCGCCGCCTGCAGCTCGTTGGTCTGGAAGATCACCGCCTCGCTGAGGAACGGCTCGATCAGCCCGAACGGGATCGACGCCAGTGAATCCGCCCCGAGCGCGGACGAACGCACGCGCGGCGAGAGCTTGTCGGTCCCGGTGGCGCCGACCGCCTGGCCCATGCGCAGCCGGGCGCGGCCGCCGGTCTTGTCGAGCACCAGCACCTGCCCCGGGTAGATCAGGTGCGGGTTGCGGATCTGTTCCAGGTTCATGCCCCACAGCTCGGGCCAGCGCCACGGGCTCTTCAGGAACAGCTTGGAGATGTCCCAGAGCGTGTCGCGCGTCTTCACCGTGTAAGAGTCGGGCGCGTTGGGTGCCAGCTCCGACAGCGCAACGCCATCCTGCGCGACCTTCTGCGCGGTGCCGCGCTGCTGCGAAGTGATCGGATAATCGGCAGCCTGAACCGCGCTGGCACACAAGGCCAGGCCCAGCATCGCACCGACAGACACGGTACCGGCAGCCCGGCGAACATGAGAAACGGATCGATCACGACGGGTCATGTAGGTGTCTCTCAGGCGATGCACGGCATGGGGCGCCCGCGCGATGGGGTTTAGTCCGCTGTCTTCGCCGTGCCAACAACGCTTCGGCGAAAATGCTCAATCAGTTTCACAGATTCTGCCTCTAAACCCTTGATATCGCAACGAAAGTGACCCCGCCCGCGGCGCCGTGTGAGACCTGTCACGGTGGCGGGCGTTGCGTCAGTTCCACAATGCCGGCGGCGCCCGAGGCGCCACCGAAATGAAACCTCCATGGCCAAGCTGAACATCCTGCGCTACCCCGATCCGCGCCTGCACATCGTCGCCAAACCCGTCGCGCAGGTCGACGCGCGCATCCGCCAGCTCGTCGACGACATGCTCGAGAGCATGTACGCGGCCGATGGCGTCGGCCTCGCCGCGACCCAGGTCGACGTGCACGAGCGCGTGATCGTGATGGACACCTCCGACACCCGCGACGACCCGCGCGTGCTGATCAACCCCGAGCTGATCGCGAAGAGCGAGGAGATGAGCTTCGTCGACGAAGGCTGCCTGTCGGTGCCGCTGGTCTACGACAAGGTCCAGCGCCATGCGCGGGTCACGGTGCGCGCGCTCGACCGCGACGGCCGGTCGCAGGAGTTCGCGGCCGAGGGCCTGCTCGCGATCTGCGTCCAGCACGAGATGGATCACCTGATCGGCAAGGTCTTCGTCGAGTACCTGAGCCAGCTCAAGCGCGACCGCATCAAGACCAAGATGCTGAAGAAGGCGCGCGAGGAGGCATGAACGTCGCGTTCGCCGGAACGCCCGAGTTCGCGCACTTCGCGCTCGCGCAGCTGCAGGCAGCCGGGTTCCGGATCGGCCTCGTGCTGACCCAGCCCGATCGCCCGGCCGGCCGCGGCATGAAGATGCATGCGTCGCCGGTCAAGGCATTCGCGCTCGAACACGGTTTCGCGCTCGCGCAGCCGCGCAGCCTGAAGCTCGATGGCAAGTTCGCCGACGAGGCCGCGGTGGCGCGCGACGCGCTGCTCGCGGCGCGGCCCGACGTGCTCGTCGTCGCCGCCTACGGCCTGATCCTGCCGCAATGGGTGCTCGACCTGCCGCGCCTGGGCTGCCTGAACATCCACGGCTCGCTGCTGCCGCGCTGGCGCGGCGCCGCGCCGATCCAGCGCGCGATCGAGGCCGGCGACGCGCGCACCGGCATCACGATCATGCAGATGGACGCCGGCCTGGACACCGGCGACATGCTGCTCGCCGAATCGCTCCCGATCGCGCTCGACGACACCGCCGCGACGCTGCACGACAAGCTCGCGGCCTGCGGCGGCCGGCTGATCGTCGAGGCGCTCGAGCTCGCGGCCTGCGGCGGGCTGGTGCGCCGGCCCCAGCCGCTCGACGGCATCAGCTATGCGCACAAGATCGACAAGGCCGAGGGCCCGATCGACTGGCACGGGAGTGCGGCGACGATCGAGCGCCGGCTGCGCGCGTTCGATCCGTTTCCCGGCGCCAGCACCGCGCTCGACGGCGAGACGATCAAGTGCTGGCGCGCCAGCGTCGTGTCCGGCACCGGCGCGCCCGGCGAGGTGCTCGCGGTCGACGCCGCCGGCATCACCGTGGCGTGCGGCGAAGGCGCGCTGCGGCTGACCGAACTGCAGCGCGCCGGCGGCAAGCGCCTGCCGGCGGCACCATTCGTCCAGGGTCTGCAGGGCGGGGCGCTCGTTTCCGGCCGGGTCTTCACATCGCCGAATCGTTGAACTCCGGCGGCCTGCCCGCATCTGTGCGTCTCCGGCGTCTTCAATGACGTCTTCCCAACGAGGACACCACGCCATGTTCAATCTGCTCAAGACCGCGGTCCTGATGGCAGCGATCACCGCGCTGTTCATGGCCATCGGCTCGCTGCTCGGCGGCCGCCAGGGGATGGCGATCGCGCTCGTCGTCGCGCTCGGCATGAACTTCTTCAGCTACTGGTTTTCCGACACGCTGGTGCTGAAGATGTACAACGCGCAGCAGGTCGACGAGAGCTCCGCGCCGCAGTTCTATCGCATGGTCGCCGAGCTCGCGCAACGCGCGCAGCTGCCGATGCCGAAGGTCTACCTGATCAACGAAGACGCGCCGAACGCGTTCGCGACCGGCCGCAACCCGGAGCACGCTGCGGTCGCCGCGACCACCGGCATCCTGCGCATGCTGTCCGAACCCGAATTGCGCGGCGTGATGGCCCACGAGCTCGCCCACGTGCGCCACCGCGACATCCTGATCAGCACCGTCAGTGCGACGATGGCCGGCGCGATCTCGATGCTCGCGAACTTCGCGATGTTCTTTGGCGGCCGCGACAGCGAAGGCCGCTCGACGAACCCGATCGTCGGCATCCTGGTGATGATCCTCGCGCCGATCGCCGCGAGCCTGATCCAGATGGCAATCAGCCGCGCGCGCGAGTTCGAGGCCGACCGCGGCGGCGCCGAGATCTCGGGCAACCCGCGCGCGCTCGCCAGCGCGCTGCAGAAGATCCACAACGTCGCGCAAGGCGTCCCGCTCGAAGCCGCCGAGCGCCACCCCGAGACCGCGCAGATGATGATCGTTAACCCGCTGTCGGCCGGCGGGCTGCGCGGGCTGTTCTCGACACACCCGTCGACCGAGGAGCGCGTTGCGCGCTTGCTCGCGATGGCGCCGGTCGCCGCCTGAACGCCCGCTTCACCGTGCCCGAGAAGCCGCCGCGAGGCGGCTTTTTGTTGTGCGTGCCTGCCGCGGAACGGCCCCGGATGTGAACATTTCTTCACACCGCATTTACCCCAATGGGTGCGAATGTGCTCGAATGATAACGTTTACATCAACCCGCCAGACCATCGGAGCACCTCGCAGTGAAGATGTACAAGTTCCCGGAATCCTTTCTCTGGGGCGCCGCGACCTCGGCCTACCAGATCGAGGGTTCCCCGCTGGCCGACGGCGCCGGGCCGAGCATCTGGCACCGCTTCGTGCGGACGCCCGGGATGGTGAAGAACGGCGACACCGGCGACGTCGCCTGCGACCACTACCACCGCATGAAGGAAGACGTCGCGCTGATGAAGCGCCTGGGCCTGACCGCCTACCGCTTCAGCATCGCCTGGGCGCGCGTGATGCCCGAGGGGCGCGGCCGCGTCAACGAGGGCGGGCTCGGCTTTTATGAGCGCCTGGTCGACACGCTGCTCGAGAACGGCATCGAGCCGCTCGCGACCCTCTACCACTGGGACCTGCCTTCCGCGCTCGACGACCGCGGCGGCTGGCTCAACCCCGATGTCGCCGACTGGTTCGCCGACTACGCGAGCGTGATGTACAAGCGCCTCGACGGCCGCGTGAAGAAATGGGCCACGCTGAACGAGCCCTGGGTCGTCACCGACGGCGGCTATCTGCACGGCGCGCTCGCGCCGGGCCACAAGAACCGCTTCGAGGCGCCGATCGCCTCGCACCAGCTGCTGCGCTCGCACGGCAAGGCGGTGCAGGCGTATCGCGCGCTCGGCCGGCACGAGATCGGGCTGGTCGTGAACCTCGCGCCCAAGCACCCGGCGACAAACAAGCCCGAAGACATCGCCGCGACACGCCGCGCCGATGCCTACATGAATCGCCAGTACCTCGACCCGGTGTTTCTCGGCAAGTACCCCGACGAGATGACCGAGATCTTCGGCGAGGCCTGGCCCGAATGGCCGGCCGAAGATCACAAGCTGATCGGCCAGAAGATCGACTTCGTCGGCATCAACTACTACATGCGCGACATGATTCGCCACGAGGAAAGCGCGTGGCCGGTCAAGACCGCGGTCGTGGCGCAGTCGCAATCGACCTACACCGACACCGGCTGGGAGGTGCACCCGCAGGGCCTGACCGAGATCCTGACCTGGATCAAGCAGCGCTACGGCGACATCCCGCAGTACGTGACCGAGAACGGCGCCGCCTTCTACGACCCGCCGAAGGCCGGCGACGACGGCCGCGTCGCCGACCCGCTGCGCCTGGCCTACTACCGCAGTCACCTGCGCGCGATCCACGACGCGATCGAGCAGGGCGTCGACCTGCGCGGCTATTGCGCCTGGTCGCTGATGGACAACCTCGAATGGTCGCTCGGCTACTCGAAGCGCTTCGGTCTGGTTCACGTCAACTTCGACACCCAGCAGCGCACGCTGAAAGACAGCGCGCACTTCTATGCCAGCGTGATCGCGTCGAACGGCGCCGCGCTCGACGGCGACGCCTGACCGACGCCGCCGCATGGCCACGACCATCAAGGACGTCGCGCGCCTCGCCGGGGTCTCCGTCGCGACCGTCTCGCGTGCGCTGAACGGCCATTCGAACGTCACCCCGCAGACGCGCGAGCACGTGATGGGCGTGGTCGCGCAGCTGCGCTTCGTGCCGTCGTCGGCGGCGCAAAGCATGATCACGCGGCGCACCCACACGGTCGGCGCGCTGCTGCCCGATCTGCACGGCGAGTACTTCTCCGAGCTGATCCGCGGCATCGACCTCGCCGCGCGCGCGCGCGGCCTGCACCTGCTGGTGTCGAGCTCCCACGGTGACGCCGCCGAAGCCGCCGCGGCGCTGCGCGCGATGAACGGCCGGGTCGACGGGCTGCTCGTGATGTCGCCGCATGTCAGCGCCGATTTTCTGTGGGGCAACGTCGCCGACGACCTGCCGGCGGTGCTGATGAACACCCACGTCGCCGGCGGCAGCCACTCGTCGTTCGCGGTCGACAACTACGGCGGCGCCAGTGCGATGGTGCGGCACCTGGTCGAGCGCGGGCATCGCGCGATCGCGTTCATCGCCGGCCCCGAGAGCAACTTCGAGGCCCAGGAGCGCCTGCGCGGCTACCGCGATGCGATCGCCGAGCTGCTGCCGCAGACCGACGAGCAGGTGCTGCAGGGCGACTTCACGAAGGAGTCGGGCTTTCGCGCCGGCAGCCAGATCGTCGCGCTGACGCAGCGGCCCAGCGCGGTGTTCGCGAGCAACGACATGATGGCGATCGGCTGCCTGTCGGCGCTGAACGAGGCCGGCCTGCAGGTGCCGAACGACATCGCGCTCGGCGGCTTCGACGACGTGCCGATCAGCCGCTACGTGAACCCGCCGCTGACGACGGTGCGCGCGCGCATCACCGAGCTCGGCGGCCTCGCGCTCGAGCGTCTCGCGTCCGCGATCGAGGAGCCCGGGCGCAGCGCGCCGCTGCACCAGACCTTGCGCGCCGACCTGATCGTGCGCCAGTCCACCGCCAGCCCCGCGCCGTCCGCGGGCGCGGCTGGTACGGAGAACAGTTCCTAGCTTTCCTCGCCCGCGGGCCAGGCGATCCGGAGACGCCTGCACCGCGGTTCTTTCCACCACAGAGCTTTCAACAGAGGCCGACCCCATGAGACAACACCCCCGATTCCAGATCCGTGCCCTTGCGGCCGCCGCGCTGCTCGCGCTGGCGCTGCCCGCCGTGGCGCAGTTGAGCAGCGCCACCGTGCGCGGCGCGATCACCGCCGACGCGAAGGCGCAGCCCGGCGCCAGCGTCGTCGCGACGCACGTCGCGACCGGGCAGGTGACGCGCACGACGAGCCGCGCCGACGGCAGCTACACACTGGTCGGCCTCGCGCCCGGCAGCTACAAGATCTCGATCACCGCGTCCGGCTTCGCGCCGCAGACGCTGGATCTCACGGTGTTCGTCGGCCAGACCGTCGACCTCGACCTGCCACTGGCGGCGGTCGGTACAACGCAGCTGAACGTGGTCACGGTCGTCGGCTCGCAGACGATCGACCGCAAGACTTCCGAGGTCGGCACCAACGTCACGCCGAAGCAGATCGAAGCGTTGCCGCAGAACAGCCGGAACTTCCTCGCGTTCGCCGACCTCGCGCCGGGCGTGCGGCTCGACACCGACCCGAAGACCGGTCAGGTCACGCTGCGCGGCGGCGCGCAGAACCGAGACAACACCAATGTGTTCATCGACGGCGTCGGCCAGAAGAACTACATCCTGCGCGGCGGCGTCTCGGGCCTCGATTCGACCCGCGGCAACCCGTTCCCGCAGTCGGCGATCGGCGAGTACAAGGTGCTGTCGTCGAACTACAAGGCCGAGTTCGACCAGGTCAGCAGCACCGCGATCACCGCGGTGACCAAGTCGGGCACGAACGAGTTCCACGGCGACGCCTTCGTCGATCGCACCGGCTCGAGCTGGCGCGCCTACTCGCCGTTCGAGAAGCTCGCGAAGGAGCAGGGCGTCGACCGCCAGCCGACGACGACCTACCAGTACGGCTTCAGTTTCGGCGGCCCGATCAAGCAGGACGTCGCGCATTTCTTCCTCGCCTACGAAGGCAAGGACATCAACGACTCGCGTTCGGTGATCGCGCAGCGCACCGACCTCGTCGACAAGAGCGCGGGCTTGTTCCCGGGGCTGATCGCCCAGCAGGGTTCGACGGTCGACAAGTTCAAGGAGCACCTGCTGCTCGGCAAGCTCGACCTCGCGATCAACGACGAGAACAAGCTGATCCTGACCACGAAGATCCGGCGCGAGAAGGACAAGGTACCCGAGAGCGCGACCGTCAGCCTGCCGGGCAACGACAAGAACCGCACCAACGACGAGACCCGCATCGACCTGAAGCACGAGTGGTCGCACGGCGATTTCTTCAACGAGGCGCGCATCGGCTACGAAGACTACCGCTGGAACCCGCACTCGAATGCGACCGATCCGTTCCTGAAGTACAAGGTCTCGCAGGGCAACCTGCTGGCCGGCTCCTCGGACTTCCTCTGGACCGGCGGCTCGCCCGACGCACAGGATCGGCGCCAGAAGGCCTGGAACATCCAGGAAGACCTGACCTACACCGGCGTGTTGCGCCACACGATGAAGGGCGGCTTCAAGTTCAAGGACGTGACCTTCGATCTGTCGGGCACGCCGCGCAGCGTCGACACGATCGAGGCGATCCTGGACAACGCGACCGGCCTGCCCTACTACGACGCCGCGACGCGCAACTGCACGACCGTCGCCGGCGGCGCTTCGGGGGCGCCTGCGGGCACCATCGCCGACACGGCGTCTTGCCACATCCTGCGCGCCGAGCCGGGCGTCTCGCTGACCTACAAGAACAAGCAGTACGGACTGTATTTCCAGGACGACTGGGCCGTGACGAACAAGCTCGAGCTGAACCTCGGCCTGCGTTGGGACTACGAGACCAACATGCTGAACAACAAGTACGTGACGCCGGCGGACCGCGTCGCCGCGCTGTTCTCGGCCGAGCCGCAGGTCGGTGGCTTTTCGACCGGCCGCGGCGCGTCGCCGGCCGGCATTCCGGTCGCGCCGGGCCAGACCTACGACCAGTCGCTCGCGAAGGGCGGCATCAACATCCGCGACTACATCAGCACCGGCTCGAATCGCGAATCGTTCAAGGGCGCTTTCCAGCCGCGCATCGGCTTCTCGTACGACATCCAGGGCGACCAGGACGCCGTGCTGTTCGGCGGCTTCGGCCGCGCCTACGATCGCACGATCGCGAACCACATGCTCGACGAGATCCAGAAGAACCAGGTGCCGAACGGCGAGATCTGGCTGATCAAGAGCGACCACAAGATGCCGTACACCGACCAGTTCAGCCTCGGCCTGCGCAAGGGGCTGGCGGGCTGGAACGGCGAGGTCGGCGTCAGCTACGCGCGCGGCTACAACCAGTTCAACTGGTTCGGCGGCAACCGCGACCCGCAGGGCGGCTGGGGCAACCAGTCGCCGATCGACCCGCTGTGGGGCGGGCCGCAAAACTACGGCACCTTGATCCTCGGCGACTTCATCACCCAGACCAAGACCTCGTCGCTCTACTTCAAGCTCGACAAGCCGTACACGAAGTCGGCGGGCTGGGGCGCTGCGGCGACCTACACCTACACCGACGGCAAGACCACCAACAAGGAGTGGACCGACGACATCTTCAACTGGACCTACGGGCGCTCGACCTCGGGCTTCAACCCGTCGAAGGACGTCGAGCGCCACCGCATCGTCGCGACCGCGGTGACCGACCGCATCCTGCCCTGGGGTCTGTTGATCTCGGGCAAGATGACGCTCGGTTCGGGCCTGCCGTACCGGATCACCGATTGCACGAAGGGCTTCGACACGGGCGGCGGCAAGCTCGGTTGCGTTTCGCAGAAGGGCGAAACGCCGACCTTCCGCCAGTTCGACCTGACGATCGCGAAGGACGTGCCGCTCGGCGGCGGTCAGTTCACGGTGCGCCTGGACGTGATCAACCTGTTCAACACGACCAACTACAAGGGCTGGGACGAATGGGCCGGCGGTCCCGGCACCGCCAACTTCCTCGGCGGCGACAACGCCCACCTCGGCGTGCCGAACGACATCGCCAGCCCGATGCGCACACTGAAACTTTCGATGCGTTACGCATTCTGACAAGCGGCCCGACACCGCAGCCCGGTAGATTCGGGCGAGCCGCCGCGCGGCGCTCGCCCGACTCATTCTTCGAATCGCCAATGTCACAAATCTCCCGACGCCGTGTGCTGGGCTGGGGTGGCGCCACCTTGTTGGGTCCGCTCGCCGGCTGCACGTCGCTCTATCGGGCCGCGCAGCTGCGCAGCCCGGTGTACGACACGGTCGATGTCGATGCGATATCGAACGCCGCGCAGCCGATCGAGCCGCCGGCGATCACCCCGCGCACCGCGCTGCCGCCGCTGTTCGACGACATCGAGCGGCGCACCTTCGACTTCTTCTGGCAGACGTCCAACCCGGCCAACGGCATGGTGCCCGACCGCTACCCGAGCCCCGCGCCGGCGAGCATCGCCGCGGTCGGCTTCGCGCTGACCGCCTACGTGATCGGCGCCGACCGGGGCTTCGTCACGCGCGAACAGGCGCGCGAGCGCGTGCTCGCGACGGTGCGCTTCTTCCGCAATGCGCCGCAAGGTGCGCAGCCGCGCGGCACGGCCGGCTACAAGGGATTTTTCTACCACTTCCTCGACATGAAGACCGGGCTGCGCGCGCCGAAGAGCGAGCTCTCGACGGTGGATACCGCGCTGCTGGTCGGCGGCATGCTGCATGCGCAGACCTTCTTCGACAGCGAGCACCCGGACGAGGTCGCGATCCGCGAATCGGTCGACCAGATCTACTGGCGCATCGACTGGAAGTGGGCGCAGGTGCGCGGCCAGCTGATCAGCATGGGCTGGAGCCCCGAGAAGCAGTTCATCCCGCACGACTGGAACGGCTACAACGAGGCGATGCTGGTGGTGCTGCTCGCGCTCGGCTCGCCGACGCATTCGGTCGAAGAATCTGCGTGGAGCGCATGGTCCGAAAGCTACCGAGGCACCTGGGGCCGCTTCATGGGCTACGAGCACCTGAGCTTCGCGCCGCTGTTCGGGCACCAGTATTCGCATGTGTGGATCGACTTCCGCGGCCTGCAGGATCCGTCGATGCGCCAGCGCGGCATCGACTACTTCGAGAACACGCGCCGCGCCGTCTACGCGCAGCGCGCCTACGCGATCGCGAACCCGAACGGCTGGTTCGAGTACGGCGCGAACGTCTGGGGCTTCACCGCCTGCGACGGGCCGGGCACGATGCGCCAGTTCGATCGGCGCGGCCGCGTGCGCTACTTTCTCGATTACTCGGCGCGCGGCGCCGGGCGCGCGCACACCGTCGACGACGGCACGATCGCGCCGACCGCGGCGCTCTCGTCGCTGCCGTTCGCACCCGAGATCGTGATCCCCGCGGTCGAGGAGATGCATGCGCGCTACGGCTTCTACATCTACGGGAAGTACGGCTACCTCGACTCGTTCAACCGCAGCTTCACCGCCGAGGACGTGAGGCTCTCCGACGGCCGCGTCGACCCCGGCTTCGGCTGGATCGCGAAGGACCACCTCGGCATCGACCAGGGCCCGATCCTCGCGATGATCTGCAACTACCGCAACGAGCTCGTCTGGGACGACATGCGCAGGAGCGTGCCGATCCGGCGCGGCCTCGAGCGCGCCGGCTTCAGCGGCGGCTGGCTGTCGAAGACCGGATGAACGGCGCACGGCGCGGCACGCTGCAGCGCCTGGGCGCGCTCGCACTGGGCGGCGCGGGCGCGTTGGCCGGTTGCGGGCGGCGCGACGATCCGCGCGGCCCGCTGCACTTCTGGGCGATGGGCCGCGAGGCCGAGGTCGTCGCCGAGTTGCTGCCGCCGTTCAAGGCACGACATCCCGAGGTGGAGGTTCGCGTGCAGCAAATGCCGGTCACGGCGGCCCACGAAAAGCTGTTGACCGCCTATGCCGGCGACTCGCTGCCCGACCTCTGCCAGCTCGGCAACACCTGGCTGCCCGAGTTCACCGCGCTCGATGCACTGGAGCCCCTCGATGCGCGCGTGGCCGCATCGCGCGTCGTGCAGCGCGAAGACTATTTCGCCGGCATTCTCGACACGAACCTGATGCCCACGTCGAAGGGCCCGCGCCTGTTCGGTCTGCCCTGGTACGCCGACACGCGGCTGCTGTTCTACCGCAGCGATCTGCTGCGCGAGGCCGGCTTCGCGCGCGCGCCGCAGAACTGGCGCGAGTGGGCCGATGCGATGCGCGCCATCAAGCGACGCGGGGGCGCCCGCGGCTACGGCGCACTGTTGCCGCTGAACGAACCCGAACCGTTGTTTGCGATGGCGCTGCAGCAGGGCGCGCTGCTCGCCGACGACGACACGCGCGGCGCGTTCTCGCAACCGGCGTTCCGGCGCGCGCTCGATTTCTACACGAGCCTGTTTCACGACGGCCTCGTCCCGGCGATGACCAACACGCAGGTGTCGAACGTGTGGGACGAGTTCGCACGCGGCCTGTTCACCTTCTACATCACCGGGCCGTGGAACGTCGGCGAGTTCCGCCGCCGCCTTCCCGAGGCCATGCAGGGCAACTGGGCGACCGCGCCGCTGCCGGGGCCCGACGGGCCGGGCGTGTCGACGGCCGGCGGCTCCAGCCTCGTGCTGTTCAGGAAATCGCCGCGCCAGGACGCGGCCTGGAAGTTGATCGAGTTTCTCAGCGAGCCCGAAACGATGCTGCGCTTCCACGCGCTGACCGGCAACCTGCCGTCGCGCCGCAGCGCGTGGCGTGCGCCGGTGCTCGCGAACGACGCGCCGTCGCGGGCGTTCGCGCAGCAGCTCGAACGCGTGCGCGCCGCGCCGAAGATCCCCGAGTGGGAGCGCATCTTCCAGGAGATGCAGCAGACCGCCGAGCGCGTCGTGCAACGCACGCAAAGCGCCGAGGCGGCGACGGCGCAGCTCGATGGCTGGGTCGACAAGGTGCTCGAGAAGCGCCGCTGGTTGCGCACGCGCACGGGAGCCGCGCGATGAGGAAGGTCGGTGCCGTCGGCTGGGCGCTCGCGGCGCCGGCGCTGGTCGTGATCTTCGTGTTCTTCGCGCTGCCGGTCGCCGCCGGTCTCGCGCTGAGCCTGACCGACTTCGACCTCTACGCACTGGCCGATCTGTCGACCTTGCGCTTCGTCGGTCTGAGCAACTATGCGCACCTGCTGCAGACGCCGCTGTTCTGGCAGGCGCTGGGCAACACCTTCTACTTCGTCGCGGTCGGCGTGCCGGTGTCGATCGGGCTCTCGCTCGGCGCGGCGCTGCTGCTGAACGCGCGGGTCGCGAAGTGGCAGCCGTTCTTTCGCACCGCGCTGTTCGCGCCGGTCGTGACGACCGTCGTCGCGGTCGCGGTGATCTGGCGCTATCTGCTGCACACGCGCTACGGGCTGATCAACCAGGGCTTCAGCGCCCTCGGCATCGCCCCGGTCGACTGGCTCGGCAACCCGCGCTGGTCGATGCCGGCGATCATCCTGTTCGCGGCGTGGAAGAACTTCGGCTACAACATGATCATCCTGCTCGCCGCGCTGCAGGCGGTGCCGCGCGAGCTCTACGAATCGGCGCGCGTCGATGGCGCGCGTGGGCTGCGCCAGTTCACCGACATCACGTTCCCGATGCTGACGCCGACGCTCGTGATGGTCGGCATCATGACGATCTCGGGCTACTTCCAGCTCTTCGCCGAGCCGTACGTGATGACGCAGGGCGGGCCGCTGCGCAGCACCGTCAGCGTGCTGTACTTCATGTACGAGGAGGGCTTCCGCTGGTGGAACCTCGGGAATGCCTCCGCGGTCGCGTTCCTGCTGTTCGTCGTGATCTTCGCGGTCAGCTGGGTGCTGCTGCGCTTCGACAAGGAACCGGGAGGCAGCGCATGAATCCGCGGCTCGCTGTCTGGGTTGTCAACGGCTTGCTCGCGGGGCTGGCCGCGGTCAGCATCTTCCCGCTGCTGTGGATGGTCTCGGTGTCGTTCATGCCGGCCGGCGCGTCGAGCACCTTGCCGACGCCGCTGATCCCTTCGCGTGTCACGCTCGAGAACTACCGCCTGCTCTTCGGCAGCATCGGGATGGGCCGCTACTTCCTGAACAGCCTGGCGCTGGCGGTGCTGGCGACGCTGATTTCGGTCAGCTTCAACGTGATGGCCGGCTACGCATTCGCGAAGCTGCGCTTCCGCGGCCGCGATGCGATCTTCAAGACGCTGCTCGGCGCGCTCGTGATCCCCGGCCAGGTCGCGATGCTGCCGCTGTTCCTGATGCTGAAGCCGCTCGGGCTGATCAACAGCTACGCTGGCGCGGTCGTGCCGATGATGGCGAGCGTGTTCGGGATCTTCCTGGTGCGCCAGTTCGCGCGCGGCATCCCGGACGATCTGCTCGAGGCTGCGCGCATCGACGGCGCGAGCGAGTTCCGCATCTTCCTGACGATCATCGTGCCGGTGCTGACGCCGGTGCTCGCAACGCTCGCGATCTTCAGCTTTCTCGGCAGCTGGAACGACTTCATGTGGCCGCTGATCGTGCTGACCGACGCCTCGCTGCACACCTTGCCGGTGGCCCTCGCGGGCCTGTCGCGCGAGCACGTGCAGGACAACGAGATGATGATGGCCGGCTCGGTCGTCACGGTGCTGCCGGTGCTGCTCGTGTTCCTCGCACTGCAGCGGCACTACATGGCGGGGCTGATGGCCGGGAGCGTGAAGGGATGACGGGCAGGCTGTGGTGTGCCGCGCTCGCACTGCTGGCCGGTGCGGCGCAGGCGCAGGCGCAGGATCGCGTGCTCGACGACTTCGAGAACCCCGCGGCCTGGAAGGTCAGCGCCACCGACGACGTGAAGGCCGCGCTGCACGGCGTCGACGGCCCGCACGGCCGGGTGCTGTGCATCGACTACGACTTCGGCCAGGTCACCGGCTATGTCAGCGCGAAGCGCGATCTGGCGATCGACTACCCGGCCCGCTACGAGTTCGCGATCGACCTGCGCGGCGTTCCCGGCGAGCTGCCGCGCAACGCGTTCCAGTTCAAGCTCGTCGATGCCAGCGGCGAGAACGTCTGGTGGGGCCAGCGGCCCGAGTTCCGCTTTCCGGCGGAGTGGCAGACGCTGAAGTTTCGCCAGCGCCAGATCGAATTCGCCTGGGGGCCGAGCGCCGACAAGGCGCTGCGCCGCACCACATCGGTCGAGCTCGTGATCGCCTCGGGCAGCGGCGCCGGCAAGGGCAGCGCGTGCTTCGACCGGCTCACGCTGCGCGAGCTCCCGGCCGTCGCGCCGATCCTGCCGGCGCCGGCGATGCGCGCCGACGCGCTGAGTGTCGACTACGGGCTGGCGCGCGAGTTCGGTGCGCTCGCGCTGCGCTGGCGCGGCGGTGTGGCGCCGGCGCGCTACGCCATCGAGCTCTCGGACGACGGCGTGCAATGGCGGCGCGCGCGGCAGGTCGAGCGCGCGCGCGGCGCGGTGCAGACGCACTGGCTGCCGGAGTCCGAAGCGCGCTTCGTGCGCGTCGTGCCCGATGCCGCAGGCCGGCCCGCCGCGCTCGACGCGATCGAGCCGCGCGATGCGCCGACCGCGAACGCGTTCTTCACGCGGCTCGCGAGCGAGGCCCCGCGCGGCCGGTACCCGCGCGCATACGTCGGCGAGCAGTCTTACTGGACCGTGCTCGGCGTCGACGGCGCGCGCGTCGCGTCGCTGCTGAACGAAGACGGCGTGCTCGAGCCGGTGCCCGGCGTCGGCGCGCTCGAGCCGTTCCTCGTCGCCGACAGGCAGGTGCTGAGCTGGGCCGACGCGAAGATCACGCACACGCTGCGCGATGGCGACCTGCCGATGCCGGCGGTGCACTGGAGAATCGGCAACGAGCGCGGCGCGCTCGCGCTCGACATCGAGGCCTTCGGCCACGGCAGGCCCGAGGCTGCGCAGGCGCTCGCGCGCTACACGGTGCGCAACCTCGGCGCGCGGCCGCGCGCCGTGACGCTCGCGCTGGCGTGGCGGCCATTCCAGGCGAATCCGCCGACGCAGTTCCTCGCGCACGCGGGCGGCGCGAGCGAGGTCAACGAGATCGGCTGGAACGGCCAGGCGCTGACGGTCGACGGCGCGACCCGCGTGCAGCCGCTGGCCGCGCCGAACAGCGTGCGGCTCGAACCGCTCGCCGCCGGGCCGGTCGGCGACTGGCTCCGCGATGCCGATCCGGCCGACGCGCCGCGCCGCGTGCTCGACACCGCCGGCTTCGCGAGCGGCGTGCTGCGCTACGAACTGCGCCTGCGGCCCGGCGAGGCGCGCACGATCGCGGTCGCGCTGCCGGTCAGCGGCGCGGCGCCCGTGCCGACGATGGCCGGGTTCGAGCGCGCACGGCAGCGCGTCGCGGCGCAGTGGCGCGAGCGCCTCGATCGCGTGCAGATCACCGGCCCCGGCGAGGTCGCGGATGTCGCGCGCACCTTGCGCACCGCGCTCGGCCACATCCTCGTGAATCGCAGCGGCCCGGCGCTGCAGCCCGGTGCGCGCGCCTACGCACGCTCGTGGATCCGCGACGGCGCGCTGACCTCGTCGGCGCTGCTGCGGCTCGGCCACGAAACCGAGGCGCGCGATTTCCTGCAGTGGTTCGCGCCGTTCCAGTTCAGGAACGGCAAGGTGCCGTGCTGCGCGACCGCGCGTGGCGCCGACCCGGTGCCCGAGAACGACAGCGACGGCGAGTTCGTGTTCGCCGCCGCCGACCTCTGGCACTACACGCACGACGCCACGACCGCCCGCGCGCTGTGGCCGAACGTGCGCGCCGCGGTCGAGCACATGGAGCTGCTGCGCCAGAGCGAGCGCATCGACAAGAACCGCCCACCCGCGCGCGCCGCCTATTTCGGGCTGATGCCGCCGTCGATCAGCCACGAGGGCTACTCGGACAAGGCCGCGTATGCGTACTGGGACGACTTCTGGGCCGCGATCGGCTACCGCAGCGCGGTCGAGCTGGCGCAGGCGCTCAACTTGCCGCAGGACGCGGCGCGCATCGCCGCGCAGCGCGACGAGTTCCGCGCCGAGCTGCTCGCGTCGCTCGACGCCAGCACGCGGCTGCACCGGCTCGAGGTGCTGCCCGGCGCCGCCGACCGCGGCGATGTCGACCCGACCTCGAGCACCGTCGCGCTGAGCCCCGGCGGGCTGCTCGGCGTGTTGCCCGACGCGCTCGTGCGCAACACCTTCGAGCACTACTGGCGCGGCTTCGAGCAGCGCCGGCGCGACGAGGCCGCGGGCGTGCGCCACGGCGACGGCGGCTACACGCCGTACGAGTGGCGCAATGTCGGCGCGCTGGTGCGGCTCGGGCAGCGCGAGCGCGCGTTGCAGGCCATGGCGTACTTCTACCGCGACCGCCGGCCGGCCGGCTGGAACCAGTGGGCCGAGGTCGTGCTGCGCGACGCGCGCGAGCCGCGCTTTCTCGGCGACATGCCGCACGGCTGGGTCGCGTCCGACCAGATCCGCTCGGTGCTCGACCTGTTCGCGTACGAGCACGAGGGCGAGCGCGCGCTGGTGCTCGCGGCCGGCGTGCCGCTGGCGTGGTTCGACGGTCCCGGGCTGGCGATCCGCGATCTGCGCACGCCGTACGGGCGCCTGAGCTGGCGGGCGCGGTCGCGCGCTGAGCCGGGCCGCAAGACGATCGAGTTCGAGCTGCAGGCGCTGCGCGCGGCGCCGCCGGGTGGGGTCGTGCTGCGCGGGCCGTGGCCGAAGGCCTCGCGGGTCTGGATCGACGGCCGCGCGGTGGACGGCCCGGCCGACGCGATCCGGCTGCCGCGCACGCCGGTGCGGGTGCGGATCGAGCTGCGGGCCGAGTGAACCGCTCGCCGTCGCGGGCACTCAAGTCGGCGCCCGGCCAGCCGATAACCGGGCAGAACCCCATCCGAACCGACCACCGCCATGCGCCGCGCCCTCCTTGCCCTCGTCTTCGCCAGCAGCCTGCTGGCGGGCTGCGACATGCTCGGCGGCGCGCTCGGCATCGAGTCGCCGGAGAAGGTGGCCGCGGCGCGCGAGGCCGACGGCAAGGCGATCGGCGGCGCTTGCCGCCACGCCGGCCGCGCGATCGAGGATTGCTACGCGCTGAACAAGAAGGCCGACAAGGCCTCGGTGTTCACCGGCTGGCGCGACATGAACGACTACATGCGCGAGAACAAGATCGAGGCGGTCACGCCGACCCTCGTGGTGCCGCCCGCGACGCAGGTCGCGAAAGCCGCCGCCGCGGCCGAGGATGCCCGACCGGCGGAAGGCGACAAGCCGGCCGCCCGACCGGCGCCGCCGGCCAAGGCGCGCAAGGCGCACGATTCCTGAGGCCGCGTCGGAACCACGCTTCCGCCGCAGCATGCGCTTCGTCGCACGGCGACGCAGTTCGTCGCGTGCACCGTGACGAGCGCGCGTCTCGCGCGCACAGTGGCGCCTTTCGGACTCCACGGAAGACCTGCCATGAAAGCCCTCGCTGTTGCCTTCGCGCTGCTGAGCGCCGCCGCCTTGTCCCTGAGCGCGCCAGCCGCGCGCGCCGACGACAAGCCGATCCACGTGCAGATCGGCGGCTTTGGCTTCGTCGGCGGCTCGGGCAAGGCGCAGACCGAGGCGCGCGCGGTCAGCGGCTTCCAGGCGATCGAGACGCGCGGGTCGATCAAGCTCGTGCTGCGCCAGGGCACGCGCGAGGGCGTGACGCTCAGCGGCGACGACAACCTTCTGCCGCTGATCGAAACCCGGGTCGTCGACCACGACGGCGTGCCGACGCTCGAGATCGGCACGAAGCGCGGCACCAGCATGTCGACGCGCCTGCCGCTGGTCGCGAGCGTCGAACTGATCACGCTGAAGGCGATCGCGGTCGCCGGCGGCGGTACCGTCACCGGCGACGCGCTGAAGACACCGGTGCTGAAGCTGTCGATCGCCGGTTCGGCGAAGGTCAGGCTGCAGCAGCTCGCGGTCGACGAGCTGACGACGCAGATCTCGGGCTCGGGCGATGTCGAGTTCAGCGGCCGCGCCACGAAGCTCGGCGTCTCGATCTCGGGCAGCGGCGATGTCAACACGCGCGGGCTCGACGCCGACGACGTGCAGATCAGCGTCGCCGGCAGCGGCGACGCGAACGTCACTGCGCGCAAGACGCTCAATGTCTCGATCGCCGGCAGCGGCAGCGTCGTCTATGCGGGCGACGCGACCGTCAAGAGCTCGATCGCCGGCCATGGGAGCGTCCGCAAGCAATGAGTTGATTTCGCACTCATAGGTGCACCCTACGGCCTTCGGCCGGTCCCGCCGAGCGGGAATGAGCCCCTACGGGCGGCCGGGCGGAGCTCATAGGACAATCGTCCGAATGAGTGAAGCAGTCATCGCGCGCCCGATCTGGCGTCATCCCGAATTCGCGCGCGGGTCGCGCGACATGGTCGGCGTTTCGCTCGGCATCGCGGCCTGGGGGCTGGTCACCGGCGTCGCGATGGCCAAGAGCGGGCTGCCACTGCCGATGAGCATCCTGATGTCGCTGCTGGTGTTCGCCGGCAGCGCGCAGCTCGCGGCGCTGCCGCTGGTCGTCTCGGGCGCGCCGATCTGGATGGTCTGGGCGATCGCGCTGTGCGTGAACCTGCGCTTCGTGATCTTCAGCGCGCAGTGGCGGCCGTACTTCGCGCACCTGCCGCGTTGGCAGCGCATGCTGCGCGGCTACTTCACCGCCGACCTGAACTATGTCGTGTTCATGGCGCGCTTCCCCGAGCCGCGACCGGCGCCCGAGCAGGAGCCGTATTTCTGGGGCGGTGTTGCGACCAACTGGCCGTCGTGGCAGTTCCCGACGCTGGCCGGCCTGCTGCTGGCCGACGCGATCCCGACCGAGTGGGGCTTCGGCTTCGCCGGCATCCTGGCGCTGCTCGGGCTGATGTATTCGCTGCTGAGCGACCGCGCCAGCTGGGTCGCCGCCGGCGTCGCCGGGGCCGCCGCGGTGGCCACCGCGGCCCTGCCGCTGAAGCTGAACGTTGTCGTCGCGATCGCCGCGGCGATCGCCGTCGGCCTGCTGATGGATCACGTGACGCCGAGTGCGGCGAAGCCGATCGAGGACAACACATGAGCTCGTGGGAGACGGTGCTGGCGATCCTCGGGCTGGCGGTCATCACGGTCGCGACGCGCGGCTTCTTCTTGTACCCCGAGCGTGAGCTGCCGATGCCGGCCTGGCTCAGGCAAGGTCTGCGCTACGCGCCGCTGGCCGCGCTCGCGGCGGTCGTCGCGCCGGAGCTCGTGATGTCGCAAGGCCACCTGATCACGACGCTGAAGGACGCCCGGATCTACGCGACGCTCGCCGCGACCGGCTACTTCTTCTGGCGCCGTGGCATCCTTGGCACCATCGTCACCGGGACGCTGGTGATGGTCGCACTGCGCGCCGGCCTGGGCTGGTAGTGCAGATCTCTGTTCCGTTTCTCAAGCACCTGCACTCACCACCATGAACGTCCTCCGATTCGAAGACCTCGTCGCCCAAGGCCAAGTCAGCGGCAAGCGCGTGTTCATCCGCGCCGACCTGAACGTGCCGCTGTCGCCCGCCGGGCAGATCACCGAGGACACGCGCGTGCGCGCATCGATCCCGTGCATCGAGATGGCGCTGAAGGCCGGCGCTGCGGTGATGGTGACCTCGCACCTCGGCCGGCCGACCGAGGGCGAGTTCAAGCCCGAGGATTCGCTTGCGCCGGTCGCCGCGCGCCTCGGCGAACTGATGGGCATCGAGGTGCCGCTGGCCGCGAACTGGGTCGACGGCGTCGACGTGGCTCCCGGCAAGGTCGTGCTGCTCGAGAACTGTCGCGTCAACAAGGGCGAGAAGAAGAACGACGAAACCCTCGCGCGCAAGCTCGCGCAGCTGTGCGACATCTTCGTGCATGACGCGTTCGGCACCGCGCACCGCGCGGAAGCCTCGACCTACGGCATCGCGCAGTACGCCAAGATCGCCTGCGCCGGCCCGCTGCTCGCGGCCGAGATCGATGCGGTCACGAAGGCGCTCGCGAACCCGAAGCGGCCACTGGTCGCGATCGTCGCGGGCAGCAAGGTCTCGACCAAGCTGAGCATCCTGCAGGCGCTCGCGGCCAAGGTCGATCAGCTGATCGTCGGCGGCGGCATCGCGAACACCTTCATGCTCGCGGCCGGTCTGCCGATCGGCAAGAGCCTGGCCGAGGCGGGCCTGGTCGACGACGCGAAGGCGGTGATCGCGGCGATGCGCGCGCGCGGCGCGGCGGTGCCGATCCCGACCGACGTCGTGACCGCGAAGGCGTTCAAGGCCGACGCCGTCGCGACTGTCAAGGCCGCGACCGACGTGGCCGACGACGACCTGATCCTCGACATCGGCCCGCAGACCGCGAAGCGGCTCGCCGACCAGCTGATGGCGGCCGGCACGATCGTCTGGAACGGGCCGGTCGGCGTGTTCGAGTTCGATGCGTTCGCCGGCGGGACCGAGGCGATCGCGCGCGCGATCGCGGCCTCGAGCGCGTTCAGCATCGCCGGCGGCGGCGACACGCTTGCGGCGATCGCGAAGTACGGGATCGAGAAGGACGTGGGCTACATCTCGACCGGCGGCGGCGCGTTCCTCGAGGTGCTGGAGGGCAAGACCCTGCCGGCATTCGAGATTCTGCAGAAGCGCGCCGCCGGATGATGTTTGTCGCCGTGTAATCGAACCGTAACGCGTGCAGCGCTCCGATAATCGCGACCACAACAAACATCGGAGACAGCCCCCATGCCCCGCGCCACCAAGATCGTCGCCACGCTCGGCCCCGCCTCGAGTTCGCCTGAAATCCTCGAGCGCATGGTGCGCGCCGGCGTCGATGTGGTGCGCATGAACTTCTCGCACGGCAAGTCCCAGGACCACATCGATCGCGCGACGATGGTGCGCGAGATCGCGAAGCGCTGCGGCCGCGAGGTCGCGATCATGGCCGACCTGCAGGGGCCGAAGATCCGCGTCGGCAAGTTCGACGGCGACAAGACGATGCTCGAGGTCGGGCAAAGCTTCGTTCTCGACGGCGCGATGACCGGCCTGGGCAACAGCGAGCGCGTCGGGCTCGACTACAAGGAGCTGCCGCGCGACGTGCGCGCCGGCGACATCCTGCTGCTGAACGACGGCCTGCTCAAGCTCGTCGTCGACGCGGTGCGCGGCGAGGAGGTCCACACGACGGTCGTCGTCGGCGGCGTGCTGTCGAACAACAAGGGCATCAACAAGGCCGGCGGCGGCCTGACCGCGCCGGCGTTGACCGCGAAGGACATGGAAGACATCAAGACCGCGATGAGCTTCCAGTGCGAGTACCTGGCGGTCAGCTTCCCGAAGACCGCGACCGACATGGAGATGGCGCGCCAGCTCGCGAATGTCGCCGGCGAACCGTGGCGCCACCGGCCGCAGCTGATCGCGAAGATCGAGCGCAGCGAGGCGATCCCGGTGCTCGACCAGATCCTGAAGGCCAGCGACGGCATCATGGTCGCGCGCGGCGATCTCGCGATCGAGGTCGGCAACGCGGCGGTGCCGGCGCTGCAGAAACGCATGATCAAGATGGCGCGCGAGATGGACCGCGTCGTCATCACCGCGACGCAGATGATGGAGTCGATGATCGTGAACCCGGTGCCGACGCGCGCCGAGGTCAGCGATGTCGCGAACGCGGTGCTCGACGGCACCGACGCGGTGATGCTCAGCGCCGAGACCGCGGCCGGCAAGTACCCGGTCGAGACGATCGAGATGATGGCCAGCATCTGCGTCGAGGCCGAGAACGCCGAAGAGATCGCGCTCGACGCGGGCTTCGTCAACAAGCAGTTCGGGCGCATCGACCAGTCGATCGCGATGGGCGCGCTGTTCACCGCGTACCACCTGGGCTGCAAGGCGATCCTCGCGCTGACCGAGTCGGGCTCGACGGCGCTGTGGATGAGCCGGCATCGCATCCACGTGCCGATCTACGGGCTGACCTCGCAGGTCGGCAGCCAGCGCCGCATGGCGCTGTACCGCAACGTGACGCCGATGCTGATGCCGAATTTCGCCGATCGCGACGAGGCGCTCGACCGCGCCGAGGCGCTGCTCGTCGAGAACGGCGTGCTGAACCCGGGCGACACCTATGCGATCACCTGCGGCGAGCCGATGGGCCACCCGGGCGGCACGAACATGCTGAAGGTCTGCCGGGTCGCTTGAGCGTCAGTCGAGCTTCACGGCGATGCCGGTGACGAAGAGCGTGTCGCCTTTCTTCAGCCCCGCGCCCGGCTCGCTGTTGTAGCGGTAGTTCAGCCCGGCGGTCAGGCTCAGCCAGTTCGTCATCGCGACCGACAGCCCCGAGTCGAACACGCCGCGGTAGCCGCCGCCGCGGCGCAGCGCCGGGTACAGCGACAGCTTCTGATGGAACGACGTTGTCGGTGTCCACTTGTGTGTCGACTCCTCGGCCAGCAGCGCTTCGGCGCGTCCGTAGCTCGTGCGCAGACCGCCGGCCACATCGGCGGCTTCGACATAGCGATCGTGGGTGTAGCCGAGGCCGGTGGAGAGGTCCCAGGTCAGCGTGTCGGTCTTGATCACGTGCCGGCCGACGCCGCCGAAGAGTGACACGCGTGACGAAACGTTCGCGAGCTTGTCGCGCAGATAGTCGGCCTTGCCGAGGCTGAACCACTGCGGCGTGAAGTCGCGGTCGTACTGCGTTCCGAGCGCGAGGTTTTCCGCGGTCGTCGCGCCGTCGACGCGACTCCACAACGCCTTACCGCCGAATTGCCATTTGCTGTCGCCCGTGGCGCGTACGCCATCGCCGCTCAGGTTGATGCTGGCCGCATCGGTGTTGCCCGACGCGTAGCTCGCGCCGGCGCCGAACGCGTAGCGGAACTGGCCATCGGGCTTGACGGTGGCCTGGGCCTGCGCGAGCGCGAGGCCGGGTGCGGCGAAGAGCGTCGCAAACAGCGCGAGAGCGAGGGATCGAGATCGGAAGTCCATCGGGGGCTCCTTGCGGTTCGAGCGGCAAAAAGTGCGCAGGCTACAGAAGCGCAATCCCCGCGTGCCCCGGCGCCGCGCCGACCCTTCGCGCGGGTGCGGATTGGCACGCCACAATGCGGCATGGACGTGACCGACGATTCGCTGACCCTTGCAGACATCCGCGCCGCGGCCGACCGGCTGCGCGGCGAGATCATCGACACGCCGTGCATGCCGTCGCGCACCTTGTCGGCGCTGACCGGCTGCGAGGTCTTCCTGAAGTTCGAAAACCTGCAGTTCACCGCGTCGTTCAAGGAGCGCGGTGCGCTGAACAAGATGGCGCAGTTGACGGCGGCCGAGCGCGCGAGCGGCGTGCTCGCGGTCTCGGCCGGCAACCACGCACAAGGTGTCGCGTACCACGCGCAACGCATGGGCATCCCGGCGACGATCGTGATGCCGCGCTTCGCGCCGGCGGTGAAGGTCGAACGCACGCGCAGCTTCGGCGCGAGCGTCGTGCTCGAAGGCGACACCTTCGACGATGCGCGCGCGATCGGCCTGGCGCTCGCCGAGCAGCGCGGGCTGACGCTCGTGCACCCGTATGACGACCTCGCGGTGATGGCCGGGCAGGGCACGATCGGGCTCGAGATGCTTGCCGCAATGCCGGGACTCGACACGCTGCTCGTGCCGATCGGTGGCGGCGGCCTGATCTCGGGCGTCGCGACCGCGGCGCGCGCGATCCGCCCCGACATCGAAGTGGTCGGCGTGCAGACCGAGCGCTTCCCGGCCGCCTGGAGCGCGAAGCAGAAGCTGCAGCGCGAGAGCGCGCAGGCGACGATCGCCGACGGCATCGCGGTCAAGTCGCCGGGCGCACTGACCTTGCCGTTGATCCACCGCCTGGTCGACGAGGTGCTGCTCGTCAGCGAAGACGACATCGAGCAGGCGATCCTGATGCTGCTCGAGATCGAGAAGACGGTCGTCGAAGGCGCCGGCGCCGTCGGGCTGGCGGCGCTGATGCACCACGGCGCGCGCTTCAAGGGCCGCAAGGTCGGGCTGATCCTGTCCGGCGGCAACATCGAGCCGCTCGTGCTGGCCGAGATCATCGAACGCGGCATGGTCAAGTCGGGGCGCCTCGCGCGGCTGCGCTTCGATGTGCGCGACGTACCCGGCGCGCTCGCGAACGTCGCGACCCTGCTCGGCAAGCTCGGCGCCAACATCGACGAGGTGCAGCACCAGCGGGCGTTCACGTCGTTGTCGGTCGAGCGGGCGCAGATCGAGGTCGTCGTGCAGACCCGCGGCGTCGCGCACATCGACGAAATCCTGACCGCCATGCGCGCCGAGGGCTATCACGCCGAGCGCGTCGGCTGAACCCGATCGCTACAATCGGCGCGAGTTACAGCACGGTTTCAACACACTTCTCGGGGGACTTTCCATGCCGCTCGTTTCGATGCGCCAACTGCTCGACCATGCCGCCGAAAACGGCTATGGCATCCCGGCGTTCAACGTCAACAACCTCGAGCAGGTGCAAGCGGTGATGAGTGCCGCCGACGAGGTCGGTGCGCCGGTGATCCTGCAGGCCAGCGCCGGTGCGCGCAAGTACGCTGGCGAGCCGTTCATCAAGCACCTGATCCAGGCCGCGGTCGAGAGCTGGCCGCACATCCCGCTGGTGATGCACCAGGATCATGGCCAGAGCCCGGACGTCTGCAAGGGCGCGATCGAGCTGGGCTTCAGCTCGGTGATGATGGATGGCTCGCTGCAGGCCGATGGCAAGACGATCGCGAGCTTCGACTACAACGTCGACGTGACGCGCAAGGTCGTCGACATGGCGCACAAGCTCGGCGTCACGGTCGAGGGCGAGCTCGGCTGCCTCGGTTCGCTCGAGACGATGAAGGGCGACAAGGAAGACGGCCACGGCACCGAGTCGACCATGACGATGGAGCAGCTGCTGACCGACCCCGAAGAGGCCGCCGAGTTCGTCAAGCGCACCCAGCTCGACGCGCTCGCGATCGCGATCGGCACCAGCCACGGCGCCTACAAGTTCACGCGCAAGCCGACCGGCGACATCCTCGCGATCGGCCGCATCAAGCAGATCCACCAGCGCATCCCGAACACGCACCTGGTGATGCACGGCTCGAGCAGCGTGCCGCAGGACCTGCTGGCGGTGATCCGCGAGTACGGCGGCAACATGAAAGAGACCTACGGCGTGCCGGTCGAGGAGATTCAAGAGGCGATCAAGCACGGCGTGCGCAAGATCAACATCGACACCGACGTGCGCCTCGCGATGACCGCGGCGATCCGCAAGTACCTTGCCGAGAACCCCGACAAGTTCGACCCGCGCGACTACCTGAAGCCGGCGCGCGAAGCGGCGAAGAAGATCTGCCGCCAACGCTATGTCGAGTTCGGCTGCGAGGGCCAGGCCGGCAAGATCAAGGCGCAGACGCTGGTGCAGGTGGCGCAGCGCTACACGCGCGGCGAGCTCGCGCAGACCGTCGTCTGATCGCGCCCCGCGCCGAGGCAAACCCCGCTGCGGCGGGGTTTTTTTTGGGCCGACTGCAAACAATCGTCAAACCGAGGTGAAACGGATTGAAAGCAATGTCGCATCACGCATGATCGCCGGGCCTGGTCTTGGCGCTCGGCGCGGCTCCCTACAATTTGCGCCTCCCGCCCAACCCGACCAGGCGTGCCTCGCGGCACGAACCGCCATGACCCCGACGCTGCCCGCCACGCCCTCGCTGCTTTCGAGCAACCTGCACTCGCTGCCGCTGCTGGCGCGCGGCAAGGTGCGCGACAACTACGCGGTCGGTACCGATCGCATGCTGATGGTCGCGACCGACCGGCTCAGCGCGTTCGACGTCGTGATGGGCGAACCGATCCCCGGCAAGGGCGCGCTGCTGACCGGCATGGCGATGTTCTGGTTCGCGCAGCTCGAAGGCATCGTGCCCAACCACCTGACCGGCGACGACCCGCTGAGCGTCGTCGCGTCCGACGAGCGCGAGCAGGTGCGGGGCCGCTCGATGCTGGTGAAGCGGCTGAAGCCGCTGCCGGTCGAAGCGGTGGTGCGCGGCTACCTGGCGGGCAGCGGCTGGAACGAGTACCAGCAGACGCGATCGGTCTGCGGCGTGCCGCTGCCCGAGGGGCTGAAGAATGCGTCGAAGCTCGCCGAGCCGATCTTCACGCCGGCCACGAAGGCCGAGATGGGCGACCACGACGAGAACATCGACTTCGCCCGCATGAGCGGCATCGTCGGCCCCGATCTCGCGCGGCAGGTGCGCGACACCGCGATCAAGCTCTACACCACTGCGGCGGCGTTCGCGCTGACGAAGGGCATCATCATCGCCGACACCAAGTTCGAGTTCGGCCTCGACGCCGACGGCACCCTGACCTTGATGGACGAGGTGCTGACGCCCGACTCCTCGCGCTTCTGGCCGGTCGAAGCCTACGTCGAAGGCAGCAACCCGCCCAGCTACGACAAGCAGTTCGTGCGCGACTGGCTCGAGCAGGTCCGCATCGACGGTCAGCCCTGGAACAAGCGCGCGCCGGCGCCGGCGTTGCCGGCTGCGGTCATCGAGCAGACCGCGGGCCGCTATCGCGAAGCGCTCGAACGCCTGACCACATGAAGTCGCGCCTCCTGAGTCGACTCGAATCCGACATCAGGGGCGCTCCCCATGCACTTGCCGCCGATTGCCTGCGCTGCGAACGCGCGGCCTACCTGGCACGTCTCGGCGACATCGACGAGGCCACGCGCGAGCTCGCTGCGCTGCGCCAGCGCTACGGTTCGAACCCGCAGCCGGCGCTCAGCGCGTGGGTTCATCTCGCCGACGGCCTGATCGGCCACTACGACAACCTGGCGCCCGGCGCGCGCGACAAGCTGGCGCGTGCTCATGCCCTGAGCACCGCGGCCGGCCTGAAGCCCTTGCAGGCTCTCAGTGCCGCTTGGCTCGCGCATTTCGAATACCTGCGCCTCGATGCGGCGGCGCTGGCGCGTCGCGTCGGCGAGGCGATATCGCTGGCGCGGCCCGATCATCATGCGGCGCTGGCGCGCGCCAAGCTCGTCGTCGCGCAGGCGTATCACGAAGGCGGCCGCTATGACCTCGCACGGCCGTGGTACGACCAGGCGCACCACCATGCCACGACCGAGGGCGACGCCGCGACGCTCAGCGCGATGCTCTGGAACATCGCGTCGCTGCACGTCGCGGCCGCACGCCAACGCGAGGCCGCCGGCCTGCCGGTCGACGCGCAGGCGCGACTCAGTGTCGAGTCGACCGGCCACTTCGATGCGCTGCTCGGCGTGCGCAGCCTGCGCGCGTTGCAGCCGATCCTGCGTGCCCAGGCCTACACCGTGCTGGGCCGGACCGATGAAGCGCTGGCGCTGTTCGATGCACACCTGGCCGAGGCGCTCGACCAGGGCATGCGCGAGGTCGAGGGCATGCTGTTCGCGGATCGCGCGTGGTGCCGCTGGCGCGCCGGTCAGCTGCCGGGCGCGCGCGGCGATGCCGGTGCCGCGGCCGCCTGCCTGGCGCTGCCCGGCTCGCACTGCGACCGCGCGCCCGGCCACAGCCGGCTCGCGCAGGTCTACGCGGTGCTCGGTGAGGCCGACGCCGCAGCGCGCCAGCGTGAGCTCGCGGCGCAGGCGTGGGTCGGGCATGCGCTCGATCAGTCGCGGCTGGTCGAGGCGCTGCAACGGCTCGACATCGGCGTCTGACGACCGCGGCCGCGGACGCTCAGAACAGCGTCATGCTCAGCTTGCGGCGATAGCCGTCGACGACCGGGTCGGCCGGCGCCACCACCGCCTGGCTGGCCAGCTCGAGCTTGCCCTTCGGCGTCGCGGCGGCCTCGGCCTTGGTCGGCGCAGGCTTCGCCATCAACTCGAGGATCGCGACGAAGGTCTTGCGCGCCAGCTCGTCGCGCCAGCCCTTGTCGCGCATCAGGATCTCGAGCAGCTCGTCGAGCGCCTGCGTGAAACGCTGCGCCGCGAAATGCCCTTGGGCGAGCTCGAAGCGCGCGTCGAAGTCGCGCCGGTCGGCCGCGATCGCGGCGGCGAGTTGCTCCGGCGTGCGCGCCTTTGCGCTCTGTTCGCAGGCGGCCAGCCAATGGCCGGCGGCCGCGAGCCGCGGGTCGAGCAGCATCTTCGACGCGACCGGCTCGTAGGCGCGGCGTGCCTCGTCGATGCGCCCGGCCCCGAGCAGCGCGCGCAGGTAGTCGTAGCGGGCCGCGTCGTTGCCCGGGTTCACCGCGACGGCCTCCTGCAGCCGCTCGAGGGCGCTGTCGGTGTTGCCGTCGGCCAGCAGTGCCTGAGCCGCCTCGACTTCCTCTTCAGCGGCGAGCGCTTCGCTGCTCGGCACGTGCTTGTCGAGGAAGGCGCGCACCTGCGCCTCGGGCAGCGCACCGACGAAACCGTCGATCGGCTGCCCGCCCTTGAACAGCACGCAGAACGGGATGCTGCGCACGCCGAACATCTGCGACAGCTGGCCGGCGATCTCGGGCTGGTCGTCGGAGTTGAGCTTGGCAAGCGCGAAGCGGCCTTCATAGGCGGTCTCGAGCTTCTCGAGCAGCGGGCCGAGCGCCTTGCACGGGCCGCACCACGGCGCCCAGATGTCGAGCAGCACAGGCTGCTGCATCGATGCGGTGATCAGGTCGGTTTCGAAGTTCTGCAGTGAAATGTCTTGCATGGTCGGGGCTTCCGGGCGGCGGGGTGGGCGAGCAGGGAGATGGCAGCACGCCGCCTACAATTCAAGTTCATCAGCACCTGGAGCGAGCCTTGAGCAGCGCCCCCGTGGTGGTCGGCGTGGTGATGGGTTCCAGCAGCGACTGGGACACCCTGCGCGCAGCCACCGAGATTCTCGCCGAGTTCGGCATCCCCCACGAAGCGCGCGTCGTCTCGGCCCATCGCATGCCGGACGAGATGTTCGCGTACGCCGAAGCGGCCGCCACGCGCGGCCTGAAGGCGATCATCGCCGGCGCCGGCGGCGCGGCCCACCTGCCGGGCATGCTCGCGGCGAAGACGACCGTGCCGGTGCTCGGCGTGCCGGTCGCGAGCCGCCACCTGCAGGGCGTGGATTCGCTGCATTCGATCGTGCAGATGCCCAAGGGCATCCCGGTCGCGACCTTCGCGATCGGCGTCGCGGGCGCGGCGAATGCGGCGCTGTTCGCGGTCGCGATGCTGGCCAACGAAGACCCGGCGCTGCGCGCCCGCCTCGATGCCTATCGCGCGCGCCAGACCGAAGCCGCGCGCGCGATGACGGCCGAGCTGAAGTGAACCACCCCCGCAGCGCCTTCGGCGCACCCCCTCAAGGGGGCGCCGCCAGCGGCCCGGCGAAGCCGGCTCCGCGGCGTCCGCTTGGCTCGGACCCATTCATCGCTCCGGGGGCGACCCTCGGTGTCATGGGCGGCGGCCAGCTTGCGCGCATGTTCGTGCACGCGGCGCAGCGCATGGGCTACGCGACCGCGGTGCTCGACGCCGATCCGGCGAGCCCGGCCGGTCTCGTCGCGCACCACCATGTCCGCACACCCTACCTCGACGAGGCGGGCCTGGCGCAGCTCGCCGAGCTGAGCGCGGCCGTCACGACCGAATTCGAGAACGTGCCGGCGCGCTCGCTGGCCCTGCTGGCCGCGCAGCGGCCGGTCGCGCCGGGCGCCGCCGCGGTCGCGATCTGCCAGGACCGCGCGGCCGAGAAGGCGCACTTCGCGCGCAGCGGCGTCGCCTGTGCGCCGCATGCGGTGCTCGAGGCGGTCGGGCAGCTGGTCGCGGTGCGCGGCGAGTTGCTGCCGGGCATCCTGAAGACCGCGCGCCTCGGCTACGACGGCAAGGGCCAGGTGCGGGTCGAGAGCCGCGCCGAACTGGCGTCGGGCTGGGCCGCGCTCGGCAGCGTCGCCTGCGTGCTCGAGAAGATGCTGCCGCTGGCGCACGAGATCAGCGTGATCGTCGCGCGCGGCGCCGACGGTGCGGTTGTGAACCTGCCGGTGCAGCAGAACCTGCACCGCGACGGCGTCCTCGCGGTCACGCAGGTGCCTGCGCCCGACGTGCCGGCCGAGCTGCAGCAGCGCGCGGTCGAGAGCGCGCGCCGCATCGCCACCGAGCTCGGCTATGTCGGCGTGCTGTGCGTCGAGTTCTTCGTGCTGCGCGACGGCTCGCTGGTCGCCAACGAGATGGCGCCGCGGCCGCACAACTCCGGTCACTACAGCATCGACGCCTGCGATGTCTCGCAGTTCGAACTGCAGGTGCGCACGATGACCGGCGCGCCGCTGGTGGCGCCTCGACTGCATTCGCCCTGCGTGATGCTGAACCTGCTCGGCGAACTCTGGTTCGACGCCGACGGCGAAGAGCGCGACGGCGGCCCCGACTGGCGCGCGGTGCTCGCGCTGCCCGGCGTGCACCTGCACCTGTATGGCAAGGCGGATGCGCGGCCGGGTCGCAAGATGGGTCACCTGACCGTGACCGCCGCGAGCGCCGCGCAGGCTGGCGCGGTGGCGCGCGAGGCCGCCGCGCTGCTGGGGCTCGACGGCTGGTGACGATTCTCGACGGGCTCGACAGCGCCGCGCTCGCGCACGCGGCCGACCAGCTGGCCGCCGGCGAGCTGGTCGCGTTCCCGACCGAGACGGTCTATGGCCTCGGCGCGCGCGCCGACGACGCCGCGGCCGTGCTGAAGATCTTCCGCGCGAAGGGCCGCCCCGAGAACCACCCGCTGATCGTCCACGTCGCCGAGCCCGCGCAGGCCGCGCACTTCGCCGCTGCGGTGCCGGCGTTCGCACAGCGCCTGATCGACGCGTTCTGGCCCGGGCCGCTGACCCTGATCCTGCCGCGCGTGCCGTCGATGGCCGCCGCCGCGGCCGGGCACCAGAACAGCATCGGGCTGCGCTGCCCGTCGCACCCGGTCGCGCGTGCCTTGCTCGCGGCGGCGCTTGCGCGCGGCGTGCCGGGCGTGGCCGCGCCGAGCGCGAATCGCTTCGGCCGCATCAGCCCGACACGCGCCGCGCATGTGGTCGACGAGTTCGGCGGGACCCTCACGGTGCTCGATGGCGGCGACGCCGAGCTCGGCATCGAATCCGGCATCGTCGACTGCTCGCGCGGCCATCCGGTGCTGTTGCGCCCCGGCGTGCTGACGCGCGCGCGCCTCGAGGCGGTGGCCGGCGAGCCGCTCGCAGCGCCCGATGCCCGCGCGCCCCGCGCCCCCGGCACGCTCGCCGCGCACTACGCCCCGAATGCCAGGCTGCGATTGATGCCGACGGCGATGCTTCACACGGCTTTGCAAGTCATCGGCGAGCAGCCATTGAGGCTGGCGGTATATTCGCGCGGCGTGCTGCCCGCCGCCGCTCGCGGCGTGCGGCACCGGCGCATGCCTTCGCATCCGGCGCAGGCAGCGCACGAGTTGTTCTCGGTGCTGCGCGAGCTCGATGCCGAGGGCGTGCAGCTCATCTGGGTCGAAGAGCCGCCGCCGGAGCCCGAGTGGGACGGCGTGCGGGATCGCCTGACGCGCGCTGCGGCTGCGTGACCCGCCCTGGCTGCCCTGGTTTATCCCCGCTGATCCCGCCGAATTTTTCTGGAGCCCGAATGAAGTTGACGATGAACGTAAAGGCCCGCGCCGTGCTGCGCGCCGGCATGCTGGCGGGGGCGGCGTTGCTGGCCTCCTGCGGGGGCGGCGAGCAGGTCGCGACCTTCCATGCCAGCCGCGTGATTGCATTCGGCGACGAGATGAGCGTCATCAACGCCGATGGCAGCAAGTACACCGTCAACGCACTGGTCTCGGGTAGCTCCACGCAAGTCGACTGCGGCAGCAACCCGCTGTGGATCCAGTCGGTCGCGGCCGTCTATGGGCTGGTGTTTCCGCAGTGCCCCGGCGGCGTTGCCGATCCGGTGAGCCGCATTTATGCGACGAACGGTGCAACGGTCGCCGACATCTCGGACCAGATCGACCTGCACCTGAGCAACGGCGGCTTTGCCGGCGGTGACCTCGTCACCGTGCTCGCCGGCGCCAACGACGTCGTCGCGCAGTTCCAGCAGTACCCGGCGATCGGTGAAGACCAGCTGAGCGCGAACCTCAGCGCCGCCGGCGCGGCCCTGGCAGCGCAGGTCAACCGCCTCGCCGGCTACGGCGCGAAGGTGCTGATCGTGACGATCCCCGACATGGGGCTGACGCCGTTCGCCGGCGACCGCTCGGCCGGCTCGACCGACGGCAACCCGGCGTTGCTGAGCCGGCTGTCGACCAAGTTCAATGACGCGCTGCTGGCGAACCTGCTGAACGACGGCCACAAGATCGGCCTGATCCAGCTCGACGAATACCTGAAGGCGGTCGACACGGCCACGAGATCGGGGGCGAGCAGCGTGACCTTCGCCAACACCACGCTGCCCGCGTGCTCGGTCGCGCTGCCGAAGTGCACGACCAACACGCTGGTCGCCGATGCGATCAATTCGAACTGGCTCTGGGCCGACAGTCGCCATGTCGCCGCCGGCGGTCAGTCCAGCCTCGGTTCGCTGGCGACGACGCGCGCGCAGAACAACCCGTTCTGAACGTTGCCGCGCGGCCGCGGTGCCGCTACGACTGGTGTTCGCGCGGCGGCTGGTCCATCAAGCGCAGCTTCATCGTCAGGATGGCGGCCGCGAGCGCCAGCGTCACCGCGTTGGCGATCACGATCGGCCAGGCCTGCAGCAGCGCGCCGTACACCAGCCACAACGCGATGCCGAACGTGAACGCGCTGTACATCGCGAGCGAGATGCCGCTCACGTCGCGCGTGCGAAAGGTCAGCCAGGCCTGCGGCATGAACGATGCGGTGGTGAGGGCGGCAGCGGCGTAGCCGAGGGTGTCGGTCAGGGTCATGGTGGCGTCGGGTTGAATCAGTTCGGGGGTGTTTCGATGGCGTTCGGCGCGTCGTTCGCCGTCCATTGCACGAGCGCGTCGAACGCGGGCCGGGCGGCGTTCGCGTTCGGGTGGTTCGCGATCGCGACGACCGCGTAGCGCCGGCCCGAGACCGCGAGCACGTAGCCGGCGATGCCGGCGACATCGCGCAGCGAGCCGGTCTTCAGGTGCGCGCGGACCTGCGTCGCGGCCGCTCGCTTCAAGGTGCCGTCGACGCCGCTGACCGGCAGCGAGCTCATCAGCTCGGGCATCACCGGGCTGGCCCAGGCGGCCAGCAGCAGGCGCGTCAGCAGCTCGGCACTGACGCGCGATTCGCGCGACAACCCCGAGCCGTTGTCGATCACCAGCGACGCGGCCGCCGCGCCGAGCTGCTCCTGGCTCCACTGCTGCAGCACCGCGCGCGCGGCCTCCGGCGTACCGGCGCCGCGCTGCGTCAGGCCGAGCGTCAGGAACAGCTGCTGCGCCATCACGTTGTTGCTGTACTTGTTGATGTCGCGGACCACCTCGGCGAGCGGCGGCGAGGCCGACTCGAAGCTCGGCGCTGTCGCGGGCGCGGTGCCCTCGCGCACGCCGCCGCCGATGCGCCCGCCGAGCTCTTTCCACAGGCCGAGCAGCGCGCGCGCGTTGTAGCGGTCGGGGTCGGCGTACGCGGTGGCCCAGACCCTCTCGCCGCACGCCGCCGCAAAACCGCCGCTGAAGCGCAGCCGCAGCGGATCGCGGAAATCGGCGCGCAGCGCGGCACGCCAGTCGCCGCAGGCGCCGTTCGTCAGCGGCACGCTCGCGTCGGCGCGCACGCCGGCGAGCGGCGGGTCGGCGGCGATCGTCGCGACGCCGCGCGCCGCATCCGGCGTGATCGTGAACACCAGCGCCTTGTAGTTCAGCAGCAGCGCGTCGGCGCGCACGTTGTAGGGGCGCAGCGCCTCGCCGTCGAACTCGCCGGGGCTGGGCTCGGGGCCGTTGAAACCGGCGCGGTCGAGCACGATGTCGCCGCGGATCTCGCGCACGCCGAGCTGCTGCACGCGCCGCAGCAGCAGCCACATGCGTTCGAGCACGAGTTTCGGGTCGCCTGCGCCCTTGATCACGAGGTTGCCGTCGAGCACGCCGTCGCGCAGGCTGCCCTGCAGCCAGACCGGCGTCGACCAGGTCCATGCGGGGCCGAGCAGATCGAGCGCGGCGAACGTCGTCAGCAGCTTCATCAGCGAGGCCGGGTTCACGGCCTGCTCGGCTTGCCAGCTCAGGCGCGGCGCGGCCGCGCCGCCAACCTCCTGGACCATCGCGACGACCGCGTCGCGCGGCACTTTCGCGCGATCGAGCGCACTCGCGACGGAGGCGGGCAGGGCGTCCGGCGCGGCGCAGGCGGTGGCCGACGAAAGCAGCAGCGCCAGCGCGCAGAGCACGCGAGGCAGCGAGCGAAAGGGCATGCGTCGATGATCGCATGCGAGCGGCGCGGCTAAACTCTTCCAATGACCCCGAAACACCCACGGCCGGGTTGCGACCGTGCGCTTTTCGCGCGTCGCGTGCGGCGGCCCGAATGACCGCGTCGCTGCTGGCGTTCGACACCGCCACCGAACACCTGAGCATCGCGCTGAGCGTGCGCGGCGCGGTGTTCGAGCACGAGGCGCCCGGCGGCGCGCAGGCCTCGGCGACGTTGATCCCGGCGATCTTCACGCTGCTCGGGCGCGCCGCGATCACGCTGCACGATCTCGACGCGATCGCGTTCGGCCGTGGCCCCGGTGCGTTCACCGGCCTGCGCACGGCCTGCGCGGTCGCGCAGGGCCTGGCGCTCGGCGCCGACAAGCCGGTGCTGCCGATCGACACGCTGCTCGCAGTCGCCGAGGATGCGCGCGCCGGCGACCCGGAGGCCCTGCGCGTCTGGGCCGTGATGGACGCGCGCATGGACGAGGTCTACGCCGCCCAGTATGCGTTCGCCGACGCGCGCTGGACGACGCTCGACGCGCCTCGGTTGACGACGCCCGACGCGCTTAACGAACAGTGGCGCGCGCGGGCGCCCGAGCTGCTCGCCGGTAACGCGCTCGGCGCGTTCGGCGATCGCCTCGCGACCGGTGCCGCGCGCCTGGCCCCTGCGGCGCTGCCGCGCGCTCGCGCGATGCTGCCGCTGGCACAGGCGCTCTGGGCGACCGGCGGCGCCGTCGACGCAGCGCTCGCATTGCCGCTGTACCTGCGCGACAAGGTCGCGCAGACGACGCTCGAGCGCGCGGCGGCGCGCGCGGGGAAGGGGTCGGCATGAGCGCGCTGTGGAAGGGCGATGCGCGGCGCGACGATGCGCCCGCGTTGCTGCCGATGACCGTCGCGCTGGTCGATGCGGTGATGGCGATCGAGGTCGCGGCCTACGCGTTCCCGTGGAGCCGCGGCAACTTCATCGATTCGCTCGCCGCCGGGTACGCGGCGCGCGTGCTGCGCGACGCACGCGGCGAGCTGCTCGGCTACTTCGTCGCGATGGCCGGCGTCGACGAGATGCACCTGCTCAACATCACGGTCGCGCCCGCCGTGCAGGGCCGCGGCCACGCCCGCGTGCTGATCGACGCGCTGGCCGCGCTGTGCCGCGCGCAGCAGGCGCGCGCGCTCTGGCTCGAGGTGCGCGCGAGCAACGCGCGGGCGCGCGCGATGTACGAGCGCCTCGGCTTCACGCAGGTCGGCGTGCGCAAGGGCTACTACCCGGCGCCGTTCGGGCGCCGTGAAGACGCGATCGTGATGAGCCTGAAGTTCGATGCGGGAGCAGCCGATGCGCTGGGATGATCGCCAGCGCGCGATGCTGCGCGAAATGGGGGTTCGGTTGTGGTTGGCACCACAACCGGACCCCCTGCGGGGGTCCATTGACTCCCCCCTGCCCCCCGCCGAGCGGGGGGTGGGCGAGGCTGGCGCCCCGCAGGACTTGGTGGTCGTGACGCCACCCGTTGCGCGGCCCGAACCGAAGGCGCCGGTGGCGGGGCTCGAGTGGCCGGCGCTGCGCGAGGCTGTGGCGGCTTGCACTGCATGCAAGCTCTGCGAGGGGCGGCGCCAGACGGTGTTCGGGGTCGGCAACCTGCGCGCGCACTGGATGATCGTCGGCGAGGCGCCGGGCGAACAGGAAGACCGGCAGGGCGAGCCTTTCGTCGGCAAGTCCGGCCAGCTGCTCGACAACATGCTGCGCGCGATCGGGCTGACGCGCGGCGAGGCCGATCCGGCCGCGCAGGTCTACATCGCGAACACGATCAAGTGCCGGCCGCCGGGCAACCGCAACCCGGAGCCCGACGAGCTCGCGAAGTGCGAGCCGTTCCTGGTTCGCCAGGTGCAGCTGGTGCAGCCGAAGATCATCGTCGCGATGGGCCGGTTCGCGGTGCACAGCCTGCTGCGCAGCACCGAGCCGATCGGCCGCCTGCGCGGCCGCGTCCACACGTACCAGGGCGTGCCGCTGATCGTGACCTATCACCCGGCGTACCTGCTGCGCAACCCGGAGGACAAGGCCCGCGCCTGGGACGACCTGTGCCTGGCGCTCGAGACCGCCGGCGCCGCGCCCGGCCGGGCGTAAATTCCACGGCCCCGGCCGGGGCGCGCGACTATGATCCGCAGCGATGGCCGGTGCGCCACCCCGCCGGCGTCGTCGTGCGATGGCCGCTCACCTGCCCATGCATTCCGATCCGGCGCCGCTTGCGCAAGCGGCGCTGTTCGGGCTGCTTGCCGACAAGCTGCCGGTGCGGATCGCGTACTACGGCGCGCACGACCTGCGCTGCCAGTTCGCGAACCGCGCCTACGCGCAGACCTTCGGCCTCGACGAGGCCAGGGTCGTCGGCTCGACCTTCTCCGATCTGAGCGCCACCGAGGCCGGGCATGACCTCCAGCCGCAGGTCGAGCGCATGCTGGCGCAGCGCGGCGCGGTGGTCTATGAGCGCGTCCTCGGCGCGGCCGACGCGGATCGAAGCTGGCTCCAACTTCACCTGCTGCCGCACCTGGACGACGCCCCTGGGCGCCAGGCCGCTGCGCCGATCGGCTGCATCGTGCTGATCCACGACATCACCCCGCACCGCGTGGCCGAGCGGGCCGCGCGTGAATCCGAAGAGCGGCTCGCCAAGTTCATGCAGGCGAGCGCCGAAGGCATCGTGTTCCATCGCGACGGCGTGATCACCGACGCGAACGCACCGATGTGCGAGCTGATCGGCTACCCGCTCGAAGAGCTGCTCGGCCGCAAGACGCTCGAGTTCGTCGCGCCCGATCACGTGGCCAAGGTCGCCGCGGTGATCGCCTCGGGGCAGGAGACGGGCTACGAGAGCGTCGTGCTCGACAAGCACGGCCAGCGCATCCCGGTCGAGTTCATCGTGCGCACGATGCTGCACAACGGCGAGCGGTTGCGCATGACGATCGTGCGCGACATCCGCGACCGCCATGCGGCGCAGGCGCGCATCCACCACCTCGCGCACCACGACGCGCTGACCGGCCTGCCGAACCGCGTCGCGTTCATGGCGCACCTCGCGCAGCAGATGGCGCACACGCCCGGCGGCGACCAGGCGCGCCTGGCGCTGCTGTTCATCGACCTCGATCACTTCAAGCGCGTCAACGACTCGCTCGGGCACCTCGTCGGCGACACGCTACTGCGCACGGTCGCGGTGCGCATCACCGCGAGCCTGCGCGCAACCGACGTGGTCTCGCGCTTCGGCGGCGACGAGTTCGTCGTGCTGCTGTCGGGGCTCTCGGGCGGCCGGCAGCACCGCGCCGATGCCGAGGAGGTCGCGCAGAAGCTGCTCGTCGGCATCGGCGCGCCGCTCGATGCCGAGGGGCGGCCGCTGTCGGTGACGCCGTCGGTCGGCATCGCGCTGTACCCGGACGACGCCAGCACGCCCGACGAGCTCGTCAAGCACGCCGATTCGGCGATGTACCGCGCGAAGGCGCGCGGCCGTGCGAACCATCAATTTTTCGATCGCGGCATGGCGAACTCGGCCTACGCCGAGCTGGTGATGGAGGGCCAGCTCGCGCAGGCGCTGGAGCGCGGCGAGTTCGAGCTGCACTTCCAGCCGCAGGTGCGCGCGCGCGACGGCGGCCTGGTCGGCGCCGAGGCGCTGATCCGCTGGAACCACCCGGAGCGCGGCCTGCTCTCGGCCGACGCGTTCATCCCGCTGGCCGAGCAGCGCCGGCTGATGCTGCCGATCGGCCAGTGGGTGCTCGCCGAGGCCGCGCGCTGCGCATTGCGCTGGCACGAGATGGGGTTGGCGGTGGCGCCGGTCGCGGTGAACCTGTCGAGCGTGCAGTTCCACTCGATCGGCTTCGTCGATGCGGTCGCGGCGGTGCTGCCGCCGCAGGGCATCGGCGCCGGCCTGCTCGAACTCGAGCTGACCGAGCGCATGCTGATGGACGACCTGGTCGAGGTGAAGCGGCGCCTGATGCGCCTGAAGGCGATGGGGCTGCAGATCTCGGTCGACGACTTCGGCACCGGCTATTCGTCGCTCGGCCACCTGAAGGAGCTGCCGATCGACAAGGTCAAGATCGACCGTTCGTTCGTGCACGACCTGCCGGCGAACCGCGACTCGGCGGCGATCGCGCGCGCGATCATCCAGATGGGGCGCAGCCTCGGGTTGCTGGTGATCGCCGAGGGTGTCGAGACCGAAGCGCAGCGCGCGTTCCTGGCCGAGCACGAGTGCGACGAGCTGCAGGGGCTGCTGATCAGCGCGCCGTTGCCGCAGCAGGCCTTCGAAGCCTGGGTGCAGGAACGCCGGCAGCGTTGACGCCGCCTACTTCTTCTTGACCGGACGCTTCCAGCCCGCGAGCGATACCTGCTTGCCGCGCGCGACCGTCAACTGCCCGGCCGGGGCGTCCTTCGAGATCGTCGAGCCGGCGCCGATCGTCGCGCCAGCGCCGATCGTGACCGGCGCGACCAGCACGCAGTTGCTGCCGACATGCACGTCGTCGCCGATCAGCGTGCGGTGCTTGTTCGCACCGTCGTAGTTCGCGGTGATGCTGCCGGCGCCGTAGTTCACGCGCGTGCCGACCGTCGTGTCGCCGAGGTACGCGAGGTGGTTCGCCTTCGCGCCCTTCGCGAGCGTCGAGTTCTTGACCTCGACGAAGTTGCCGATGTGGACCTCTTCGCCCAGCACCGCGCCCGGCCGCAGCCGCGCGAACGGGCCGACCAGCGAGCCGGCGCCGACGCGCACGCCGAGCGCCTCGCCGTCGATGTGCGTGAACGGGTGGATCACCGCGTTCGCCGCGACCGTCGCATTGCGGATCACGCAGTTCGCGCCGATGCGCACGCCATCGCCGAGCTCGACCTCGCCGTCGAACACGCAGTTGACGTCGATCTCGACATCGCTGCCGCAGCGCAGCGCGCCGCGCAGGTCGAAGCGTGCCGGGTCGGCCAGGCGCACGCCGGCCTCCATCAGCGCCAGCGCCTGGCGGTGCTGGAAGCGGCGCTCGAGATCGGCCAGCTGCACCGGGCTGTTGACGCCCAGCACCTCGGTCTCGCTGCCGGCTTTCTCGGTGACGACCGGCATGCCCTCGGCGACCGCCATCGCGACCACGTCGGTCAGGTAGAACTCGCCCTGGCCGTTGTCGTTCTTCAGCGCCGCGAGCCAGCGCTTCAGCGCCGCGGTCGGCGCGGCCATCGCGCCGGTGTAGACCTCGTGGATCAGGCGCTCGGCCGGGTTCGCGTCCTTGTGCTCGACGATGCCGTGCACGCGCCCGCCTTCCTGCGCCGGGCGCCCGGCCGGGTCGCCGCGCACGATGCGCCCGTAGCCGCTCGGGTCGGCCAGCTCGACGGTCAGCAGCGCCAGCCGCGTGCCCGCGCAGGCCTCGACCAGCGCACGCGCGGTGGCCCCTTCGATCAGCGGCACATCGCCGTTCAGGATCAGCGTCGTGCCCGCGTCGTGCAGCTTCGGCACGGCCTGCTGCACCGCGTGCCCGGTGCCGAGCTGCGGCATCTGGCGCACGAATTGCAGGTGCGGCGCGGCGACCGCGGCCTCGACCTGTTCGGCGCCATGGCCGGTGATCGCCACGATGCCATCGGGCCCGAGATCGACAGCGGTCTGCAGAACATGCTGCAATAGGCTGCGCCCGGCCAGCTTGTGCAGCACCTTCGGCAGGGCCGACTTCATGCGGGTGCCCTTGCCCGCGGCCATGATCACGATATCGAGCGCCATGTTGTCAGTCTTTCGAACGTTCGGTTTCCGGTCGCTGATTATCGGGGCCGCCGTGGCCTTGCTCGGGGCCTGCAGCGCGCTGCGCATCGGCTACGCCACCGCGCCCGACCTCGTCTATTGGTGGATCGACCGCTACGTCGACCTCGACAGCGACCAGACGCCGCGCGTGCGCAGCGCGATCGACCAATGGTTCGCGTGGCACCGGCGCACGCAGCTGCCCGACTATGCGGCGCAGCTCGCGCGGGCGAAGGTCGAGGTGCTGTCGGACACCACGCCGGCGCGCGTCTGCGAGTGGCAGGGCGAGATCGTCAAGCGCATGCACGTGGCCTTCGATCGCGTCGCGCCGGCGGCGGCCGAACTGATGCCGACGATCACGCTCGAGCAGGTCCGCTACCTCGACCAGCGCTACGCGAAGTTCAACGCCGAGTTCCGCAACGACTACCTGCAGCCCGACCCGCGCGAGCGCGCCGAGAGAGCGCTGAAGCGCGTCGTCGATCGCGCCGAGACGCTCTATGGCCGGCTCAGCGATGCGCAGCGCACGCGCATTGCCGATGCGCTGGCGCGCTCGCCGTTCGACCCCGAGCTGTGGCTGGCCGAGCGCCGGGCGCGGCAGCAGGACGCGTTGCGCATCCTGGGCAAGACCGCGAACGACGGCGCGACCCGCGAGCAGGCGTTGGCCGCGCTGCAGGGCTATGTCGAGCGGCTCGAGCATTCGCCGCGCGACAACTACCGCCGCTATGCGGCGCGCCTGACCGAGTTCAACTGCGCGTTCGCGGCGAACCTGCACAACGCGACCAGCGCCGACCAGCGCAACCTGGCGGCCCAGAAGCTCGCCGGCTGGGAAGACGACCTGCGCGCGATCGCCACCTCGGCGGAGCGCGCGCCGCGCCCCGAGTGAACGCGGGCCCAGGCTCGAGCGCTCAGCGCTTCGAAATCTGCGTCGTGACGTTGCGCGGGTTCGGGCCTACGCTCGGAAAATCCTTCAGCGCCGCCTCGAACATCGCCGGCATCAGGTAGTCGATCGAGGCCGACGGACCGGCGTTGCGTGCGCGGGCCTCGTACAGCAGCCGGCCGGTCTTGCGGTCGCGGATCAGCAGCGCGACCTCGCGCTCGAAGGTCTGCGAGTCGTAGTAGGGGCCGTAGTGCGGGCCGCCCCAGCCCCAGCCCGGCCCCCAGCCGCGGCCCCAGCGGCCATAGTGGCCGTAGTAGAAGCCACCGCGCCAGAACAGCGGATCGTTGTAGATCCACGGGTCGTTCGTGGTCACGCGCGCGCCGATCTGCATCAGGTACTCGGCGCTGTCGGCATCCGGCGCGACGCGAAAGCCTGCCCCTTCGAGCGCGCCGCGCGCCGCGGTCTCGAGCTGCAGCTGGCGCTCGGGATGGGCCTGCTGCGACGGCAGGCGCTCGAACGTGAAGCTCGCCGGCCTGCGATCGGCCGGCCACGGGCCGTAGGTCGAGACCTCGTTGCTCAGGTTGTTGAAGGCGGCACACGCGCCGAGCAGCAGCGCGAGGGCGGCGGCAGAAAGCGTTCTCAGCATGGCGGTCACTCCTCGGCGGTTCGATGCGCGGCGCGGATCGGGATACCGGCCGTCGGCGCCGGGCTCGCGCAGCCCTCGTCGTCGTCGAAGGCGCGGTCGCCCATCGCATCGGCCTTGCCGGTGGCTTGGAGTGTCGCGAACGGATACAGGTTCCGGTCCAGCAGGTGCGAGGGCACGACGTTCGCCATCGCGTTGAACATGTTGTCGATGCGGCCCGGAAAGCGCCGCTCCCAGTCGCGCAGCATCTGCTTCGTCTGCACGCGCTGCAGGTTCTCCTGGCTGCCGCACAGCGTGCACGGGATGATCGGGAAGCACCGGTGCTCGGCCCAGCGCTCGAGGTCGACCTCGTTGACATACGCAAGCGGGCGGATCACGACGTTCCTGCCGTCGTCGCTGACCAGCTTCGCCGGCATGCCCTTCAGCTTCGCGCCGAAGAACATGTTCATCAGCAAGGTCTGCAACATGTCGTCTCGGTGGTGACCGAGTGCAATCTTGGTCGCGCCGAGTTCGCCGGCGACGCGGTACAGGATGCCGCGCCGCAGCCGCGAGCACAGGCTGCACATCGTCTTGCCCTCGGGGATCACGCGCTTGACGATCGAGTAGGTGTCCTGGTCCTCGATGTGGAAGGGCACGCCGAGGCCCTTCAGGTACTCGGGCAGCACATGCGCCGGGAAGCCTGGCTGCTTCTGGTCGAGGTTCACCGCGACGATCTCGAAGTCGATCGGCGCCCGTGCGCGCAGCTTGATCAGGATGTCGAGCAGCGCGTAGCTGTCCTTGCCGCCGGAGACGCAGACCATCACCTTGTCGCCGGCCTCGATCATGTTGAAGTCGACGATCGCCTGGCCGACCTGGCGATGCAGGCGCTTGCCGAGCTTGGTCAGCTCGACCGAGGGCTTCGCCTCCTTCGCGGCCGGCATGTTGTCGAGCGTGCTTTCCAATACGGCGCTCATGTCTTCTCCTTCATTCCGAACACCTCGCAGCCGACCGACACGCAATCCGGATAGACATCCGGCTTCTCGGTCGAGACGCGCGCGGCGCGCACCTTCGGGTGCGCGAGCATCGTCGCGAGCAGGTCGTCGACCAGCGTCTCCTGCAGCTGGATGTGGCCCTTGCCGACGCGCGCCGCGATGCTGCGGCGCATGAAGTCGTAGTCGACGACCTCGTCGAGCTCGTCGGCCTTCGGCGTCGACAGCGCCAGCGGGATGTACAGGTCGACATTGATCAGCACACGCTGCTCGCGTGTCTTCTCGATCGCGTGCACGCCGATGTTGATGAACACCTCGTAGTCGCGCAGGAACAGGCGCCGGCAATCCATCAGGCTGGGGTGGCTGAGCAGGCTTTGCATGGCGGCATTCTCGGGTGGGGCTCAGCGTTGCTGCGCGAGGTACAGCACGTCGCGCGGCTGCGCGGCCAGGTGCTGGCCGCCGTCGACCAGCAGCGTCGTGCCGGTGATCGCCGGCGACTCGATCAGGAAGCGCACCGCGCGGGCGATGTCGTCGGGCGTCGACGAGCGCTGCAGCGGCGTCATCTGGTGCGCGCTGGCGAACTCGTCGGCATTCATCGGCCCCGACAGCAGTGTGACGCCCGGCGCGACGCCGCAGACTCGCACGCGCGGCGCGAGCGCCTGCGCGAGCATCACGGTCGCGCTCTGCAGCGCGGCCTTCGACAGGGTGTACGAGAAGTAGTCGGGGTTCGGGTTCCAGAGCTTCTGGTCGATGATGTTGACGACGCAGCCGCTGCCTCCGGCCCGCTCCGCGCCGCCGCCGGCCAGATGCGCGTGCAGCGCCTGCGCCAGGATCACCGCCGGCGCCGTGTTCGCGCGCCAGTGCTTCTCCATCGACGCGACGCTGAAGCTGCCCGGGTCGTCGTACTCGAAGGTCGATGCGCTGTTGACGATCGCGTCGAGCCGCTCGAAGTGCGCCGCGACGGCCGGCACCAGCGCGCGGCATTCAGGCTCGCTCGCCAGATCGGCCTGGAACGCGTGCGCGCGCGCGCCCAGCGCCTGCAGTTCGGCAACGGTGGCCTGTGCATCGGCGGCCGAGCCGCGGTAGTGCACCGCGACATCGAACCCATGCCGCGCCAGATCGAGCGCCATCGCGCGGCCGAGCCGCCGGGCGGCGCCGGTGACGAGCACGACAGGACGAGGCGTGGCGATCATCGTTTCTACAATGCGGCATGCAAGCGAATGAACAACAAGGCGCCAGTGTATCGGCGGCCCACGTCGCGCTCACGCGGCTGATCCACACCGCGATCGAGCGCAACGGCGGCTGGCTGCCGTTCGACCGCTTCATGGCGCTGGCGCTGTACGCGCCGGGCCTGGGCTACTACGCGAACCACGGCCGCAAGTTCGGCATGCTGCCGCAGTCGGGCAGCGATTTCGTCACCGCGCCCGAACTCTCGCCGCTGTTCGGCCGCGCGCTCGCGCGCCAGCTCGCGCAGGCCTTGCAGGCCAGCGCAACGCGCGAGGTCTGGGAGTTCGGCGCTGGCTCGGGCGCGCTCGCGGCGCAGCTGCTCGAGGCGCTCGGCGCTCAGCTCGAGCGCTACACGATCGTCGACCTCTCGGGCACCTTGCGCGAGCGCCAGCGCGAACGGCTCGCGGGGTTCGGCGACAAGGTGCGCTGGATCGATGCGCTGCCCGACGCGATGGCCGGCGTGATCGTCGGCAACGAGGTGCTCGATGCGATGCCGGTGCAGCTGCTGCGCTTCGACGGCACGCACTGGCTCGAGCGCGGCGTGGTCGCACCACGCGAGGCCCCCGGCGCAGGTTTCGCGTGGGACGACCGGCCGAGCGCACTTGCCCCGCCCACCGACGGCCCGTTCGCGGCCGGCTACGTCACCGAGATCCACCCGCAGGCCGAGGCCTTCATCGCGACGCTCGCCGAGCGCCTGACCCGCGGCGCCGCGTTCTTCATCGACTACGGTTTTCCCGAAGCCGAGTACTACCACCCGCAGCGCGACACCGGCACGCTGATGTGCCACCGCGCCCATCGCGCCGACACCGACCCGCTCGCCGACATCGGCGCAAAGGACATCAGCGCGCATGTCGACTTCACCGGCATCGCGCTGGCCGCGCAGAACGCCGGCCTCGACGTGCTCGGCTACACGACGCAGGCGCGCTTCCTGATGAACTGCGGGGTGCTGGAGCTGCTGCAGGGCGAAGACGTGAAGACGATCGCGAACACGCAGAAGCTGCTGACCGAGCACGAGATGGGCGAGCTGTTCAAGGTGATCGGCTTCGCGACCGGGTGCGACGCGGCGTTCAACACCGCGGCGATCGGCTTCGCGCAGGGCGACCGGACGCACACGTTGTGATCCGCTGGTTGCTGGTCATTTTCCTCGCGCTGATCCTGTTCAGTGGTCTGCGCCGCTGGCTCGAGAAGGTCGGTATGGGCAGGCTGCCCGGTGACTTCCGCTTCCGGCTGTTCGGCCGCGAGTGGTTCATTCCGTTCGCGAGCAGCGTTGTGCTGAGTCTGCTCGCGATGGGGGTCATGAAATTGCTGTAGCGCGGCGCCGCTCGCTGCCCGGCACCGCGCGACGAGCGTTCACTCCGACGCGGCGAAGATGTCGTCGTAGCGCCCGAGCTTCAGGGCCAGCATGTTCGGCCTGATCTGCCCGGTCGTCATCATGCCTTTCGACGCCGAGAACTGCGCCATTGCACTCAGCAAGCCCTGAACCTCCGAAGCGAGCACCTTGCTCCCGTCGCTCAAGCGGAACTCCTCGATCTGGCTCGCGCTGGACGTGTACCAGTTCTTGATCACCAGCTTGTCGTTCTGCCCGGCCAGGCTGAGTTCCAGGTTGCTCAGGTTCTTCACGAACTTCAGCTGCCCCTTCGTGATGCCGGCGAACAGGTCCACGTGGTCGAGCGTCCCACCCGAATCGGTGATCGTGTCGGTGCCCATCCCCAGGCCCCAGCGGTAGGTGTCGCTGGAGGTGAGCGACGTATCAGTCAGCGTGTCGGTTCCGGCGCCGCCGTCGTAGGTGTCGTCGCCGTCGTCGCCGAGCATCGTGTCGTTGCCCAGGCCGCCCTCGAGCTTGTCGTTGCCGGCTCCGCCCGAGAGGATGTTGTTGGCGCTGCTGCCGATCAAGATGTTGTCGAGCGCGTTGCCGGTGCCGTAGACCGCCTTCGTTCCAGTCAGCGTCAGGTTCTCGATGTTGGCGTCCAATGTCCACGCCACGGCCGACTGGACGGTGTCGATGCCCTCGTTGGCAAACTCGGTGACGATGTCCGTAGCCGCGTCGACGGCATAGGTGTCGTTTCCCTCGCCACCCAGCAGCGTGTCGCTGCCGGCGCTGCCGTCGAGCGTGTCGTTGCCCGCATTGCCCCTGAGCGTGTTGTTGGCGCCGTTGCCGACAATCAAGTTGTCGAGTGTGTTGCCGGTGCCATCGATCGCGACGGCGCCTGTCAGTGTCAAATTCTCGACGTTGGCGGCCAGCGCACTGCTGACGCTGCTCTGCACCGCATCGACGCCTTCGGCCAAATTCTCGATCACGATGTCGCCGATGTTGTCAACGACGTACGTGTCGTCGCCCGCACCGCCGAGCATCGTGTCGGCACCGATGTCACCGTTCAAGATGTTGGCGCCGCTGTTGCCCCTCAGTACGTTCGCAAGCGCGTTGCCGATCCCGCTGGTCGCCGCGGCGCCCGTCAGGGTCAGGTTCTCAACATTGCTGCCCAATGTCCAGGTTACCGCCGCCAGCACCGTGTCGACGCCTTCGCCGGTGTTCTCGATGATTGCATCGGTCGAGATGTCGACGACGTAGGTGTCATTGCCGGTTCCGCCGAGCAGCGTGTCGTTGCTTGACCCACCGTCCAGCCAGTCGTTGCCGGCGCCACCTGTCAGCGTGTTCTTCCCGCTATTGCCGACAAGCACGTTGTCAAGCCCGTTGCCCGTCCCGTTGAGGGTGGCCGCGCCGGTCAGCGTCAGGTTCTCGACGTTGGCGCCGAGCGTCCAGGTCACGGACGATTGCACGTCGTCGGTCCCCTCGCTGGCGCTCTCCAGAACTGTGTCTGTCGCGAGGTTGACGACATAGATATCGTTGCCAAGCCCGCCGACCATGTCTGCCGGCGCGTCGCCGCCGATCAGCCGGTCGTCGCCGGCCTCGCCGTAGAGCGCATCGCGGTAGGCGATCTTGCGGGCGGAATCGGTGCCGCCTCGCAAGGTGTCGTTGCCGTCGCCGCCGTAGAGCACGTCGGCGCCGGCACCACCGTCCAGAACGTCGTCTCCCGCGTAGCCATAGATCGTGTCCAGTGTGCCGGCGGCATTCCCCAGGCCATTGATGACGTCGGCCGACTGTGTTCCCGAGAGCACGTCGGCGCCTGCCGTGCCGCTGATCGGCAACTTGGACGCGATGTCGGCTTGCGTCCAGACCGTCCCGTCGGCGAAGCTGATTCGCTCGAAGTCGCCGCGCCCGAAGTAGCCCTCGACGACGACCTGGTCACCGCCGCTGGTGGTGATGCGCAGATCGCCTCCTTGCCGGGCCACGGACGTGCTGGCCACGCCGATTCCGATGCCAAACTGCAGCGTGTCGGTTCCGCCGTTTGTGCTCGCGAGCGCGTCGGCATCGGAGATCGTGTCGCTGCCATCGCCGACGCGAAAGTCGAAGGTGTCGTCGCCCGCCCCGCCATAGAGCCGGTCGTTGCCTGCACTGCCTCGCAGCACATCGTTGCCCCCGAGACCGCGGATCGTGTCGTCTCCGCCGAGGCCGTCGATCGCGTCGTCGGCATCGGTACCGACGATCACGTCGTTGCCGTTCGTGATGCGCGGCGTCAGCTGTTCGATGGCGGCCTTGTCCACCCGGCTGCCATCGGCAAAGACGAGCTCTTCGATCCCGTTGCGGCCTGAACCGGTCAGATCGAACTGGCCCGCGAGCCGCAGCGAAATGCCCTTCGATGCACTCGTCAGGACCAGATCGACGCCGTTGACTCGACTGAAGACGAGATCCGAAAGCGCGACCCCTTCGCCGAACAGCACCCGGTCGGTGTCGACCGAGAAGCCATCGTCATTGATGATGTCGGCGCCGTCGCCTGCTTCGATGAAGTAGGTGTCGCTGCCGTGGCCTCCATCGAGCGTGTCGCTTCCCGGGCCGCCGATCAACAGGTCATCGCCCGCCATACCCTGCAGGAAGTCGTTGCCGAAGCCGCCGTTGAGAGTGTCTGCCGCCTCGGTGCCGACGATCCAGTCGTCGCCGTTGGTGCCGAGCCGTGCGCGGGCAGCGACGACGTCCGGTGTCCACAGCGTCCCGTCGCCGAACTCGATGTTCATCGCGCCGTTCTTCAGCGTGATGGTCTCCGACCCCACGACGAGCTGGTAGTCCAGACTCGCTCCGTCACGTCGCACTTGCACGTTGTACGGACTGAAGATGTCGACGAATCGCATCGTGTTGTCGGAGACGTTGACAGCGCTCTCGTCGATGACGTCCGAGCCATCACCCAGCTTGTAGAGGTAGATGTCATGCCCGGCGCCGCCCGCGAGCACGTCGTTGCCCAGGCCGCCGGCGATCCGGTCGACAAGCGCGGTGCCATCGATCGAGTCGGCTGCATCGGTGCCCACGAGATCGAAGCCGCCAGCCTCCAATTCCTGCACCGTCAGCGTCGTGCCGTCGGCGAACTCGATCAGATTGACGCTGGTCTCGGCGCCAACGCCGCCATTGATCTGCACAGCACCCGGATCGCCGTCGATTCGCAGCTCGAGCTGACTCGCACTCCCTGGTGCAGTGCCCAGCGCATGCACCGCGCCGACGACACCGAGCCTGATCGATGACCGCTCGATTCCGGCTCCGAACACGATCTTGCTCTCGCGTCGCACGCCGTCGGCATCTCGAATGGCGCTGGTGTCGCTGATCGTGTCGACGCCGTCGCCCTGCGCGTAGAAGAAGGTGTTGTCGAAGCCCGCGGCTGTGATGATGTCGTTGCCGAGACCACCCCAGAAACTCGAGCCGCCACCTATCCCCGCGAGACGGTCCGACTGGCGTCCGCCAATCAGCTCGGTGTTCGGAATGAACGTGCTCACCTGGACAAGATTCGCATAGGTTCTCGCCCGGAACGCCTGCGACGAGTAGCTCGATCCGCCATCGAACGCGATCTGCGCGATGTTCCCCGACATGATCCCCTTCAGATAGAACGCATAGCTGCCCTGGATCACGTACGGATCCCCGCCGGGCGCGCCGGTATAGAGGTACATCTGCGTGATATCGAAGCCGCCACCGAACACGATCCGGTTCTGCCCCTGCGTGTCGCCCAGCGCTTCGACCGCGCTCCCCGTCAGCGTGCCGGTTTCACCCAGATTGGCCTCATAGACATCGTCACCTGCGCCTCCATCGAGGTAGTCGAGACCGGCGCCGCCGTTGAGTGTGTCGTTGCCGTCGCCGCCGTACAGCGTGTCATTGCCGGTACCGCCGATGAGTGTGTCCGCGCCGCCCTGGCCGCTCAGGTAGTCGTCGCCCTCGCCACCTTCGAGATGGTCGTCGCCCTGCAGGGCGAGCGGGATGCCGTTGTCGTCGCCGAACAGCTTGTCGTTACCGGCCGAACCATAGAGATCATCGGCACCGCCGCCGCCCACGAGCTGGTCGTTGCCATCTCCGCCATCGAGGTAGTCATCGCCGTTCAGCGCCGCATCGATCCTGGCATCGTCGCCGAACAGATCGTCGTTGCCGGCCTCGCCCGAGAGCTCGTCGTTTCCGGCGCCGCCGATCAATACATCCGCGCCTTCGCCGCCATGAATTTCGTCGTTGCCGCCGTTGCCGTCGAGATAGTCGTCGCCGTCCTCGCCATCGAGGAAGTCGTCACCGTGGTACTGCGCGGGCAAAGTCGACGTATCGCCAAATATCCTGTCGTTCCCCGTGCCTCCGCTGAGATCGTCGGCCCCACCTTCGCCGAAGATCAGGTCGTCTCCTTCGCCTCCGTCGATGACGTCGTTGCCGTGCTCGGCTGCCGAAATGTGGTCCAGCGATGTCGGGTCAGTGGTGGTGCCGTCGCCATCGAGTTCGTCGTTGCCCGATCCGCCCTCGATGATGTCGGCACCGGCACCGCCGGCCACGTAATCGGCGCCGCTGCCGCCATTCAGATAGTCGTCACCGCCGTCGCCGAACATCCAGTCATCGCCCGCGCCACCGAAGAGCATGTCGGCCCCTTGGTCGGGCCCAAAACCGGGGTCCGGATAGCCAGCCGTTCCGAACCCGTACAGCACGCGGTTCGTCCTCCCGTCGGCGTTGGTCGTCTGCTGATGCTGCCAATCCCAGAAGTAGAGCTGGGTCACCGGCAGCAGGTGATCGCCGAACAGCGTGTCGTTGCCGGCGCCCCCCACCAAGACATCCGCGCCATCCTCGCCGAGCAGGGCGTCGGCACTGGCGCCGCCAAACAGCATGTCATTGCCCGCGCCGGCATTCATCAAGTCGGCTTCGTCGTCGCCTTGGGCGACGAGTTGACCATTGACTGCATCGAAGCTGGAAGCGACGCTGCCCCACAGTATGTCGTCGCCCGCCTCCGTGCCGGCATAGTCGCGGCCGGCGCCGAGTTCGATCCAATCGACACCCGCCCCGCCGTAGACCAGATCTCGACCGGTTCCGGTTTCGACCACGTTGCTGCCGCCGCGCTGCGCGAAGATCACGTCGTCGCCGCCGAAACTTTCGATGTGATCGTCCCCGGCGCTGTCGAACAGCTTGTCGTAGCGATCGGGTTGGGCCTCGCCGGTCGTGATCGGGTTGCCCAGGTCGTCGAAACTGTTGGGGACGGCCTTCATGTCGCCGACGATGTGCAGGTCGGTGTGCGGCGCGATGAGCGCGGCGGCGCCCGGCAGCGTGATGCCCAGACTCTTGTCGGGGGTCCAGTTGCGGATCGTCACGCCACCCTTTCGATCGGCCGAGCTGACGCTGATGCGCAGGTCGGTTCGGCCGCCGCCCATGTCGAGCAAGGTGTAGAAGACGCTGTTGTCGGCGTTGCGCCAGACACCGTCGCCGACCTTCGTCGCGCCCGAGCCGTTGATCGCACCCAGGCCGGTGACCACCACCGATCCCAGGCCGTCGCTGTCGTCGATCGTGTCCAGGCCCCAGCTGGATACGAAGGTGTAGACATCGGTGCCGGCACCGCCGTACAGGTCGTCGTAGCCGGCGCCGCCGTTGAGGATGTCGTCGCCAGTTCCGCCCAGCAGTGCGTCGCTGCCTTCGTCGCCATACAGTGCGTCGTCGCCCGTGTTGCCTTCGAGATAGTCGTCGCCGCCGAGACCATGGAGCGTGTCGACACCAGCGCCGCCGTAGAGGCGGTCGCCGAGCTTCTTGCCGGTCAGCGCATCGTCTCCGCTCCCGCCGAACTGGACTTGGCGCTTCTCGACGATGTCGTTGGGCAGGCCGCCCACATCGAATTCGACGCCCGACGCGACGTCCTTGTAGTGCGTGCCTTGCACGCCGGGAGGGTTCAGTGCGTCGACGTTGGCGAGGTTGCGCGTCATCGACCACTGCAGCATCGCCTGGCGGTCGTTGAGGTAGGTGTCGGTGTAGTTGGTGGCGGGCTTGCCGGCGGCGATGGCCGCCTTGTCGGCGAGCCAGTCGGTTCGCACGACGGGCGCGGCGGTCGCGAACGCCGCTTCGACCGCAGAAGCATCCGCGGGATTTGTGGCCTTGATCAGGACTGGCGATAGCGTTAGCAAGGTCAAGAGCGCGCCGAGGCTAGTGCGCGCGAGAGTCGGGAGACTCGCGTCGCCAGCCGCCGACGTCACAGTCACCCTGCCGGCGATGGCCTTGAATGTCGCGTCGCCTGCAAGCTCGTCTAGGCGTGCGTACAGGAGGTTGCGAGGCCCAATCTCGGCCCAGGTGCCGCCTTGCATCAAGTGAGTCGTATCAAGCCGTGGAGCGCTTGGACTCTTGAACATTCCGTACAGGGCGTCGACTACTTGTTCCAGCACATCGCCTTCGGCTTGGCCCTGATTGTCGGCGCCGACTCCGGACATCTTGGTGGCGTTCGAAGCAGACTGCAGAATTTCGTTCAGCGTGTCCTGCGAGACGGCCGGATCGAGCGCGGCGAGTGCGTTCTGCACGCTCAGGGAATCGACCAGCAGTACCAGGCTGTGGGTGTCGCCGAAATCGTTCTGCGAATAGCCGGGTACCAACAGCTTGGTGTCCGAGTACTCATACGTTTGAGTGATTGCGTTCCAGATGACATCGCCGCGCCATAGCGGCTGGTCTTCGATAAAGACGGGTGTGGCCGTGCCGTAGTGCAACTGCGAGTTCGAGACTGCCGAGGGCATCGTGTAGCCATACACATCGTAGAAGTTGGCGAACGTGTAGGGACCTTGTTGCCGCTCGAACAGCGCTTGCTTGCCGCCGGCGATCACGCCGATCGATTCGGTGTTACGCGACGCGATCAGCACCGCGAGCTGGTAGTTGAGGTCCGTTGCTTCGACGCTGCTGGCCGATGGCGTTACGGGACTCGTTGGCGTGGCACCTCCGCTGCTTAGCCCGACCACACGAGCCATTTCGGCCTGGATTGTCTGAATGCGCGTCAATGCATCCAGGAGCATCCGTGCTTGCGCGCCCCAGGACGGCGGCGTATTGGGCTGTTCGAATCCTTGCGCTAGGGCGCGCGCGACGTCCATTTGTGACTGGGTTACGAGCGCGCCATTCTTAAGGACCTCGCGTAGGCTCCGATAGAGCGCGATCACGCTTGCGTCGGTGAACTGACTGCTTAGGTCGGCGGCGGTCGATCGCATCTGGTCGAACTGCGCGATCGCTGTGGCCAGCGACACGTTGTTTAGGGTGCGTCCCACCCCCGCGCCGTTGAAGGTGTAGGTGGCGTCGGCGTCACCGGGAAACAGCATGTTGAATGCCGTTGCCAAGTGTCCGCCCAGGCTGTAACCCGTCACCGTCAGCCGCTTGTCGGCCGTGATCTTCCCACTCGAATACAGCGAATCCACCCAGTTCTTCATGTCGGCGATCTGACCAAAAGCCCAGCCGTAAGGCTTGATCTCCATCGCATTCGTGGCTTGGTTGTCGCGGGCCGCATCGTCGATGAACTCCGTTGAACGGAAGCTCAGGACCAATTCGCCTTTCACCAGACCGCGGGCCGGATCATCCACCAGACACTCGAACAACGTTCCGCTGAATCCTGTGTTCGCATTTGGCCGATAGGCAACGGCCTTCCAGTCTTTCACGAACTGATCGGCAACGACTTCGGTGAATTTGCTGGAGTGATTGTTGCCACTGATTAGCTGATCGCGGAAGCTTTCCGAGTCCTCCAGAAACGCCTCCGTGGCCATTTGGAGGTTCGCATACTTGAGGTAGGTTGTAACGGCGTTGGTGGTCATGTCTACTCCATGTGTTTCGGCTTTAGAACTCTTGAGACGAACGTCTGGTTGTGATCGGCTATCGGTGGGCAACCCTTTGAGTTGGAGCGAGCCCAAGGCCACGGACTTCGACCTCCGTCGGCGCTGCCCTGCCCGGTATCGATCAAGAAGCCCGTTCGTTCTGCTATGACTTCCTTGGTCTCGACATCGACGACCTTGATCGAACCGCCGGCGATCCAATGCTCGCGATCACTGCGAGTCGAAATGTCGGCCCACGCGACTCCATAGCGCGGCCCTGGTCCCAATGCCGGTTTGCGCGTTAGCGGCAAGACCGCCGATTCCTTGGCATAGCGAAATCGTTGCCCCGTAGCGACGTCATCAACGTCGACGTAGGCGTACAGGCGAGAAGTGACTGGCTCGAGACCTGCATTAGGGCCGGGCATGATCGGTACCATCTTGTAGTCGAACAAGTACAGCGCGATGCAGTCGTCGCCCCCGCAGTTGCGACCGTATGGATCGTCCATGCGGAACTGCTCGGCGTAGTTCATCTCCGTGGGTCGAATATTCATCAACAAGAGACCCTCGACGTTCTCGACCGTACGGGTGACTTTCTCGCCGGCACTTTTGCATCGCTCCTGAAAGAGAGCAGTCGCTTCGGCGAGCTTGGCCTTGATCTCGTCACGTTGCTCGCGCTTCTGGTGAACCTGGATCGCCACGGGGTAGGTGAACCCCGCGAGCACTATTGCAGCCAGCGGTACTTTGACCCACCATCGCCTTGGTACCCCAAGCGCAAGTGCCGTCATAACGAGCGCTAACCCCCCGTAGAGCAATCCGAACGCACTGAGCAACGGGCCAAAGGGCGTCAGGTCCAAAGGCGATCCGGTCATGCGACGCCCCTTGAGTTGCTATCGCTTGCATGGCCTCTGTCAGCTGAGGTGACACCGGATTCCTGCTCGGTTGTTCTGCGTTTGCTTGGTCGATCGACCTCGACCGCGTCGTTGACTGGCAACCGTGGACTCGCAGCCGTGATGCTGACTCGGAACACGCTGTACGCTGGGGCCACCGCGAACTCTGGCAATCGCATCTCATCGCTCCTTCAAACTTTCCCCGACCGACTTCTGCACCGGACTCAGCAAGTACTCGATCACCCGCCGCTTCCCCGTCTTGATCTCCGCCGTGATGTTCATCCCCGGGCTCAGGCTGATCTGCTTCCCATCGACGTCGATCGCCGCTCGACCCAGCGTCAGCGTCGCCGGAAAGATCGCTCCCTTCTTCTCGTCGTTGACCGCATCGGCCACGACGCTCTTCACCGTCGCGGGCACCGTGCCGTAGCGCGTGAATGGGAATGTCTCCAGCTTGATCTGCGCCGTCTGCCCTGCGTTGACGAATCCGATGTCCTTGTTGTCGACGATCACCTCGGCGCTGACCTGCGCGTCCTTTGGGACGATCACCATCAGCACCTGCGCGGGTGTCACGACGCCGCCTTCGGTGTGGATCGCGACCTGCTGCACCGTGCCGTCGACGGGAGCGGTCAGTTGCGCCAGGCGCGCGCGCTGTTCGGTCTTGCTGCGCTCTTGCGTCAGCTGCTCGCGTTTCGAGGCGGCCTGCGCGTGGCGCTCGCTCAGGCTGCGCTGAGCCTCGGCCAGATAGGCGGCCCTCACTTGGTTGGCCTCCTGCACCGCGGCGAGGGCTTCGCCGAGTCTCGCGCGATGGGTGGCGAGGTCGCTCTCCATCTCGATGCGCTCGCGGGTGCGGTCCTGCCCGGCGTGGCTGGACATGAATCCCTGCTCGGTCAAGCTCCTGAAATCGGCCTCGCGCTGCTTCGCGATCGGCAGCGTCGCCTCGAGCTTGTTGATCAGCTCGCGCACCGTGGCCACCTCGGCCTGGCGATGGGCCGCCTCGGCACCGAGCTTCGCGAGCCTGGCGCCTATGTCGGCCCACTCGGCCTGCAACTGGACCTTGTCCCGTGATTCGCTCGGTCGGGCCGGCCCAGGCAGCACCGGCGATCGATTCAACTCGATCGCCCTGGCGAGCGCCGTCGTGCGTCGCTCTTCCGAGACCGCGGCGCTCAGCTGTTCCTGCACACTGGCGCCGTCGGCCGCGGCATTGGTCGCGTCGAGCTCGACCAGGAGCTGCCCCGCCCTGACCACGTCGCCGTCCCTGATCAGCACGCGGCGCACGACGCCGGCCTCGAGCGGCTGCAGGCTCTTCGTGTTGTCGCTGACAACGATGCGGCCCGGCGCGACCGCGACGATGTCGATCTGACCGAGGAGGGCCCAGACCAGTGCGATCACGAAGAGCGCGCAGACCGCGATCGCTGCACGCCGTGGCGCCGGGTGCGCGGGCGTCTCCTGCAGGCTTAACGCGGCAGGAAGAAACGCGACTTCATCGGCGAGGCGCTTCGGCCCGATCAGTTCGGCCCGCGCCGCCCACGCCGCGCGGAAGACGCCGCGATACCGCGCCAGCAGTTCGACCAGCAGAGGGTGCGGAGTCTTCGCCGCGCTCATGGGGCGGCTCCGCTCTGCATGCCCCAGAGGTATGCATACAGCCCCTTCGGCACCTTCAGCAAGTCCTCGTGTGGCCCGGCCTCGACGATGCGGCCCTTGTCCATCACGACGATGCGATGTGCGTTGCGCACCGAGCTCAGCCGGTGCGCAATGACGATGACGGTGCGGTCTTTGCAGATCGCGCGCATGTTGCGTTGCAGGATCGCTTCGCTCTCGTAGTCGAGCGCGCTGGTCGCCTCGTCGAGGATCAGGATTCGCGGGTCGGTGAACAGCGCCCGCGCGATCGCGACGCGCTGGCGCTGACCGCCCGAGAGGCCGGTGCCTTGCTCGCCGACGATGGTGTCGTAGCCCTCGGGCAGCTCACTGATGAACTCGTGTGCGCCGGCGAGCTGCGCCGCGCGCATCACCGCGGGGAGCGGCGCGGCCGGGTCGACGATCGCGATGTTCTCGCGCACGCTGCGGTTGAACAGCAGGTTCTCCTGCAGCACCACGCCGACTTGACGGCGCAGCTGCGCGGCGTCGATCAGCCCGATGTCGATGCCGTCGACCAGCACGCGGCCCTGCTCGGGCACGTACAGGCGCTGCACGAGCTTGGTCAGCGTGCTCTTGCCCGAGCCCGAGCGGCCGACGATGCCGATGACCTCACCGGCCTTCACATCGAGGTTGAGTTGCTGCAGCACCGGCGGCGCCTCGGGGCGGTAGCGAAAGCTCACCGCGTCGAACTGGATGCGGCCGCGCAGAGGTGGCAACTGCGCGGCATTCACGGGCGGTACCTCGGTGCGCGTGTTCAGGATGTCGCCAAGCCGCGCCATCGAGATGCCGGTCTGTTGAAAATCGGTCCAGAGCTGGGCCATGCGCATGATCGGCTGCGCCACCCGCTGCGCGAACATGTTGAACGCGACGAACTGGCCGACGCTGAGCTGCTGGTCCATCACGAGCCGTGCGCCGTACCAGAGCATGGCGGCGCTGGCGATCTTGCCGATCAGGTCGATGCTCTGGTGGCCGTAGCTGGCGAGCGTGCTGGTCCGGAAACTGGCCGAGACATAGCCGGCAAGTTGCTCGTCCCAGCGCTTCGCGAGCACCGGCTCCAGCGCGCTGGCCTTCACGGTCTGGATGCCGGTGATGGTTTCGACGAGCAGCGCCTGGTTCTCGGCGCCGCGCGCGAACTTCTCGTTCAGCCTGGCGCGCAGGATCGGCATCAGCGCCGCACTCAGGATCGCATAGAGCGGCAGGCTGGCGAGCACGATCAAGGTCAGCGGCACGCTGTACGTGAACATCACCGCGACGAAGACGATCGAGAACGCGACATCGAGCACCAGCGTGATCGCGTTGCCGGTCAGGAAGCTGCGGATGTTCTCGAGCTCGCGCACCCGCGCGACCGAGTCGCCGACCCGGCGCGCCTGGAAGTACGCCAGCGGCAGGTTCACGAGGTGGCGGAACAGGCGCGCGCCGAGTTCGACGTCGATGCGGCTGGTGGTGTGGCTGAACACGTAGCTGCGCAAGGTCGTCAGCACGCTCTCGAAGAGGGTCACGACGAGCAGGCCGATGACGAGCACATCGAGCGTGGTCAGGCCGCGGTGCACCAGCACCTTGTCCATCACGACCTGGAAGAACAGCGGGCTGACGAGCGCGAAGAGCTGCAGGAACAGCGACACGAGCAGCACCTCGCCGAGCAGGCGCCGGTACTTGACGAGGCTCGGGATGAACCAGCTGAAGTCGAATCGGGCCAGCGCGCCGGCGAGGCTGGCGCGGCTGGTGATCAAGATCAGTTCGCCACTCCAGTGCGCAGCGAAGGTGTCGAGCGGCTCGATCGTCGGTTGCGCGGTCTGTGCGTCGGTGCCCGCCGCCGGGTCGAGGAACAGCACGCGCTGCCCGTCGCATTGGGCGAGGACGACCACCTTCGGTGCGTCACCATTGACGTCGTCATGGGTCAGAAGCGCGAGTGCCGGCAGTGGTGTGAGACTGAGGCGGTCGGCCGTGCTGCGGCTTCGCCTGGTCTTGAGGCCCAACTGCTGAGCGGCGATCAGCAGGTCGTCAACAGTCGGTTCATGGCTTGGTGGCCAGCCGAGTTGGTGCGCCAGGTGGGCCGGATCGGCGGCGACATGGTGCAGCCGCGCGATCAGGCACAGTGCCGACAGCGGCGCCGATGCCGGGCTGGTTCGCAGTGGCGTCGGGGTGATGACCGGCTGCGTTTCGCTCGAGCGGATGTTGTGTCGCACGCTCCCTCCGAGAAGCCAGATAGGGCATCGCTGACATCGCTCCTGCGTGCTCTGGCAAAGGTTCTATGCGAGCGCTACATCCGGCGTAACTGGTAGGTCTTACAGGTCGGGAAAGCCCGGCGCCGGTTCTGACAATTGTTGACTTTTGCGGGCGCGCTGAAGCGGATCCGAGGGCCGGCTACGATGCGCGAACCGCAACGCAAGGACCCTCGACGATGAGCACCCCACCCAATGCAGCCACCCGCTTCGGCAGCGGCCAGGCGGTCAAGCGTGTCGAAGATGCGAGCCTGCTGGTCGGGCGCGGGCAGTTCGCCGACAACGTCGCCGTCGAAGGCGCGGTGTTCATCGCGTTCCTGCGCTCGCCGTACGCGCACGCGCGCATCCGCTCGGTCGATGCCTCGGGCGCCGCCGCGATGCCCGGCGTGATCGCGGTCTACACCGGTGCACAGCTGGTCGCGGCCGGTGTCAAGTCGATGCCGACCGCGGAAGGGTTCCAGCGCGCGGACCGGCAGCCTGCCGCCTCGGCGCCACGCCATGCGCTGGCGGTCGACACGGTGCGCTTCGTCGGCGAGGCGGTCGCGGCGGTCGTCGCCGAAACGCGCGATGCGGCGCGCGACGCGGTCGAGGCGGTGCTCGTCGACTACGACGAGCTGCCCGCGGTCGTCGACCCGGTGCGTGCGAGCGCGCCCGGTGCGCCGGTGCTGTGCGACGCGGCGCCCGACAACATCTCCGCGGAGATGCGCCATGGCGATATCAAGGCCACCGCGGCGGCGTTCGCCGCGGCCGCGCACGTCGTCTCGCTCGAGCTCGTGAACCAGCGCCTCGCGCCCAGCCCGATGGAGCCGCGCAGCATCGTCGCCGCGTTCGACGCCGCGGCGAACCACCTGACGGTGCGCCTCAGCAGCCAGATGCCGACCGGCGCGCGCGGGTCGCTGGTCGAGGCGATCCCGGGCCTGACGACCGAGAACACGCGTGTCGTCGTCGGCGATGTCGGCGGCGGCTTCGGCATGAAGACCGGCGTGCACCCGGAGGACATCGTCGTCGCGTTCGCCGCGAAAGACCTGATGCGCGCGGTGCGCTGGCAGGCCGAGCGGGTCGAGGAGTTCCTGTCGGCCTCGGCCGGCCGCGATGTCGTCAGCCGGGCCGAGCTCGCGCTCGATGCGAACGGGCGTGTGCTCGCGATGCGCGTGCGCTCGCTCGCGAACGTCGGCGCGTATGCGATGGGCGTCGGCGTCGCGATCCAGCTGCTGATCGGGCCGTGGGTCTCGACCAGCATCTACGACATCCGGACCATCGACCTGCATTTCACCGCGGTGATGACGAACACCACGCCGACCGGCGCCTACCGCGGCGCCGGCCGGCCCGAGGCGATCTACATCACCGAGCGGCTGTTCGATGCGGCCGCGCGCGAGATGAAGATCGACCCGGCCGAGCTGCGCCGCCGCAACCTGATCCGGCCCGAGCAGATGCCCTACCAGAACGCGATGGCGCAGACCTACGACAGTGGGCGCTTCGAGCAGATCCTCGACCGCGGCCTCGCGCTCGCCGACTGGAACGGCTTCGACGCACGCCGCGCCGCCAGCGCCGCGAAGGGCCTGCTGCGCGGGCGCGGCATCGCGAGCTTTCTCGAGTGGACCGGCGGCAACGTGTTCGAGGAACGCGTGACGGTCGATGTCTCGGCCGACGGCGTGATCGAGATCGGCTCGGCGACGCAGGCGATGGGGCAGGGCATCGCGACCAGCTACGTGCAGCTCGCGGTCGATGTGTTCGGCGTGCCGGCGGAGTGCATCCGCGTGCTGCAGGGCGACACCGACCGCGTCAACGGCTTCGGCAGCGCCGGCTCGCGCTCGCTGTTCACCGGCGGCTCGGCGGTGCGCGTCGCATCCGAGCGCACGATCGACAAGAGCAAGGAGCTCGCCGGCGAGCTGCTCGAGGTCGCGCCGGCCGACATCGAGTACCGCGAGGGCCGCTTCAAGGTCGTCGGCACCGATGTCGGCGTCGGCCTGTTCGAGCTCGCCGCGAAGCAGCCGCAGCAGCACATCGTGATCGACTCGACCAGCGCGGCCGGCGGGCCGACCTGGCCGAACGGCTGCCACGTCTGCGAGGTCGAGATCGACCCGGCCACCGGCCACGTCGACGTCGTCGCGTATGCCTCGGTGAACGACATCGGCCGCGTCGTCAGCCCGACGATCGTGAGCGGGCAGATCGAGGGCGGCGCGGTGCAGGGCATCGGCCAGGCGCTGACCGAGCGGGTCGTCTACGACCCCGAATCGGGCCAGATCCTGACCGCGAGTTTTCAGGACTACGCGATGCCGCGCGCCGACATCGCGAGCGCGTTCTTCAAGACCGAGTTCGACACGTCGATCCCGTGCCTGACGAACCTGCTCGGCGTGAAGGGCGTCGGCGAACTCGGCACGATCGGCGCGACGCCGGCGGTCGTCAACGCGGTCGTCGATGCGCTCGATCGCGCGGGCCTGGGCCGTGCGGCCGAGCAGATCCAGATGCCGCTGACGCCGCCGCGCGTGTGGCGCGCGCTCGCCGGCGAGTTCGAGCCGTCGCCGTTCGCGTGACGCGCGACCGCCTCGCCGCGCGGCTGCTGACCGCGGCGCTCGCACTGTGCATCGGCGTCGGCGCGCGCGCGGCCTCGCCAGCGCCCGTCGCGGCCGAGCACGGCATGGTCGTCACGGCGCAGCACCTGGCGACGCGCGTCGGCGTCGATGTCTTGAAGGACGGGGGCAACGCGGTCGACGCGGCGGTCGCGGTCGGCTACACGCTGGCGGTCGTCTACCCGGCGGCGGGCAACCTCGGCGGGGGCGGCTTCATGACGATCCAGCTCGCCGACGGTCGCAAGACCTTTCTCGATTTCCGCGAGAAGGCGCCACTGGCCGCGACCGCCGACATGTACCTCGACAAGGACGGCAACGTCGTCAAGGGCCTCAGCACCGAGGGCCACCTCGCGGTCGGCGTGCCCGGCACGGTGTCGGGCATGGAGCTCGCGCTGAGCCGGTACGGCACGATGAAGCGCGCCGCGCTGATCGCGCCGGCGATCAGGTACGCGCGGGACGGGTTCGCGCTCGACCAGGGCGACATCGACATGCTCCTGACCGCGACCGACGATTTCAGGAAGGACCCGGCCTCGGCCGCGATCTTCCTGAACCACGGCGAGCCGTTCCAGGTCGGCCAGAAGCTGGTGCAGAAGGACCTGGCGACGACGCTGAAGGCGATCGCCGACAAGGGCGAAGACGGCTTCTACAAGGGGCCGGTCGGCGCCGCGATCGTCGCGTCGAGCCAGGCCGGCAAGGGCATCATGACCCGGGCCGACCTCGACCAGTACAAGACCCGCGAGCTGAAGCCGGTCGAGTGCGACTACCGCGGCTACCGGGTCGTTTCGGCGCCGCCGCCGAGCTCGGGCGGCGTGATCGTCTGCGAGATCCTGAACGTGCTCGAAGGCTATCCGCTGAAGGAACTCGGCTTTCGCTCGGCACAGGCCGTGCACTACCAGATCGAGGCGATGCGCCATGCCTACGTCGACCGCAACAGCTACCTCGGCGATCCGGGTTTCGTGAACAACCCCGTCGAGCGGCTGCTGTCGAAGGAGCATGCCGCGAAGATCCGTGCCGCGATCGATCCGAACAGGGCCGGCGTGTCGAAGGACATCAAGCCGGGCGTCGCACCCCACGAGGGCCGCAACACGACGCACTACTCGATCGTCGACCGGTGGGGCAACGCGGTCTCGGTGACCTACACGCTGAACGACTGGTTCGGCGCCAAGGTCACCGCGGCGAAGACCGGCGTGCTGCTGAACAACGAGATGGATGATTTCACCTCGAAGGTCGGCGTGCCGAACCTGTACGGCCTGGTGCAGGGCGAGGCGAACGCGATCGCGCCGGGCAAGCGCCCGCTCAGCTCGATGAGCCCGACGATCGTCACGAAGGACGGCAAGCCGGTGATGGTCGTGGGTACGCCGGGCGGCAGCCGCATCATCACGTCGGTGCTGCACACGATCGTCAACGTGATCGACTACGGCATGAACGTGCAGGAGGCGGTCGACGCGCCACGTTTCCACCAGCAGTGGCTGCCCGATGCGACCGAGGTCGAGCCCTACGCGCTCAGCCCCGACACGCGCAAGCTGCTCGAGAGCCGGGGCCAGAAGCTCGCCGACATGCGGCCGGCGAACCACCTCGCGGCGATCCTCGTCGGCGCGCCGTCGCTCGGCGGCAAGCCGGTCGGCAGGAACCGCTTCTACGGCGCGAACGACCCGCGCCACAACACGGGGCTGGCGCTCGGGTATTGAGCGAGAGCGCGGCAGGGCCTGACGCGGCGAGGTCAACGGTCGCAAATCACGGTGCCCGGCGCGTTGATCGTCGACGAGGCTCAACCGGGGCGGAATCGGGCCGATAGCGACTCACCTTCCACCGTTCCCGACGGAGTCCTCATGAAACGCGTCTTTGCAATGGCACTCTGTGCGCTCGGCCTGGCGGCCGTGATCGTGGCCTGCGGTGGCGGAGGCGACGAGGCCGCGACGGCGGACAAGCTGACGATCGTCGGCGCCGGCAATTGACGCGCGCGGTGCAACGCATGAACGCATTCAAGTCTCCGCTGGCGCTGCTGGCCGGCGTGTTCTTCTCGTGCAGCGCGATGGCGCTCGACGCCAGCTCGCTGAAGCTGCAGGTCTACTCGGTGATGCTGTCGACCAGCCCGCTGTGCACGAGCCCGGTGACGGTGTTTTCCAGCCCGACCGCGACCGAGGTCGACTTCCTGTCGACCCCGACGCTGGGCAGCGGCAACCCGGCCGACGGAACCTATCAGTGCGTCATCATCAAGATGTCGGACCTGATCAAGTTCAAGCCGAGCGCCAGCGCCGGCTCGTGCACCGCCGGGACCGAATACGTCGCCGATGTGTGCCGCTCCGACAACGGCGGCACGACGCACGCACCCGACGCCGCCGGCGCGACGACGAGCTGCACCGGCACCGACGCCGCGCCGAACGCCGACGCGGTGTACCTCTACCTGACGACCAACGCCTCGGCCGGTTCCGGCGGGCAGACCTTCATCCAGCCGACCTCGACCAGCAGCACCTCGGGCCTGAACCTGACCGCGCCGCTGACGATCACCGGCAGCGCGAAGTCAAAGTTCGTCGTCAATGCGACGGGCAAGGTGTCGGGCAGCGATGTCACCTGCGGCATGAACCCGCCGGTGTTCGGCTTCAAGCCCGTTCCCTGATATCGCGCGCGGCTCGCGACGCCTTCACGGGTCCTGCGCGGCGAAGGCCAGCGCGGCGATCTCGGCGTCGTGCAGCCGCGCGCCGTCGGCCTGGAGCTGCTCGAACTCCGCGTCGGTCAGGCTCGCGCAGACCAGCCGACGGGCATGCTCGACGGCCTGCGCCTCGTTGCGCTGGCGCGTGTCCTGCAGGCGTTCGTAGCCGGCCTGCGCACAGCCGGCCAGCAGCGCCGCGGCGCGCGGCCGGGCCTCGAGTGCCGCGAGCAGCGCGAGATGATCGGCATAGCAGGCCTGCAGCTCGAAGCGCGCCGCCTCGGGCCAGCCGGTCTGCAGCGCGGCGCGGGCCTGCGCAGCGTCGCCGATCGCGAGCCAGGCCGCGCCGAGGTTCAGCTGCGCACGCGCCAGGCTCTGCGCATGGCGCGTGCCGTGCGGCGGCGCGTCGCCGGCACCGAGTTCGACATAGATCTGACCGGCCACGCTGCCGAGGCCGTCGCCGGCTGCCCGGTACAGGCTCAGGCTGTGCCGGATGCGGTCGAGCGCGCCGGTGACCTCGCCCGGCGAGCGCCAATCGCAGTACGACTCGGCCGCGGCGCGCAGCACGCGGCGCTGCGGCGGCCAGTCGGGCTCCTCGATCGCCTGCATCTCGGTCAGTGCCGCTTCAGCGGCGCCGCTGTCGCGACGCCGCGCGTGCGCGACCACGGTGCGGCCGAGTGCGAAGTACAGGCCGAACCGATCGCCGCATTCGCGCGCCAGCTGCACGGCCCGCAGCGCCGCCGCATGCGCGCGCTGCGGATCGCGCTTGACCCAGACCAGGTTCATCGCGATCCAGGCGCGCACCCGCAGGCCCGGCGCGACGTCGCGGTCCATCAACGCTTCGCAGTCGTCGGCCAGCGCGGCGCAGGCGTCGGCGTGCACCGCCTGCTCGTCGTGCAGTGACTGCCGCAGCGCCCAGACGAGGCTCGGCATGATCGCGAGCGCGGTCGCCGCATCGCCGGTTTCCTTGGCCCAGGCGAACGCGTCGCGGGCGTTGTCGAGGTCGGGTTCGAGCGCGCGCGCCCAGTCGTCCCAGCCGATCGCGCCGCTGTAGCGCTCGCCCCAGGCCGCGTCGAAGCGCGCCGCGACCGCCAGCGCGTGGCGCTGGCGCACGGCCTCGGTCTCGCCGGCCGCGCCGAGCCGCTCCTGCGCGAGGGCGTGCGGCGAATCGAGCAGCCGGTAGCGCGGCGCGACGGCAGCGTTGCCGCCGACGACGGCGACCAGCGAACGATCGACCAGCACCTCGAGCGCATCGAGCGCCGCCCAGCCGTCGAGCGCGCCGGCGCCATCGGCGTCCGCGACGACCTGCTGCAGCAGCTCGAGCGAGGCACTGCCGGCGATCACCGCCATGCGCCGGAACACGCGCCGCTCGGGCTCGCCGAGAAAGCCGTGGCTCCACTCGAGCGCGGCGCGCAGCGTTTGCTGACGCGCCGGGGCGAGGCGGTCGGCGCTGGTCGTCAGCAGCCTCAGGCGTTCGTGCAGCGAGGTCGCCAGCCCGCGCACGCCGAGCAGCGGCGCCCGCGCGGCGGCCAGTTCGATGGCCAGCGCGAGGCCGTCGAGCGCGCGACACACGCGGATCGCGTCGGCCGCGTTGGCATCGGTCAGCGCGAAGTGGGCGTCGGCGGCCTGCGCCCGTTCGGCGAAGAGCGCCACCGCGCCGAAGCCCAGCGCCGCGTCAGCCGGCAACGGGCCGGGCGGCACCGCGAGCGGCCCGAGCCGGTAGAGGCGCTCGGCACGCAGCTTCAGCGGCGCCTGGCTGGTCACGACGATGCGCACCTGTGCGGCGCCCTCGTACAGCGCGTGCGCGACTTCGGCGACGTCGGCCAGCAGGTGCTCGGCATTGTCGAGCGCGATCAGCACGCCCAGCGGCGCGAGCGCGGCGATCAGCCCGGCCAGCGGCTCGCCGGGCCCGGGCCGCACGCCCAGTGCCGCGGCGATCACGTGCGGCAGCGTGCCGGCGTCGCTGGCCGCGCCGATCTCGATCCAGCAGACGCCGTGCGGGTGGCGCTCGCTGTCGGCGCGGCGGCTGTGCAGCAGCGCCTGGGCCAGGCGCGTCTTGCCCATGCCCCCGGCGCCGACCAGCGTCACGAGCCGATGCGCATCGATCAGCGTGCCGAGCCGGGCGAGATCGTCGTCGCGGCCGATCAGCGCCGGCAGGCCTTCGGGCAGATTGGTTCGGAGCCGGGGCGGCGCGGGCACGGCGTCGACGACCCGCGGCAGCGCCGCGGCGCCGGATTCGGGCGCCGCCTCGGACGACGGCAGCACGACGAGGCGGTAGCCCCGCCCGGGAATCGTCGCGATCACGTCGGGCCCGAGCACCTTGCGCAGCTGGCTGACCTGCGCCGGCAGGTTGTTCTCCTCGACCACGGTGTCGGGCCAGACCAGGTCGAGCAGCTCGTGCTTGGTGACGAGCCGGCCGGCCCGCTCGCTCAGCGCCAGCAGGACATCGAACGCGCGTGCGCCGATGGCGACGCTGCGGCCGTCGACCCGCAACTGGCGCTCGGCGGGGCGCAGTTCGACGCGCCCGAAGCGCAGCGGCGCCGGCGCCGCGGGCGGCAGTTCGGGCGGGGCGGGCGCCGGCGGGACGGCCGAGAGCCTGCGCACACCTCGAGGGAACGGGCGGGGGTCAGGAATTTTCATCGACCGGGCACAAGCAGGTTTCAGGCCGATTCATTCCGCATCAGGATATTTCACGACGCAGGGCCCAGACTGGCGGCGGCAGTTTTCTGCCTTCCCGCTCTGCACCATTACAGGACGCCAAATGAACAAGACTCTCGTGACGCTCGCCGCGCTGCTCGCCCTCGGACTCGCCGGCTCGTCCTGGGCCGGCCCGGATCCGCAGGCCGCCACGAACGCGAAGAAGGCCAAGGCCGCCGCGAAGGCCGCCTCCGAGCCCGAGGGCAAGAAGCTCGCGTGCGCCGGCCACGGCCCTCGCGACGAGAACATCCAGCGCAGCAAGAAGGCCAAGCGCACCGAAGATGCCAAGGCCTGCGCGGACGTGAAAGCGGACGCGAAAGCCGCCAAGGCCGCCAAGGCGGCGGCCAAGGCCGCGTCGGCCTGAGCGGCGGCCGCGCCGTGCCGGCGCGACCCGCCGGCCCTCAGCCCCGCTTCGCGACCAGCGTCAGGATGTCGTAGCTCGCGACCACTTCGTCGTGCTGGTTCGTCACCTCGACGTCCCACGCGACGACGCCCTGGCCGACGCCGTTCGCGTCTTTCTTGTTGCGGTCGATCTTGCGCTTGGCGGTGAGCCGCGCGCGGATCGTGTCGCCGATGCCGACCGGCTTGACGAAGCGCAGCGTGTCCAGGCCGTAGTTCGCGAGCACCGGCCCGGGCGCCGGCGAGACGAACAGCCCCGCCGCGGCCGACAGCACGAAGTAGCCGTGCGCGATGCGCTGGCCGAACGGACTTTCCTTGGCCGCGATGGCGTCGAAGTGCATGTAGAAGTAGTCGCCCGAGATGCCGCCGAACGCGACGATGTCGGCCTCACCGACGGTGCGGCGGTGGGTCAGCAGCGAGTCGCCGATCTTCAGGTCCTCGAAGTGGCTGCGGAACGGGTGCACCGGCGTGTCGTTGACCTTCGCGCCACGGATGTGCTCGCCGGTGACCGCCGCGAGCATCGTCGGCGAGCCCTGCAGCGCCGCGCGCTGCAGGTAGTGCTTGACCGCGCGGATGCCGCCGAGCTCCTCGCCGCCGCCGGCACGGCCCGGGCCGCCGTGCTTCAGCAGCGGCAGCGGCGAGCCGTGGCCGGTCGATTCGGCGGCCGCCTCGCGGTCGAGGATCAGCAGGCGGCCGTGCAGCGCTGCGGCGGCCGGGATCACACGCGCGGCGATCTGCGGGTCGCGCGTCACGAGCGTCGCGACCAGGCTGCCCTTGCCGCGCGCGGCGAGCGCGATCGCTTCGTCGATGCCGTCGTAGGCCATCAGTGTGCTGACCGGGCCGAAGGCCTCGACATCGTGGGCCGCGTCGTGCGTCATCGGCTGGCGGCTGAGCAGCAGCGTCGGCGCGAAGAACGCGCCCTCGGCGACGCCGTCGCCGAGCGGCGCGAAGCCGTCGCGCGCGCCGCAGACGAGCTCGGCGCCCTGCATCAGCGTCGCGACGCGCTCGGCCACGTCGGCGCGCTGCGCGGTCGACGCGAGCGCGCCCATGCGCACGGTTTCGATCGACGGGTCGCCGACCACCGTCTTCTGCAGGCGCGTGCGCAGCCGCTCGGCCACCGCGTCGAGATGCCGGCGCGGCACGATCGCGCGCCGGATCGCGGTGCACTTCTGGCCGGCCTTGACCGTCATCTCGCGCGCGACCTCCTTGACGAACAGGTCGAACTCCTCGTCGTCCGGCGTTACGTCGGGGGCGAGGATCGCGCAGTTCAGCGAGTCGGCCTCGGCGTTGAACGGGATCGAGTGGCGCACGATGTTCGGGTGCACGCGCAGCATCGCGGCGGTCGCGGCCGAGCCGGTGAAGCTGACGACATCGCGGCCGTCGAGCCGGTCGAGCAGGTCGCCGGTGCTGCCGATCACGAGTTGCAGCGCGCCCTCGGGCAGGAGGCCGGATTGCTGGATCAGCCGCACGGCCGCTTCGGTCAGGTAGCTGGTCGAGGTCGCGGGCTTGCCGATGCACGGCATGCCGGCCAGAAAGCTCGGCGCGAATTTCTCGAGCAGGCCCCAAATCGGGAAATTGAACGCGTTGATGTGCAGCGCGATGCCGCCGCGCGGCACGAGGATGTGCGTGCCGGCGAAGCCGCCTTGTCTGCCGAGCGCCATCGCAGGGCCCTCGTGCACGAGGTTGCCTGACGGCAGTTCGTTGCTGCCGACGCCGGCGTAGGCGAACAGGGTGCCGCTGCCGCCCTCGATGTCGATCCAGCTGTCGGCCCGCGTCGCGCCGGTGTGGGCCGAGATCGCGTAGAGCTGCTCCTTGTGCTCGTTCAGGTACTTCGCGAGCGCCTTCAGGCGTTCGGCGCGCTGCTGGAAGTCGAGCGCGAGCAGTGCCGGCAGGCCGACCGCGCGCGCGTAGGCCACGGCCTCGCCGAAGTCGATGCTTTCGGCGTGCGTGCTCGCGACCGGCCGGCCGTTGATCGCGCTGTGCAGCAGCTGCGCGGCTTGCGTGCCGAGCCAGCGGCCGGCGATGAAGCTTTGAAGGGTGGTGGGCATGTTTTCGTTTCCTCAGCGCTCGTCGAACGAGAGCACGACATGGGGGGTCAGCGGGTGCGCCTGGCAGGTCAGCACGAAGCCGTTCGCGAGGTCGTTCTTGTCGAGCGCGAAGTTGCGTTCCATGCGCACCTTGCCCTCGACCAGCTTCGCGCGGCAGGTGCCGCAGACGCCGGACGTGCACGAGAACGGCACCTCCAGGCCGGCCGCCGAGGCGGCGTCGAGGATGCTCGGCTGGTCTTTCGTGAACGCGATCTCGCGCTTCAGGCCGTCGCGGATGATCGTGACGCGCGCCGCTTCGGCGTCGCCCGGCTTCGCCTCGTGGATCACCGCACCGACCTGCTGCGCTTGCGGAGCCAGCCCGAAGCGCTCGATGTGGATGCGCTCCTCGGCCACGCCGGCCGCGAGCAGCGCCGCTTCGGCCTCGTCGTTCATCTGGAACGGGCCGCAGATGAACGCATGGTCGATGCCGGAGGCCGGCACCACCGTGCGCAGGAACTCGCCGATCTTCTCGCGGTTCATCACGCCCATGTTCAGCGGCGCATCGGTGTGCTCGTCGGAGAACACATGGTGCAGCGTCAGCCGCGTCAGGTACTGGTTCTTCAGGTCCTCGATCTCTTCCTTGAACATCGTCGACTTGAGCGCGCGGTTGCCGTAGATCAGCGTGAAGTCGCTCAGCGGCTCGCGCCCGAGCACGGTCTTCATCGTCGACAGGATCGGCGTCACGCCGCTGCCGCCGGCGATGCCGAGATGGTGGCGCCGCGCGCCGGGCTCGATCGGCACGAAGAAGCGGCCCTGCGGCGCCATCACGCTGATCACGTCGCCGCACTTCAGGTTCGCGTTGATCCAGTTCGAGAACACGCCGCCGGCGACCTTGCGCACGCCGACGCGCAGCTCGCCGTCGTCGACGCCGGCGCAGATCGAGTACGAGCGGCGCAGGTCCTGGCCGTCGATCTCGGTGCGCAGCGTCAGGTACTGGCCCTGCGTGAAGCTGAAGACCTCGCGCAGATCGGTGGGCACGTCGAACGCGACGACGACCGCCTCGGCGGTGTCGGGGATGACCTCGCGCACGCGCAGCGGGTGAAAGATGACGCTCATGTCGTGGTCCCGCCCTCAGATCGGCTTGAAGTGTTCGAACGGTTCGCGACAGGCAAGGCAGCGCCAGGTCGCCTTGCAGGCCGTCGAGCCGAAGGCCGCGAGGCGTTCGGTGTTCGGGCTGCCGCAGCGCGGGCACGCCAGTGCCACCACCTTCGCGGCGCGCGGGAAGAAGCGGATCGGTACTTCGGCATCGGTGGCCGGGCCGGGCGGCACGATGCCGTACGCGCGCAGCTTGGCGCGACCTTCGGCGCTGATCCAGTCGGTCGTCCAGGCCGGCGCGCGGCGCAAGGTGGCCCGCGCGGGGCCGAGGCCGGCGCTGTCGATGGCCCGGAGCACGTCGTGCTCGATCACCTCGGTCGCGGGGCAGCCGGAGTAGGTCGGCGTCAGCACGATCTCGAGCACGTCGTCGTGGTCGACCACGTCGCGCACGATGCCGAGGTCGCAGACCGAGACGGCCGGCACTTCCGGGTCGAGCACGGTGGCGAGCACGCGCCACGCCGCTGCGGTGCGGCTGCCACGCGCCGGAGCGCCGGGCCAACCCAAGCCCGGCGCGATCCCCTCGGGGGATCGGCTGGCGTACCCGCCAGACGAGGGGCCGTCATCCTTCACCACACGCCTCCGGGGAAGCTGCGCTGCAGGTGCTGCATCTCCGCCAGGATGTAGCCCATGTGCTCGCTGTGCACGCCGCGCGTGCCGGTGCTGCGGAAGGCCGACTCGCCCGGGATCGCGAGGCCGGCCGCGTCGAACACGGCGGTCATCTCGGCGAGCCACGGCGCGCGCAGATCGGCGACCCTGGGGCCGATGCCGGCGGCATGCGCCGCGGCGTCGACCGCGTCGCTCTCGAACAGCTCGGCGGTGAAGCGCCACAGCGCGTCCAGCGCAGCGTCGACGCGACTGCGCGATTCTTCGGTGCCGTCGGCCAGGCGCACGATCCAGTCGGCGGCGTGCTGCTGGTGGTAGCGCGCTTCCTTCACGGCCTTGCCGGCGATCGCCGCGACCTCGGCATCGTCCGAGGCCTGCAGTCGCTCCCAGAGCAGCTTCGCCCAGGTCGAGACGAACAGGTTGCGCAGCACCGTGAACGCGAAGTCGCCGCGCGGCAGTTCGACCAGCGTCGCGTTGAGGTAGTCGCGCTCGTCGCGCAGGAACGCGAGCTGGTCTTCGTCGAGGCTGCGGCCGTCGAGCGCGCCGGCGTGCGTCAGCAGCGCGCGCGCCTGGCCGACGAGGTCGAGCGCCATGTTCGCGAGCGCGATGTCTTCCTCGAGCACCGGCGCGTGGCCGCACCATTCGGCGAGGCGCTGCGCGAGGATCAGGTGCGTGTCGGCGATGCGCAGCAGGTACCGCACCTCGGGCTTGGGCTGGAGTCGGATGGAAGTTTGCATGCTCATTCGCTCACATGTGATCGACCGACTTCGGCAGCTCGTAGAAGGTCGGGTGGCGGTACACCTTGTCTTCCATCGGGTCGAAGTACATGGCCTTGTCGCGCGGGTCGCTCGCGACGATCTGGTCCGAGCGCACGACCCAGACGCTGACGCCTTCCTGGCGCCGCGTGTAGACATCGCGCCCCATCTGGATCGCCATCTTCGCGTCGGCGGCGTGCAGGCTGCCGCAGTGCTTGTGGTCCAGGCCCGCCTTGCTGCGGACGAACACTTCCCACAGCGGCCATTCCGCTTGCTGCTCGCTGCTCATCATGCTGCCTCCTTCATTGCTTGCTTGCGTGCATGCGCGAGTGCGGCCTCGCGCACCCACGCGCCGTCGTCCCAGGCCTTGACGCGGGCCGCGAGGCGCTCGCGGTTGCACGGGCCGTCGCCGGCAAGCACGCGCCTGAACTCGCTCCAGTCGATCGCGCCGTGGTCGTGCGCCTGGCGCTCCTCGTTCCACTTCAGGTCGGGGTCGGGCAGGGTCACGCCGAGCACCTTGGCCTGGTCGACGGTCGCGTCGATGAACTTCTGGCGCAGCTCGTCGTTGCTGATGCGCTTGATGCCCCAGCGCATCGACTGCGCGCTGTTCGGCGACTGGTCGTCGGGCGGGCCGAACATCATGATCGACGGCCACCACCAGCGGTTCACCGCGTCCTGCACCATCTCCTTCTGCGCCGGCGTGCCCTTCGTCATCATCGTCAGCAGCGCCTCGAAACCCTGGCGCTGGTGGAAGCTCTCTTCGCGGCAGATGCGGATCATCGCGCGCGCATACGGCGCGTACGAGCAGCGGCAGATCGGCACCTGGTTCATGATCGCGGCGCCGTCGACGAGCCAGCCGATCGTGCCCATGTCGGCCCAGGTCAGCGTCGGGTAGTTGAAGATCGAGCTGTACTTGGCCCGGCCGCTGTGCAGCGCGTCGAACAGCTGGTCGCGCGAGGTGCCGAGCGTCTCGGCGGCGGCGTAGAGGTACAGGCCGTGGCCGCCTTCGTCCTGCACCTTCGCGAGCAGGATCGCCTTGCGCTTGAGCGTCGGCGCGCGCGAGATCCAGTTGCCTTCTGGCAGCATGCCGACGATCTCGGAGTGCGCGTGCTGGCTGATCTGGCGCACCAGCGTCTTGCGGTAATGCTCGGGCATCCAGTCCTTCGCCTCGATGAAGTCGCCAGCGTCGATGCGCGCATCGAAGCGCTCCTGCAGCTGCATCTCCTCGGCACTGCGGACGGCCTTCGCGGCTTCGTCCTTGCCCATCGTGTCCATCGCTTGCGTGTACATGTCGTGTTCCTCTACTTGGCCTTCTGCCGCTTGTCGACGACGCGGCGCGCCTTGCCCGTGAGCGTGCGCTCGATCGAATCGGGCAGCAGCACGCTGACGCTGGTCGTGATGCCCACCAGCGTCTTGACGCGCTGCCTGACCCACTCGGCGATCTGCTGCCGCTCGTGCAGGTTCGTGTGCTCGCCGCCGGCCTGCACCTCGCAGTGCACCTCGACCTGGTCGAGCACGCCGTCGCGGCTCACGAGCAGCTGGTACTGGCCCGAGAGCTTGCCGTGCGCGAGCACGATCTCCTCGATCTGCGTCGGGAAGACGTTGACGCCGCGGATGATCAGCATGTCGTCGCTGCGGCCGACGATCTTGCCCATGCGGCGGAACGCGCGCGACGTGGGCGGCAGCAGCCGCGTCAGGTCGCGCGTGCGGTAGCGGATGATCGGCAGCGCCTCCTTCGTCAGCGAGGTGAACACGAGTTCGCCCTCGGCGCCATCGGGCAAGAGCTCGCCGGTGTCCGGGTCGACGATCTCCGGATAGAAGTGGTCTTCCCAGATCACCGGGCCGTCCTTGCTCTCGATGCACTCGCTGGCCACGCCCGGGCCCATCACTTCCGACAGGCCGTAGATGTCGACCGCGTCGAGGCCGGCGTGGGTCTCGATCTCGTGGCGCATCGCTTCGGTCCAGGGCTCGGCGCCGAAGATGCCGACCTTCAGCGAGCTCGCGCGCGCATCCATCCCCATGCGCGTGAACTGCTCGATGATCACCTGCATGTAGCTCGGCGTGACCATGATGATGTCGGGCTTGAAGTCGGTGATCAGCTGCACCTGTTTCTCGGTCTGCCCGCCCGACATCGGGATCACCGTGCAGCCCAGGCGCTCGGCGCCGTAGTGCGCGCCGAGGCCGCCGGTGAACAGGCCGTAGCCGTAGGCGATCTGCACGATGTCGCCGGCACGCCCGCCGGCCGCGCGGATCGAGCGCGCGACCAGGTCGGCCCAGGTCGAGATGTCGTTCGCGGTGTAGCCGACCACCGTCGGCTTGCCGGTCGTGCCCGACGACGCATGCAGCCGCACGACCTGCTCGCGCGGCACCGCGAACATCCCGAACGGGTAGTTGTCGCGCAGGTCTTTCTTGACGGTGAACGGGAACTTCGCGAGATCGGCGAGCGACTTCAGGTCGTCCGGGTGCACGCCCTTCGCGTCGAAGGCCTGGCGGTAGTGCGGCACGTTCTCGTAGGCGCGCCGCAGTGTGCGTTGAAGCCGCTGCAGCTGCAGCGCGCCGATCTCGTCGCGGCTCGCGGTTTCGATCGGCTCGAGTTCGCCGGGCGCGGGTTGCTTGACGGGCATCGTTCGTCTCCTGGGTCGGCTCAGCGGCCGCTCTGTGGGGCAACGGCCGGCTTGCCCTTGATCGTGTACGAGCGTCCGCGGAACACCGCGACGCGCTCGAGGCGCTGGTTCGTCACCTCGCAGTCGTAGACGCCGGTGCGGCCGGCCTTCGCGACCTCGCTGCAGCGCGCGGTCAGCACGTCGCCGAGACGGCCGGGCGCGATCAGGTCGATGCCGAAGCCGGAGGCGACCGTCAGCTCGTCGTACGAGTTGCAGGCGAACGCGAAGGTCGAGTCGGCCAAGGTCGCGATCAGGCCGCCGTGGCAGATGTCGTGGCCGTTCAGCATGTCGTCGCGCACCGCCATCGACAGCGTCGCGCGGCCGGGGCCGACCTCGACGATGCGCATGCCGAGCAGCTTCGACGCGCGGTCGTTCGCGAACATGCCGTCGCGCACGCGCTCGGCGATCTGCTGCGCGGTCGAGGGCTGCGCCGGGGCCAGGTCATCGGCCATGAAACTTGCCTCCGCCGAAGCGCAGATGCGACAGCGCCGGCGCGCGCCGGTAGCGTGGCTCGCCGTAGTGCGCCTGCAGGTTCGCGAGCACGCGCGCGACGCGCGACGGCCCGAGCGCATCGGCCCACGCGAGCGGGCCGACCGGGTACGCGGTGCCCAGCCGCATCGCGGTGTCGATGTCGGCGGCCTTCGTGCCGGTCCAGGTCAGCACGTCGGCCGCTTCGTTCGCGAGGCAGCACACGGTGCGCATCAGCGCGAGGCCGGCGACATCGCGCAGCCCGATCAGCGCGATGCTCGCCGCCTGCAGCAGCGCGGCGAGTTCGCCGAGGTGCTCGGCGCCCTTCGCGTTGGCGCTCGCGCCGAGCGTCGGCGTGGTCGAGAAATCGCGCGCGAGGTCGAGCAGCAGCAAGGGGTCGCCATCGAGCGCGGCACCGCGCTCGGCCGCGCTGCGGCCGTCGGTCAGGCCGACGTGCACATGGCCGAAGGCGAGCGTCTCGTCGGGCAGGCCCTCGAGCGGCGCGAGCGCGACCCCCGCGGCCCGCAGGCGTTCGAGCAGCGGCGCGAGCAGGCCGGGTTGCGTCGCGTGGTTCAGCTTCGTCGGCGCGCGCGTCGCCTCGACGGGCACGACGACCGGCGCCGCCGCGCCCGGTCGATGGTCGTAGAAGCCACGCCCGCTCTTGCGCCCGAAGCGGCCGCTGCGCACCAGTTCCTGCTGGATCAGGTGCGGCGCGTAGCGGGCGTCGTACGAGGTCGCCTGGAACACCGATTCGGTGACCGACAGGTTCACGTCGTGCCCGATCAGGTCCATCAGCTCGAACGGCCCCATCGCGAAGCCGCCGGCCTCGCGCATCAGGCGGTCGATCGCCGGCGCGCTGGCCAGGCCTTCTGCGAGCAGCCGCAGCCCTTCGGCGTAGTACGGCCGCGCGACGCGGTTGACGATGAATCCCGGCGCGTTCGGCGCATCGACCGAGGTCTTGCCCCAGGCCTTGCCGAGCGCGTGCAGCGCCGGCGGCAGCGCCGGATCGGTCTCGACGCCGGCGATCACCTCGACCAGCTTCATCCGCGTCGCCGGGTTGAAGAAGTGCCAGCCGATCAGCCGCTGCGGCTGCTGCAGTCCCTGCGCGACCGCGGTGATCGAGATCGACGACGTGTTCGTCGCCAGCACCGCGTCGGGCCCGAGCGCCGCCTCGAGCGCGCGGAACACGCTCTGCTTCACGTCGAGCCGCTCGACGATGGCCTCGACGACCAGGCCGCAGCCCACGAGCGCGGCGATGTCGTCGGCGACGCTGATGCGCGCGAGCACCGCGGCGCGCTCGTCGGCCCCCAGCTTGCCGCGCTGGACCGCGCCGTCGAGGTCGGCGCCGATGCGCGTCAGCGCCGCGGCGGCGGCGCCGGCTTGCGCATCGTGCAGGCGCACCGCGTGGCCCGATTGCGCGGCGAGCTGCGCGATGCCCGCACCCATGCTGCCGGCGCCGACCACGGCGACGATCGTTCGCGAATTCAGCGAGTAACCCATGAAGCCCTTTGGCAAGTCAGAGAAGCGGTGAGTCTGCGGCGCCGGCACGCGGCGATCAAAGGCGCGGCGCCGAAAGGTGCATCGCGAAGTCTGGCGAAAACATATTCGACCGTCCGGTCGGTAAATAGTACGACGGCGAGCGAGCCCTTGCAAGTTTCAAGGCCAAGGGATTACCCGCAGCGCCGTTCTCACCTTTGATCGATGCCGACATACCGGATATGGGCTTTGCCGTATGACGTTGCGGCTGCCGATGCGCCAGACTGGCGGCCGCTTGCCCGCACCGCTTGCCCGCACCGCTGGCACAACCGAGTCCTCCATGCCCGACACTTGCCTCTCTCGTCTCGACCGGCTTCGCGCCTTGCCGAAGGCCGAGGTTCACGCGCATCTCGAGGGCTGCTTCGAGCCGACCGTTCTGGCGCAGTGGGCCTCGCAGGCGAACGTACCGATGCCCCGACCTCGGGAACGCCTGTTCGAGTTCGAGGGCCTCGCGGACTTCCTTCACTTCCTCGATTGGGCATGCGGTCTTGCGTCGACCCGCGAACGGCTGGCCGACCTGAGTTACAGCTACAGCAAGCGCCTGGCGGATGGCGGCGCAGGCTACGCAGACGTGATCTTCAACCCGACGCACTGGCCGTCCTGGCACGGCCGTCTGCCCGAGATGATCGATGCGATCGACGCCGGCTTCCGTGCCGCGGAGCAGGATGGGCTTCCGTCGGTAGGGCTGTGCGTGAGCCTGCTGCGCACCCAGTCGTCCGACGCCGCGATCGAGCTGGTCGAGATGCTGGTGGCCTTGCGCCATCCGCGCGTGGTGGCACTGTCGATCGATGGCAATGAAGCGGCGGCCGGTCGCACCGGGCCGCGCTTCGCGCAGGCGTTCCGGCGTGCAGCCCAGGCGGGACTGCGCCGTACCGTTCATGCCGGGGAGTCCAGCGGCCCCGAGGGTGTCCGCGATGCCATCGAACTGCTGGGCGCCGATCGCATCGATCACGGCGTGCGAGCGATCGAAGACCCGGAACTGGTCGGACTGCTGGTCGATCGGCAGATTCCCCTGGGCATCTGTCCGACTTCCAATCTCACCCTGGGCGTCTACCGATCGATGCAGGAGCATCCGATCGATCGCCTACGCCGTGCGGGCGTCCGTGTTTCGGTCAACACCGATGACCCCGTTCTGCTCGGAGCCACGCTGGTCGGCGAATACGCGTTGTGCAGCGATTCGTTCGCCTGGTCCGAAGACGACCTCCGGGCCGTGGCGCGCAATTCGATCGATGCGAGCTTTGCAAATGCCGACATCAAGACGGTACTGATCCAGGCGCTCGAAAGTTGGTGAACGCATCGGCAGCATCGCGCCGCCGACCTGGCGGCAACGCCTTGCGTCCGCCTCACGCGCGCGGGCGGAAGGTTCTCGGGAACACGACCGCGCGCTGCCGGTCGCGCAGCCGGTAGCCCATCGGCGGTCGGTTCGAGCCGCTATCAACGACGCCGGCCTCGTCGAGAAATCCGGCCGCGAGCATGCGCGTGCGAAAGCCGCTCTTGTCGACTGCCCGGCCGAGTACCGCCTCGTAGGTGCGCTGCAGCTGCGGCAGCGTGAAGGGCTCGCTCAGCAGGAAGGCCGGCAGCGAGGTGTACTCGACCTTGCTGCGCAGCCGCTCGACCGCGGTCTGCAGGATCTGCGCATGGTCGAACGCGAGCTGCGCGCGCGGCAGCAGCGTGTCGACCGCGAACCAGCCGATGTCGGCGGCGTTCGCGCCCTTCGCGAGCGGCGCGCCATCGTGCGCCGGCACCAGCGCGAAGTACGCGTGCGTGGCCGACCAGCCGCGCGGGTCGCGCGTCGCGCTGCCCCAGCTGCCGAGCTGTTCGAGGTACGGGCTCGCGACACCGGTCTTCTCGAACAGCTTGCGCCGCGCGCAGCCGAGCAGGTCGGCGTCGAGCGCGGTGTCGACGAAGCCGCCGGGCAGCGCCCAGCGTCCCGGAAACGGTTCGGCCGTGCCGGCGGGTCGCTGCACGAGCAGCACGTCGAGCGCCTCGTCGTGCACCGCGAAGATCACGACATCGACGGTCGTGAACGGGCGCGCGAAATCCTTCATGCCGTCATGCCCTCAGGTCGCCAGCCCCTCGTGCGTCAGCACGAGGAAGTGATCGAGCATGTGGAAGTGGTCGTCGTAGAAGCGGTCTTCCAACGCCGGGATGGCGTCGATCGGCACCCACGCGGCGGCCTGCGCGTCGTCGCCGGCGCGCAGCTCGGGCAGCTCGCGCTCGCCGAGATCGAAGTAGTGCGCGTGCGTGATCGTGCGACCGCGCAGGCTGCGGTCGGGGTGATCGAAGACCGCGGTCGCGCGCAGGCTGCGTCGCATCGTCTCGGCGAGCAGCTCGAGGTGCGTTTCTTCGGCGAGCTCGCGCAGCGCCGACTGGTACGCGGTCTCGCGCCGCTCGATGAAGCCGCCCGGCGCCGCGTACAGGCCGGCGCCGGGCGGCTGGCCGCGGCGGATCAGCAGCACGCGGTCGGCGCAGCGCACGACCGCATCGACGGTCACGAACACCGGCGGGTACGGCGCGTCGCGCCAGGCCGCGCGGTACTCGCGCAGCAGCCGCCACTCGGCCGCGAGCGCGGCGACGAACGGCAGCTCGGCCCACGCGCGCAGGAACCCGATCGTCGTCGGCGGCGCCTGGTCGACGAGCGCGGCGAGCGTCGCCTCGAGCAGCGCCGGTTCGCCGGCGAACAGCGCGTCGCGCAGCTGCGTGCCGCCGGCGCCGGGCAGGCGATCGACCGAGACCAGCGCCCAGCCGGGAAAGCCGCGCAGGTACTCGGTGGTCGCGTCCTTGAAGTGGCCGACGAGCGCGACCTGCAGGCTGCCGACCGGCGCCGGCTCGGCGATCGCCGCACTGACGACGCGCACCCAGCGTTCCGGGTCGTAGTAGTCGCGCACCGGCAGGCAGCGCACGCGCGCGCGGTCGGCCTCGGGCAGCGCGAGACGGATCATCTCGGCGCGTTCGGTCCAGCTGAACGGGTTCTTCGGCGTGCGCGCCTGGTGCGCCGAGCCGATCACGACGACGCACTTCGGCGCGATCTCGAGCGCGCGCCGCAGCAGCGCGAGGTGCGCGTTGTGGAAGGGCTGGAAGCGGCCGACGAGAACGGCGACATCGGGGCGGGTCTGCGGCATCGTCGCGGCCTCTTCAGACGAATTTCGCCGCGATCGGCATGCGGCGCCCGATGCCGAAGGCGCGCGGGCGCACGCGGATGATCGGCGGCGCCTGGCGGCGCTTGTACTCGTTGCGCGCGATCATGCCGCGCACGCGTTGCACCAGCGCTTCGCCGTCGGGCTGCGCACGCAGCCGCGCGACGAATGCGCTGGCCGCGTCGTACTCGGCGCGCCCGAGCCGCCGGCCTTCGATCAGCAGCTTCAGGATCTCGTCGAGCACCGGGTAGGGCGGCAGGCTGTCGGTGTCGCGCTGGCCCGGCGCGAGCTCGGCGGAAGGCGCCTTGTCGAGGATGGCCTGCGGGATCAGCGCGCGGCCCGCGCTCGCGTTGACGTGCTGCGCGAGTGCGAAGACCTCGGTCTTGTACAGGTCGCCGATCGGTCCGAGGCCGCCGTTGGTGTCGCCGTACAGCGTGCAGTAGCCGACCGAGATCTCCGACTTGTTGCCGGTCGTCAGCAGCAGGTGGCCGAAGGTGTTCGAGTGCGCCATCAGCACGGTGCCGCGGATGCGCGCCTGCAGGTTCTCGAGCGGCAGGCCGCGCAGCGCGGTGCCGAAGCTGGTCTCGAACTGCGCCGTGTAGCTCGCGACCATGGCCTTGATCGGATGCGTCGCGAGCGGCACGCCGAACGCGCGGCACAACGCCACCGAATCGTCGACCGAGCCGGCCGACGAAAAGTCCGACGGCATCGTGACGGCGACGACGTTCGCGGCGCCGAGTGCCTCGACCGCGAGCGCCAGCGTCAGCGCGCTGTCGATGCCGCCCGACGCGCCGACGACCGCCTGCGAGAAGCCGCAGCGGCGCGCGTAGTCGCGCAGGCCGAGGATGATCTGGGCCCGGTAGAACGCCATCGTCGGCAGGCCCTGCGCCGCGACCGGCGGCAGCGCCGCGCCGTCGCGCCCCGTGAAGCGGCCGTTGTCGAAGCGCAGCGTCGTCACGTCCTCGACGAAGCGCTTCGCCTCGAACGCGACGCCGCGTTCCGGTTCGAGCGCGAACGATGCGCCGTCGAACACGATCTGGTCCTGTCCGCCGATCTGGTTCACGAACAGCAGCGGAAAACCGTGGCGCCGGCACGCGTCGCCGAAGACCTGGTGGCGCCGCTCGCGCTTGCCGAGCTCCGACGGGCTCGCGTTGATCGACACGACCAGGTCCGGCGCCGCATCGGCCAGGCGCATGAACGGGTTCACGGCGTAGTCGAGGCCCTCGTCGTTCCAGCCGTCCTCGCAGATCATCAGGCCGACCTGCGTCGCGCCGATGCGCAGCACGCGCGCGACATCCGGGCCGGGCTCGAAATGGCGGTGCTCGTCGAACACGTTGTAGTTCGGCAGCAGCTGCTTCGCATAGCGCAGCACGATCGCGCCGTCGCGCAGCACGACGAGCGCGTTCTGCAGCCGCTTGCCGGGGCCGTCGTGCGGCATCGGCGCGCCGACGACCCAGTGCAGTCCGGGCCATCGGCGCGAGGCCTGCTGCAGGCTCGCCAGGCCCTCGGCGACGCGCGCGAGGAACAGCGGCTCGTCGAGCAGATCGCCGGGGTAGTAGCCGGTCAGCGAGAGTTCGGAGAACACGACCAGCTCGCTGCCGTCGCGCGCCGCCTGCTGCGCAGCGGCGATCATCTGGCGCGTGTTGCCCTCGATGTCGCCGACGGTGTAGTTCAGCTGCGCGATCGTGAGCGTCAACATCGATGGTTTCTCGATGCTCAGGCGAGCTGCGCGTGCAGTTCGTCGGACGTGACGAGCGCGACGCCGTGGCCGCGCATCTCGGCGAAGAAGGCGTCGTGCTGCGCCGTGAAGCCGCCGACCGGGCTCATGCAGTCGGTCACCAGGGCGAGGCGCTGCGGCCGGCCACCGGGCAGGTTCGCGACGATGTGCTCGGTCGTCGCACGCACGCAGTGGCTGCTGGCCTCGCCGGCGATCAGGATGCGCCCGGCGCGGTCGAGCCGATCGAGCAGCGCGCGGTTCAGCTGCGTGTGCGGGTCGTCGGGATCGGGCACCTCGGCGAGCAGCGCGCTGTAGTGCTCGGTCCAGGGGTTCTCGCCCTTGCGCACCCGCTGCAGGCTGCGGCCGCGGCGCTGCTCCCACGCGCGGCACGCGGCAGCCACGTCGGCATGCACCTCGTGGCCCCAGCGGCCGACCTCGCAGTGCACCGGCCAGACCATCAGCGTGTAGCGGCCGCCGGCCTCGAGTGCGTCGAGGTAGGCGAGGGCGCGCGGCAGCGCCGCCGGGTCGCGCGGTGCGAACTCGCCACGGCGCAGCTGCAGCGCGGTGATCTCGGTGAACGGCGCGACCGGCGCGCCGTCGGCGCGCTGCCAGAAGGTCGGTGCGCGATGTCGAGGCGCTGGTGCGAATCGAGCGTCACGGTGATCTCGTCGAGGTGGTCGCCGGTGGCGCGGATCAGCGCCGCGAGGCGCCGCAGGTCGGCATCGGCGCCGGGGACCGGCAGCGCCGGCGCGACGCCGGCCGGGCGGCGCGCCTCGGGCAGGTCGCAGAAGTCGTTCTGCGGGTCGATGATCAGCAGGTGGGTCGCTGGCTTCATGCCATCTCCGTGACGCGTCGTATCGACTCTAGTTCCTTAAGTTGTACAAAACAACTATCGATTCGAATCGAGATGTGCGAATCGAGACATGGCCGGGCTGCGGGCCGCGGCGCGGCTGTCACACAATCAGCGCTCCGCACCCTCGCCCCGCGCCGCATTGCCGATGGACCCTCACGAGCTGCTGAACCTTGCCCGCGACGCGATGCGCCAGCGCGGCCTCGAACCCGAGTTCTCGGCCGCGGCGCAAAGCGAGGCGGCCGCGCTGGTCGAGCCGCTCGCCGCGCCCGCGGAACTGCGCGATCTGCGCGAGCTGCTCTGGTGCTCGATCGACAACGACGATTCGCGCGACCTCGACCAGTTGACCGTCGCGCTGCCCGAGGCCGACGGTGTCCAGCGCATCCTGATCGCGATCGCCGATGTCGACGTGCTGGTGCGCGCCGGTGGCCCGATCGACGCGCACGCGCGCGCCAACACGACCTCGGTCTACACGGCGGCCGGCGTGTTCCCGATGCTGCCGCTGCGGCTCTCGACCGACCTGAGTTCGCTGAACGAAGGCGAGGATCGCGCTGCGCTGGTGATCGAGATCGCGATCGGCGCGGGCCCGGCCCTGAGTCCGGGAGCGAACGCGGCGCCGGTCTGCCGCGCGCTGGTGCGCAACCACGCGAAGCTCGCGTACAACGCCGTCGCCGACTGGCTCGACGGCAAGGCGCCGATCCCGGCGAAGGTCGCGGCCCGGCCCGGCCTCGAGCAGCAGCTGCGCACGCAGGACCGCGCCGGCCGCGCGCTGAAGGAACTGCGCCGCCAGCACGGCGCGCTGAGCCTGTCGACGCCCGAGGCGCGGCCGGTGTTCGGCAGCGACGGCGTGCTGACCGACCTGCGCACCGAAGACGGCAACCGCGCGAAGGAGCTGATCGCCGGCTTCATGATCGCGGCGAACGGCGTCACCGCGCGCTTTCTCGACAGTCGCAACTTTCCTTCGCTGCGCCGCTTCCTGCGCGAGCCGGAACGCTGGCAGCGCATCGCCGAGATCGCCGCGGGCTTCGGCGAGGCGCTGCCGGCCGCGCCGGACCCGATCGCGCTCGACGCCTTCCTGACGCGACGCCGCCTCGCCGCGCCCGAGAAATTCGCCGAGCTCTCGCTGACGATCGTCAAGCTGCTCGGCTCCGGCGAGTACATGCTGTCGCGCCCCGGCCAGCGCGCGCCGGGCCATTTCGGCCTCGCGGTCAACGACTACACGCACTCGACCGCGCCGAACCGCCGCTACCCCGACCTGGTCACGCAGCGCCTGCTGAAGGCCGCGCTGGCCGGCGCAGCGCCGCCGCTCGGCGACGCCGAGCTGACGCAGCTGGCGCAGCACTGCACGCTGCAGGAGGACAACGCGAACAAGGTCGAGCGCCAGGTGCGCAAGTCGGCCGCGGCGCTGCTGCTCGCGCCACGCATCGGGCAGCGCTTCGCGGCCATCGTCACCGGCGCGTCGGCCAAGGGCACCTGGGTGCGGATTTCGAACCCGGTCGCCGAAGGGCGCGTCGTGCAGGGCTTCGAGGGGCTGGACGTCGGCGACCAGCCGCGCGTCGAGCTCGTCGGCGTCGACGCGGCGCGCGGATTCATCGACTTCAGACGCGTGGACTGATGAACATGCCCAACGACAACAAGTGGCTCGCCCCGGCGCTCGACTACATCCCGCGCTTCATCGAGCACCAGATGCGCCTGACCGAGCAACCCGGCTGCGCGATCGCGATCGCGCACTGGGGGAAGCTGGTGCTCGAACAGGCGTTCGGCGCGGCCGATCTCGGCAACGGTGCCGCGTTGACGCCGCGGCATCGCTTCCGGGTCGCGTCGCACTCGAAGAGCTTCACCGCGGCCGGCGTCCTGAAGCTGCGCGAGCAGCGACTGTGCAAGCTCGACGACCGGATCGGCCAGTACCTGCCCGGGCTGCACCCGAAGGTCGCCGTCGCGACCCTCGGTCAGCTGCTCTCGCACACCTCCGGCGTCGTGCGCGACGGCTCCGATGGCGGTCAGTGGAGCGACCGCCGGCCCTTCCTCGACGAGGCCGCGCTGCGCGCCGATCTGGCCGCCGGCCCGGTGATCGAGCCGAACACGCGGCTGAAGTATTCGAATCACGGTTACGGCCTGGTCGGGCTCGCGATCGAGGCGATCACCGGCGAGCGCTACGCCGACTGGATCGCGCGCGAGATCGTCGCCGCGTCGGGGCTGACCGAGACGCTGCCGGACGCGCCGCTCGCGCCGACGGCGCCGTTCGCGCGCGGCCACAGTCCGAAGCTGCCGCTCGGCCGGCGCGTCGTGATCCCGGGCGACAACGCGACCCACGTGCTCGCCGCGGCGACCGGTTTCGTCAGCACGGCCGCCGACCTCGCGCGCTTCTTCGCGAGCCTCGCGCCCGACGCGAGGAAGAGCGTGTTGTCGGTCGACAGCCGGCGCGAGATGTGGCGCCGCCAGTGGCGCGATGCGTATGGCGCGCAGGAGCGCTGGTACGGCCTCGGCACGATCTGCGGCACGCTCGACGACTGGGCCTGGTGCGGCCACACCGGCGGGTTCCAGGGCACGATCACGCGCACGGTCTGTGTGCCGGCGACCGGCCTCACGGTGTCGGTGTTGACGAACGCGGCCGACGGTCCGGCGCACGTCTGGGTCGACGCGGCGCTGCAGATCCTGCGTGCGTATGCGGCCGGGGGGGCGCCGTCGCGCCGCACCCGGCCGTGGTCGGGCCGCTGGTGGAGCCTGTGGGGGCCGGTCGACCTGCTGCCGTTCGAGGCCAAGGTGCTGATCGCCAACCCGGCGCTGCCGAATCCGGTGCTGAACGCGGCCGAGATCGTCGTCGACGGCCCGGGGCAAGGTCACATCGCGCTGGCCGGCGCCTTCGATCGGCAGGGCGAGCCGGCGCGGCTGCTGCGCGATGCGGCCGGCGCGGTCACCGGCGTCTGGCTCGGCGGCACGATGATGCAGACCGAAGCGGCGACGGTGCGCGAGCTGTCGACGAAATATGCGGCCGCACCCGGACCGGCCGCCGCAGCGGCCAAGCCGCGCGCGAAGACGGCGTCAACGCGCTCGCGCTGACGGCCGCCGCGCGGGCTCAGCGCGGTCGCTCAATGCGCCGCGCGATCGCTCGTCCAGCGGCTGCTGTAATCCTTGTCGGTGGCGAGCACCCACAAGGCCAGCACCGTGACGACCACGCCGGCCAGCACGCTGACCCGCATCGCCTGCATGTCGGCACTGAATTTCAGCGCCCACGGCGCGGCGATCAGCCACAGGCCGACCACGGCCTCGGCCCATTCCTCCCAGGCGCGCGGCACGATCATCGCGCCGAGTGCGACGGCGATCAGCACGAGGCCGCCGATCACCGCGTTCGAGGTCGGCGTCGGATTCTGCGAGAAGCTGAGCGCCCAGGGCGACAGAACCAGCGCCACGCCCACCAACGCGTTGATCGGGTCTTGCCAGTGTTTCAGTTGCTTCACGATGGTTACCTCCTGTCGGCATCCAGCGCCGACCCGCGTTCGAGCCTGCGGCGGCCTGCTTGTTCCCCCGGCGTGGCGTCGGCGATGTCCGACGCGGATATCGGGCACCGTCCCATCGATCGCCTGCCAGCGAAACCCTAGGCTTTGGGCTCGCCGATGTGAATGCAAGTTTGTCGTGGAAAGCGAGGCCGCCATGGTTCACACCACCCACTCCGCCCGGATCACCGGGCCCGTCGCCTACCTCTCGACGGGCGGCAAGCGGGCCACCATCCCGCTCGGGCCTTGCCTGGTCGAAGAGCTCGATGGCGAGGTCGTCGACATCGTCTGGGGCCCGAGCGGCGAACGCTCGACGATGATCCCGCTGCAGGCCCTCGAGGCCGCCGAGGAAAGCGGCAGCCTCGTGCTGCTCGATTGATGCGGCGCGGGCGGCCTCAGCCCTGCGACTTGATGAACGCCAGCAGGTCGGGGTTGATCACCTCCGGGTGCGTCGCGCACATGCCGTGCGGCAGCCCCGGATAGACCTTCAGCGTGGCCTTCTTCAGCAGCTTCGCCGAGAGCAGGCCGGAAGCGCCGATCGGCACGATCTGGTCGTCGTCGCCGTGCATGACCAGGGTCGGGACGTCGATCTTCTTCAGGTCTTCGGTGAAGTCGGTCTCCGAGAAGGCCTTGATGCAGTCGTAGTGCGCCTTGATGCCACCCGTCATGCCCTGCAGCCACCAGTGCTGGCGGATGCCCTCGGAGATCTTCGCACCCGGCCGGTTGTAGCCATAGAACGGCAGCGTGATGTCGCGATAGAACTCCGCGCGGTTGTTCGCGACGCCGGCGCGGATGCCGTCGAACACGTCGATCGGCAGGCCGCCCGGGTTGGCCGCCGTCTTCAGCATGATCGGCGGCACCGCGCCGATCAGCACCGCGGCGGCGACGCGCTTCGAGCCGTGCCTTCCGAGGTAGCGCGCCACTTCGCCGCCGCCGGTCGAATGGCCGACGTGGATCGCAGCGCGCAGATCGAGCGCCTCGGTGAGCGCCGCGAGGTCGTCGGCGTAGGTGTCCATCTCGTTGCCGGTCCAGGTCTGGCTCGAGCGGCCGTGGCCGCGGCGGTCGTGCGCGATGACGCGGTAGCCCTGTTGCAGGAAGTACAGCATCTGGCCGTCCCAGTCGTCGGCGGTCAGCGGCCAGCCGTGCGAGAACACGATGGGCTGGCCCTTGCCCCAGTCCTTGTAGAAGATCTGCGTGCCGTCCTGGGTCGCGATGGTGCTCATGGTCTGCTCTCCTTGAGGGTTGGGGTGGGGCGGAATCGCGATGGCGCCGCTCATGCGGCAATCGCGCAAGTTCGGGAAGACAAGCCCTCACCATACCCGCAAGGCATGCCGCTTGCAGGCGGTTCGGCTCGCGCCCGCAACCCTCACCCCAAGGAGAATCGCATGAACCGACTCGAAGTGACCGAGAAGATCGTTGCCACGAAGGTGGCCCAGGGCCTGAAGTGGTCGGATGTGGCCGCGAAGGTCGGCCTCAGCAAGGAGTGGGTCACCGCGGCCTGCCTCGGGCAGATGACGCTCAGCGCCGAACAGGCCGGCATCGTCGGCGAGATCTTCGGCCTCACGCCGGAAGAGAAGCAGTGGCTGATGGTCGTGCCGTACAAGGGCTCGCTGCCCACCAGCGTGCCGACCGACCCGCTGATCTACCGCTTCCACGAACTCGTCAGCGTGTACGGCACGACCTTCAAGGAGTTGATCCACGAAGAGTTCGGCGACGGGATCATGTCGGCGATCGATTTCAAGATGGATCTGCAGCGCGAGCCCGATCTGAAAGGCGACCGCGTCTCGATCACGATGAGCGGCAAGTTCCTGCCGTACAAGACATACTGAGATCTGCCTGATTGGACCTGCCTATGGGAAGCAAACCGCCGTTGCCGCCGTTCACGCCCGAGAGCGCGCGCCAGAAGGTGCGCATGGCCGAAGACGCGTGGAACTCGCGCGACCCGGACCGCGTGGCCCTCGTCTACACCGAGGACACGCGCTGGCGCAACCGCAGCGAGTTCCTGTTCGGCCGCGAGCAGGTGCGCGCCTTCCTGCAGCGCAAGTGGGCCAGGGAACTGGACTACCGGCTCATCAAGGAACTGTGGGCCAGCGAGGGCAACCGCATCGCGGTGCGCTTCGCGTATGAGTGGCACGACGACTCGGGCCAGTGGTTCCGCAGCTACGGCAACGAGAACTGGGAGTTCACCGAGCACGGCCTGATGCGCCGCCGCTTCGCGAGCATCAACGACCTGCCGATCGACGAGGCGGCGCGCGTCTTCCGCTGGCCCCTGGGCCGCCGGCCGGACGATCACCCGGGCCTGAGCGACCTGGACCTGTAGCGCGCCGCGCTGCCCGCGAACCAACCCCGTGTACGGCGATCAGACCGCGAACAGGGGGGCCACGATGAAGTACGAAACCATCGCGTGCGGGCATCGACTGGAGGCCTTCGGCGCGCACAGCGGGTACCGGATCAGGATGTCGACGCTGGCGGACCTGTCGCCCAGGGATCTCGACACCTGGCCGGTGAACGTCTACGTGCGCGGCTCGGAGAGCGAGGAGGAAGTGAAGGTCGATGTGCCGAAGCGGCGGCTCGCCAGTGCGACGGAGGCCTTCGACCACGGCTATGAGTGCGCGGTGATCTGGATCGATGCGCTCGACCACCGGCTGCACGACGATCGGCTGTAGGCCCGCCGCCCGCAGGGCAGCGCGCGGCTCAATCCGCGCTGATCTTTCTCTTGCGGATCACATCGGCCCAGCGCACCGTTTCGTCCCGAATCGTCGCCGCGGCGGCCTGTGGCGTTCCGCCGGCCGGCTCGAGGCCGAGGCCGGTGAACTTCTCCTTGACGTCGGGCCTGGCGAGCATGCGCAGGGTCTGCGCATTGAGCTTGTCGACGATCGCCTTCGGTGTCGCCGCGGGCACCATCAGCGCGTACCAGGACACCGCCTCGAACTGCGGCATGCCTTGCTCGGCGATCGTCGGCACCTCGGGCAACACGGCCGAGCGCTTCAGGCTCGCGACGCCGATCGCGCGCAGCTTGCCCGCCTTCACGAGCGGCAGCACCGACGACATCTGGCCGAACATCATCGTGACCTGCCCGCCGATCACGTCGTTGAGCGCCGGCCCGGTGCCCTTGTACGGCACGTGGATGAACTGCACGTTGCCGTTCAGCGCCAGCAGTTCGCCGGCCAGATGGGCCTGACTGCCCGCGCCGGGCGATGCGAAGCTGAGCGTCCCGGGCTTGTCGGCGGCCAGCGCGAGCAGTTCCTTCAGCGTCTTGATCGGCGACGCTGCATTGACGACCAGCACGTTCTCGACCGTCGCGAGCATCGCGACCGGCTGCAGCTCCGAGGCCTTGTACGGCAGGCTCGCGAACAGCGACGGGTTCACCGCGATGTTGCCGGCCGGCACGATGCCGATCGTGTAGCCGTCCGGCGCGGCCTTGGCGAGGTAGCTGATGCCGATGTTGCCGGCCGCGCCGACGCGGTTGTCGATCACGAACGGCTGGTTCCACACTTCGCCGAAGTCCTGGCCGATCAGGCGTCCCAGCACATCGACCGGTCCACCGGGCGGGAACGGCGCGACCACGTGGACGGCCTTGTCGGGATAGGTCTGGGCGGTGCCGATCGACGGCAGCGACGCGAACACCGCGGCGGCCACGAGGAGCGCGGCCTTCGCCGCAGCAGTCAAACGCTTCATCAGAGATCCTCGAAGGAAGGAATCGGGCGGCGCGCGATCGCATCCAGCATGTCGTAGTCGGAAGCATCCGGCACCGCGAAGCCGCAGAGCAGCAAGCGTGCCCGCAGCGCGGCGAGTTCGTCGGCAGCGCCGGCCTGCCGCAGCGCATCGCGCAAGGCCTGCAGCTGGGCCGCGGAAAGCCGCGCAGTCGCGACCAGCGGCGGGATCGGCATCGCGCCGGTGCTGGCGACGACGCGGACCTTCGCGGCCAGCGCCGGCTCGTGCGCGCGCAGCAGGTCGTGGTAGTAGCTGTCGAGCGGGCCGACGTCGATCGTGCCGGCGGCCAGCGCGTCGATCACGCCGCGCGCGTTGATCAGGTTGCCGACCGCGCGCGCATAGAGCCGCGTGCCGCGTCGCTCGCGATGCGGCGCGAGATGATCGCGGAACGCGACGCCGCCCGACATCGAATCGGCCAGCGTGTAGCCGACCGTTCCACCGAAGGTGTCTTCGAGCCGCTGATGCCGTGACTCGGCGGCCACGACGATGTCGGTGAAGTAGACCGGCCGATGGCCGTAGCGCGCCGGTGACGGGATCGCCGCCGCGACGAGCGTCGGCCGCACGCCGCGCTGGCTGAACGGCAGGCCGCACATCATCGCGAGACCGAGGTCGTCGCGCGCCCACAGCGCGGCGAGCGGCGCGGGCGGGTCGTGGTCGATCACCGGCCAGTCGAGGCCGGCGCGGGCGAGTGCCCACTGCAGCAGCGCGCGCCAGTCCTGCCGCACGGAAGGCGTGGCGGAGTACATGCGCGCGTTGGCGACGGGCGTGGGCATCTCGATCCTCGTGCGGGTTCGCGGCGCGTTCGACGCGCCCTAGCGGAAGCGCAGCGTCTGGCCGAGGCCCAGCGCCTGTGCCTTGTCGAGCATCGCGCAGCCGAGCGCGATGTCGGACAGCGACAGCCCGCGGTGCCAGAACAGGTTGGTCTCGTCGTCGCTCTCGCGGCCCGGCTTCAGCCCCGCGACGATCTGCCCGAGCTCCGCGTGCAGCGTCTTTTCCGACAGCCGGCCGCTGTCGACATGCGCGCGCAGCGCGCCGAACGGGCCGGCCTTCGCCTGGCCCCAGTCGTCCATCACCATCTTGTCCATGATGTCGGTGAGCGAGAGCTCGACCGCGCTCATCGTGCCGTAGGGGATGACGCAGGCGCCCTTCTTGATCCACGCGGTCTTCAGCATCGGCTCGGGCTTCTCCAGGCGCGAGGCCTCGACCACGATGTCGGCGCCGCGCACGCACGATTCCCAGTCGTCGGTCACGGTGATCGCGAGGCCCAGATCGTGTTCGAGCTTCGCGGCGAACGCATCGCGGCTTTCCTTGCGCCGCGAATGCACGCGGATCTCGTCGAAGCGGAAGATCGAGTGCAGCAGCCGCACGTTCCAGTAGGCGGTGCCGCGCGCACCGATGTGGGCGAGGATCTTCGAGTCCCTGCGCGCCAGGTGCTTGGCGCCGATCGCGGTGATCGCGCCGGTGCGCATGTCGGTGATGTCGGAGGCGTCGATGATCGCGACCGGCACGCCGGTCTTCGGATCGAACAGGTTCAGGATCGCGAGTTCCGACGGCAGGCCGATCTCGTAGTTGCGGTAGAAGTCACCGACGACCTTGACGCCCGCCACGCCGGCCGGCCCGCCCATCGAGCGGATGTAGCCGCGCAGCACGTTGAAGTGGCCCGGATAGTCCTTCTCGGGCACCAGGTGCATGCGCGGCTCGATCGTCGTTTGCCCGCGTCCCTGCGCCAGCAGACCCTGCTCGACGGCCGCGATGATCTCGGCGTCGGTCATCGCGAGCGCCTGCACATCGGGATGGTTCAGGTAGTGAAGCTTGATTTCTGCAGCGGCGTCTGACATCGGGGTCGGTGCTCGTCGAAAAGCGCGTGGTTCGGTCACGCATGATGCCGCGCCGATGCAGGACGCGCTCGTCTGGCGTCTAATCCGCCAACGCCCAGATCGGAGTTTTCGATGGCCGACGATGCACCGAGCGAGCTCCTGTCTCGCCGCCACCAGATGTTCCCCGTGCTGACCGAGGCCGAGATGGCGCGGATGCAGCGCTTCGGCACAGCGCAGAAGCACCCGGGCGGCACGCGCCTGGTGACCGCCGGCGAGCCCGGCCCGGGCATGTTCGTGGTGCTCGACGGCATTGTGGCCGTGACGCAGCGCGACGGCATGGGCCATGTCACGCCGATCGTGCAGCACCGTCGAGGCCATTTCATGGGCGAGGTCGGCTCGTTGTCGGGCCGGCCGGCGCTGGTCGACGGCATCGCGGTCGACGACGTCGAGGTGCTGCTGCTTCGCCCCGGCGAACTGCGCGCGCTGATCATCGCCGAGGCCGATCTCGGCGAGCGCCTGGTTCGCGCGCTGATCCTGCGGCGCGTCGCGCTGATCGAGTCCGGCGCCAGCGGGCCGGTGCTGATCGGCCAGCCCGGCTCCGCCGACGTGCTGCGGCTGCAGAACTTCCTGCGCCGCAACGGCGAGCCGTACCACGTCATCGATGCGGGTCAGGACACCTGCGCCGCGGCGCTGATGGAGCAATACGGCGCGGCCGCCGGCGAACCGCTGGTCGTGTGCCCCGACGGCGAGGTTCTGCTGAACCCGGCCGACAACGTGCTGGCGCGCTGCATCGGCATGGTCGACACGGTGGATCACGACGAGCTGTTCGACGTCGCCGTGGTCGGGGCCGGCCCCGCGGGGCTGTCGACGGCCGTCTATGCGGCCTCGGAAGGGCTGCGCGTCGTCGTGCTCGATTGCCGCGCGTACGGCGGCCAGGCGGGCGCGAGTGCGCGCATCGAGAATTACCTCGGCTTTCCGACCGGCATCTCCGGCGGTGCGCTCGCGGGCCGCGCCTATGTGCAGGCGCAGAAGTTCGGCGCCGAGCTGCTGATCCCGGCCGAGGCGCAATCACTGGACTGCGCGCGCACCGGACCCGACCGCGAACTGATCGTTCGCCTCACCGATGGCCGGCGCCTGCGCGCTCGCACCGTCGTGATTGCCAGCGGTGCACGCTATCGCCGCCCCGACGTGCCGCGGCTGAGCGAGTTCGAAGGGCGCGGCATCTGGTACTGGGCCTCGGCGCTCGAGGCGACGATGTGCGCGCGGACCGAGGTGGTGCTGGTCGGCGGCGGCAACTCTGCCGGGCAGGCGGCGGTGTTCCTGTCGCAGCACGCGTCGAAGGTCCACATGCTGGTGCGCGGGCCGAGCCTCGCGGCGAGCATGTCGCGCTACCTGATCGACCGCATCGAGGCCACGTCGAACATCGAGCTGAGGCCGCAGACCGAGATCACCCGCTTGCATGGCGACCTTGCGGCAGGCGGGCTGACGGCGGTGACCTGGCGCGACCATCGCGCCGGCATCGATGACGAAAGGCCGCTGCGCAACGTCTTCCTGTTCGTCGGCGCCGATCCCGAAACGCGCTGGCTGACGGGCTGCACGGTGCAGGTCGATGCGCACGGCTTCGTGCGCACCGGGACCGCGCTGGGCGCGCCGCGCGATGGTTACGTGCCGGCGGCGCTGGAGTCCAGCATCCCGGGCGTGTTCGCGGTCGGCGATGTGCGTTCGGCGTCGGTCAAGCGCGTCGGCGGTGCGATCGGCGAAGGCGCTGCGGCGGTGGCGCAGATCCACCAGTACCTGGCGGCACCGCACATGGTCGCGTGAGCGGCGTCGCGGCCTTTCGACCGATGCTCGGTCAGCGTCTTTCAACCCGAGCGGATGGCCCTGCGCTTCGCCCGGGGCGCCGGCGGAGACGCGACGACCTCTTCGTAAAGCGCCCGCGCGGCGGTCGACAGCGGGCGGTCGCGGCGCTGCACGATGAAGATCTGGCGCTGGAGCCCAGGCGCATCCAGCGTCTTGGTCGCGAGCTCGGGCGCATCGAAGTGGAACAAGGTCAGCGTCGGCACGACGCTCAGGCCGAGCCCGGCCTTCACCATGCCGGCGACCGTGCTGAGCTGGTCGAGCTCCATCACGGTTCGCAGCCGGGTCGGATAGATCGCCGCTTCGAGGTACTGCCGCACGCTGCTCGAGCGCGCCAGTTGCACGATCGGGTAGGGCGCCAGGTCGGGCAGCTTCAGGCGACGCTTGGTGGCGAGCGGATGATCGTGCCGGCAGACGACATGGAAGTCGTCGGTGCAGAACGGTTCGGCCTTCAGTTCCGCGGAGTCGGCACGCGTCGAAGCCAACGCGAAGTCCGCGCTGCCAGCCCGCACGCGCTGGATGCAGGCATCGGAAAGTACGTCGGCGACGTCGAGTTCGATGCCGGGGTATCTGGCGTGGAAGCGTGCCAGCACCGCCGGCAACCACCCCGCCGCCAATGAAGGCAGCACCGCCACCGAGGCGCGGCCGCGGCGCCGCGCGGCATGGTCGTGCATGTCCTTCAGCGCGCGTTCGGCGTCGATCAGCAGCCGGCGCGCGGAATCGATGAACACGCGGCCCTCGGCCGTGAGCTCCACGCTGCGTGTCGTGCGGTCGAACAGGCGCGCCCCGACCGCGCTCTCGAGGCTGCGGATCAGCGCCGAGAAGGCCGGCTGCGAAAGGTGGCTCAGGCGCGCGGCCCGCGTGAAGCTGCGCTGCTCGGCCACGTTGACGAAAGCCTCGAGTTGGCGGGTGGACACGTTGCTCGTCATGCCGTGAATGTAGGGCAAGCCCGCCGATGAACGCGGGAGATTGATCCGCATTCCAACTCAATCGATCTGAAGAATCGAATTCACAAGCGGGCGCCGTGCCCCTACATTGCGGCGCATACCAACGACCCGACGGAGATCGATGAACAACCAGGGCGTGTTGCGCGTGGGCTGTGCTGCCGGGTTCTCCGGCGACCGCACCGATGCCGCGCGTCCGGTCGTCGATGCGCTGATCGCGTCGGGTGGCCCGTCGGTGCTGATCTTCGAGACGCTGGCCGAGCGCACGCTGGCCCTGGCGCAGATCGCGCGCCGGGCGAATCCGGAACTCGGCTACGAGCCGCTGCTCGACGAGATGCTGCGGCCGGTGCTCGGCGACTGTCTCGCGCACGGGATCCGCATCGTCAGCAATTTCGGCGCGGCCAATCCGCAGGGTGCGGCGCGGCGGATCGCGGCGCTGGCGCGTGAGCTCGGTCTCGCGGCGCCGCGCATCGCGGTGGTCAGCGGAGACGACGTGTCCGGCGCCAGGCACCGAGACGCCTTGACCGGCGGCTTGCAAGGCGCGCTCGCCGGTCGCGAACTCGTCAGCGCGAATGCCTATGTCGGGGCCGAACCGATCGCCGCCGCGCTGGTCGCGGGTGCGCAGATCGTCGTCTGCGGGCGGGTCGCCGATCCGTCGTTGACGGTCGGCCCGGCGATCGCGCATTTCGGCTGGGCGCCGGACGACTGGGCGCGCCTGGCCGGCGCGACGATGGCGGGGCACCTGCTGGAATGCGGCGCGCAGGTCACCGGCGGCTATTACGCCGATCCGGGACTCAAGGACGTGGCCGGCCTCGCCCGACTCGGCTACCCGATCGCCGAGATCGACGCGAACGGCGAGTGCGTGATCACGAAGCCGGCGGGCAGCGGCGGGCGCATCGACGAACACATCGTCAAGGAGCAGCTGCTGTACGAGGTGCACGACCCGGCGGCCTATGTCACGCCGGATGTCGTGGCCGATCTGAGCCATGCGCAGGTCGAGCCAGTGGGCAACGACCGGGTGCGCCTGCGCGGCGTGCGCGGCCATCCGCGCACCGAATCGCTGAAGGTCAACGCGTGCTTCGCGTCGGGCTGGCTTGCGGAGGGCGAGATCTCGTATGCGGGGCCGCGCGCCGAAGCGCGTGCGCGGCTGGCCGCCGAGATCATCCGCGAACGCCTCGCCGGCAGCGGGCCGTTGCGTGTCGACCTGATCGGGGTTGCCAGCGTCATGGCCGACGATGCCGGGCATTGGCTCGCGGCGCGCGCCGATTCCGGCGCCACCGATGTGCGGCTGCGCATCGCATGGCGGCACACCGAGCGCGCGCAGGCCGAGCGCCTGGCACGCGAGATCGTCGCGCTGTACACCTGCGGGCCGGCCGGCGGCGGCGGCGTCCGCACCTCGCTCAGGCCGACGCTCGGCACGCTGTCGTTCCTGATGCCGCGGCATCTGGTCGCGGCACGCTTCGATTTCGCCGATGCGCAACAGGGGACTTCATGAGCAGCAGCAGCACCGAACCGCTCTGGCGCGCGGCCCACGCCCGCACCGGCGACAAGGGCAATCGCTCGAACATCAGCGTGATCGCGTGGAACCCGGCCTTGTACCCGCTGCTCGTCGCGCAGATCACCGAGCGTGCCGTCGCGCAGCGCTTCGCGCACCGGCGGCCGACGCGCGTCCAGCGCTTCCTGCTGCCCTCGCTGCATGCGATGAACTTCGTGCTCGACGAGGTTCTCGACGGCGGCGTCAACGACTCGTTGAACCTCGACAGCCACGGCAAGGCCTTGTCCTTCCTGCTGCTGGACATGCCGCTCGAGGTGCCGGCCGACTTGCAGAATCACCTCGCCGGCACGCCCGCCACGACAAGCTTCAGACCCAACCCGGAGACAAACTCGAAATGACCCGTTCGCTCACACCGCAACGACACCGCACCCTGCTCGGCACAGCGGCCCTGGTGCTCGCCGCCGCGCTGCCGGCCAGCGCCGCCGCGCAGGCCGCCTATCCGTCGAAGCCGATCACGTTCATCGTGCCGTTCGCGGCCGGCAGCGCCACCGACCAGCTCGCACGCGCGCTGGGCCAGTCGGTCACCGAGCAGACGAAGCAGGCGGTCGTCGTCGACAACAAGGCCGGCGCCAGCGGCATGCTGGCCGCGCAGTCGGCGGCCCGGGCCGCGGCGGACGGCTACACCGTGCTGATCACCAGCAACACGACGCACGCGGCCAACGAGCACCTCTACAAGAAGATGCCCTACGATCCGGTGAAGGATTTCGCGCCCGTCACCGGCCTGGGCAAGGGCGGCCAGATCCTCGTCGTCAACGCAAACTCGCCGTACAAGAGCGTGTCGGACCTGTTGGCGGCCGCGCACAAGAGCCCCGGCAAGCTGAGCTTCGGCAGCGGCAGCTCGTCGAGCCGGGTCGCCGGCGAGATGCTCAAGCAGCTCGCGGGTGTCGACATCCTGCATGTACCCTACAAGAGCAATCCGCTCGCGATCACCGACCTGCTGGGCAGCCAGATCGACCTGATGATCACCGACACCTCGACCGGGATGCCGCAAGTAAAGGCCGGCAAGTTGCGCGCGCTGGGCTACTCGACGCAAAAGCGCAGCGTGCAGCTGCCCGACGTGCCGACCATCGCCGAAGCCGGCGTCAAGGGCTACGACATGGGCTACTGGTTTGCTGCCTACGTCCCGGCCGGAACGCCGCCGGCCGTCGTCGCGCGGCTCAACGAGTTGCTCGTCCATGGCGTCAGGAGCGCGGCGGCGAAGTCCTTCTTCGACACCGCAGGCTCCGAAGCGTGGACGACCACGCCGGATGAACTCGCGCGCTTCCAGGTCGCCGAGACCCTGAAGTGGGGCAAGGTCATCAAGGCCGCGGGTATCGAGCCCGAGTAGCGGCGAGCGATTGTCCGATGGCTGCGTCGCTGCATCCGATCACGGTTCCGATCGCGGACGCAAGCGCCGTGTCCGGATGGTTCTGCCTTCCCGAGCACCCGCGAGCTTGCCTCGTCCTCGCGCACGGCGCGGGCGCCGGCATGGACCATCCGTTCATGGCGGCCATGGCCGAGGGGCTCGCGAGGCGCGCCGTGGCCACGCTGCGCTTCCAGTTCCCGTTCATCGAGCGTGGCTCGAAGCGACCCGATGCGCCGCCGGTCGCGCGCGCGGCCGTGCGCGCCGCCGTCGCGGAAGCCCGCCGCCGGCTGCCGGATGTGCCGCTCTTCGCCGGCGGCAAGTCGTTCGGCGGCCGCATGAGCTCGCAGGCGCAGGCCGAGGCGCCGCTCGAAGGCGTTCGCGGCCTCGTGTTCCTGGGCTTTCCGCTGCATCCGGCCGGCAAGCCCTCGCAGGAACGCGCGGCGCATCTGCGCGAGGTCGGTTGCCCGATGCTGTTCCTGCAGGGCACGCGCGACGACCTCGCCGATCTGACGCTGCTGCAGGAGGTCTTGACGCCGCTTGCTGACCGCGTCACGTTGAAGGTCATCGACGACGCGGACCACGCGTTCCATGTCCGCGCGCGCAGCGGCCAGACCGATGCCGAGGTCCGCGAGGCGATGATCGAAACGATGGCGACCTGGTTCGATCAGGCCTGCTCCGGCAGCTGAGCGAGGAGCTTGTCGACGACGACATCGGATCGGTCTCGTCGAGGAAGACCTCCTGGTGACTTCATGCGGATTCTGACCGCTCGGCGCGTCGGAGCAGCGCTTCATTCGTTCTTGAACAGACCTCGTTCCTTCATGCGCTTCAGGCGCGAACGGTGTGCCTTCTGGCGCGCCTCCGGCAAGTCGTGGACCGGGTCGTTCGCGCCGATACGGCTGCCGTCTGCGGCGCCCGGGAGCGCGACGGCCGGGTTCGGGCCGGCGAAGTCGGTCGGGTTGACCACGTCGGTCAGCACCGGAAGGTGGCGCGGCGGCGCCGGCACCGCCGACGCCACCGCGCCGGGCAGGGACTCGATGATGTCGGCCTGGGCTCGCAGACGAGTTCGTTCCCAGATCAGCCCGATCGCGGCCAACTGGCGCAGCCGTTCTTCGCGCGACACGCTGCTGCCGATCGACGCCAGCAGGTCATGGAGCTCCGGGTACACCTCGCCGTCGATGTCGACCTGCAGCTGAAGCACGGCCATGGTTCTCGCGGGCGCGGAGCTTTGTCAGGCCGGCGCCGATTCCTCCGCGACCGCCTCGCCGATCATCTGGAAGCCGCGCACATTCGCCGACATCGGCTCCGGCATGATGAACACCGGGATCGCCGGGAAGCGCTTCGCGAGCACGTCGCGATAGCGTTCGGGGTGACCGCCCACCAGCACCATCAGGTCGATGATCTCGTGTGCGTCGCGCAGGCCGTCGACCATCCGGTTGATGCAGTCCTCGACGACCGTCATGATGACCGGCTCGAAGTGCTGCAGGTCGTGCGCGACGCCGGCCAGCTTCACCGGGCTGCTGCCGCGCAACGCATCGTTGATGCGCGGCATCACCGCCGGCCCGAGCGGTCGGCCGACCTCGGCGACCAGCGATTCGAGCACCGAGCGCACGACGCGGTGCCGGCCGGCGTCCGAGGCCGCGCCGCTGGCGCGCGGGTTGATGCTGCCCTGCTGGATCAGGAGCCAGTCGAGCGTGTGCTCGCCCGGGTCGATCATCAGCACCGAGAGATCGTCGAGCGCTTCGCCGCTCGCCAGCGGCTTCAGCGCGCCAGGCGTTTTCGCGATCACGTCGTTGAGCGGTTCGAGGTGGTCGTCGAGCGCAGCGTAGCCACCCATTGGCTGCGCCTGCACCAGCACCTTGCGCACCGTGACCTTCTTGCCGTCGCCGACCGGGATCTCGCCTTCGTAGTGCGAGCGCAGGAAGTCGCGGCGCTTGCTGTCGTTGTACTGGTTGACCGGCAGGCCGAGCACGAGCACATCGATCACCGGGTCGCCCGCTTCGAGCATGTAGCGAAGCGCGCCCTTCGTCAGGGCCTCATAGATCGCGCCGCGGTAGAACTCGTCGGTCACGTCGCGGCCGAAGCTGCCGCCGGCCTGCGCCAGCCCGACATCGCGGCCGACTTCGTAGCTCGCGTCGCCGACCGGAACGTCGAAGGTATCGCGCTTGCGCGTGCCCAGCGTGCGCACGGCGCTCGCGTCGGCGGGGATGGCCATCGAGGGGAAGTTGATGAAGTCGATGCCGCTCGCCTTGCGCAGGCTGAGCTTGACGAGGCCGAAGCCGACGTCGATGGCGCGCACCACCGGCGCCTTCGACGTCGAGGCCGGTGCCGCATCGGAATTCACTTCGCGCAGTTTCGATGTGGAAGCCGTGGACATGGAGGTTCTCCGATTGGGATCTGGTTTTCGCGATGAAGCAGCCATTGGTGAATCGTATGAAGTGCGGCGCCCACCGGCGGCGCCGGGACGCTGCAGAAAGAGCGGGTTGGAAACACCGAAGCAACTGGCGCAACGCCAGGTTCGGGCCGCTAGTTTGCCCGCGCGCGGGGCTCCTGACTGTGTGCAAGCGTACGCGGCGGCACGATGCCCTCCCGGGCGCGTGCTGGCTAGCAGACTAGCGGCGAGCCGAAGACTTGTTCGCTGCCGCCGCCGCCTGGACGAGGGCCTTCAGGCCCTTCACGTCGAGCTTCTCGCCCTCACGGAAGTCGATCGCGCGCCTGACGTTGCCTTCGAGACTGGAATTGAAGAGGCCCGAAGGGTCGGGCAGCGCGGCGCCCTTGGCGAAGGTCATCTTCACGGCCTTCTTGTAGGTCTCGCCGGTGCAGATGATGCCGTGCTGCGACCAGACGGGTGTTCGCCACTTCCACTCCTCGACCACGTCGGGGATGGCCTCCTTGATCAGGGCGCGCAGCCGGGCCAGCATCTCGCCCCGCCAGTCGCCCAGCGCGTCGATCTTCGCGTCGATCAGTTCGGAGGGCGACTCGGCGCTCTTCGACGGGTCCTTGTTCATGTCCATCTGCCCCACGGCCTCAGCGGCGCGCCTCGATCATCTTCCACCCGTTCCCCGACGGGTCGCGGAAGCCGGCGTCCACGGTACCGTAGCGGTCCACGGGCTCCTGCGTGAACTCGACGCCGCGGGCGCGCAGCCGGTCGTGGGCGGCGCGGCAATCGTCCACGACCAGCACGAGCGGCGGCATCGCGCCTTTGGCCACGATCTCGCGCAGCGTCTGCGCCGTTGCGGGGTCGAGCACCGGCGGCCCCGGGGTGAACAGGCCGAGCTGGAACGACGGCTGTTCCGGGTGCTGCACCGTGAGCCAGCGATAGTCGCCGTTGCGCACATCCGTGTGGACGTGGAACCCGAGTTTCTCGACGTAGAACGCGAGCGCTTCGTCCTGATCCTGCACGTACAGACCGACCACTTCGACACCCTGGCTCATGGGACCTCCTTTTGTTCGGAGCCGTTTATACCGCCGGCCACCCGGCGCCGCTTCTCCGAAACTGCTGTCGTGAGGTCGGGCCGGTGGGCGGCGCTGACGATGCAGGCGGGGACGCGGCCGAGATCGTGCGCCGCGATCCTCCCGCGCGCCCGGATCGCGCCCGGGCTCGCGCCGGTGATGTCGCGGAAGGTGCGCCCGAACGTGCCCAGGCTGCCCCATCCCGTGCGGAAGGCGATCTCGGTGATGGCCAGCTCGGTGTCGCGCAACAGCGCCGTCGCCCGCTCGATGCGCCGCGTGAGCAGGTACCGGTGCGGCGGGACGCCGAAGGCCTGCTTGAACGAGCGCGCGAAGTGGGCCTCGGAAACGCCGCTCACGCGCGCCAGGCGCCGGACGGGCCAGGCCTCGTGCGAGGCGGCGTCCATCCGGTCCTTCGCGCGCAGCAGGCGGCGCACCAGCGCGGGGTCCTGGCCGGGAGGACCTCCGCTCACGGCGCCTCGGGGCGAGGCGGGGAAGTTCTCAGACTACTTCCATTCCCAGAGCTGGCCCTTCGTGTTGCCCTGCGCATCGACCTCGTATTCGAAGAGGCCCGCGATGCCGTTCAGCTTCGCCCAGGGCGGCGATGCACTCTGGTAGTAGCACGCGCCGCGGTAGCTGATCGAGCCGTCTTTCTTCATCGTGCCGACGCCCTGGCCGGTCCAGGTGGCAGCCTCGCCGCCCTTGCCCATCAGGATGCCCTGGCCTTCGCCGTACAGCGTGCCATCGGGGCGCATCGTGGCCACGTAGGTGCCCGTGTCGGTGGCCTGCACACCGTAGATCGAGCCGCTGGCCTGGAACGAGGTTTCCATCCGCGGCGCTCCGTGGGCGGTCGGGAGCACTCGTTGCGACGTGACCCTGCCGATGTCTTCGCCTATCCGTTCGCCCAACATGTGATGCTCCTTTCCAACCCGCGCGGGTTGCCTGCTGCTTCCGACAACGCGCGAGCGCGCCGTGCCTCCAACGAGTCGCGGCGCGTTCGCGCCACTGCGTGGCGCCGACAGCGTCGGCGCCACGTGCAGTCAACATAGTCCGCGCGCAAGCGAACCGCAATCCCTCAGCGCGTCAAACCGGCGCCGCCAGCTGATCGCGCAGCGATCTGCGAGCGCACGCGATCCGGGTTGACCATCGGCCCGCAGTCGACCGCGACGTCGACGCGCGGGATCGTGATCTCGCTCCGGCTGCTGCCCGACAACCTCTATGGCGTGCCGCAAACCATCGCAGTACCTCTGGACCGCGGTGATCGGCTGAAGTGGATCGACGCGGCGCTGGACGACCTGCGCGCGGCCGGCTTCCTGGCGGATTCGGTGTCACGCAGCGGCGTGGATGGGCTCACGTTGCACCCGCCGAGTCGCGCGGCCGCCGATTCTGATCACAGGCCTGCCGCCTCGGCGTCGATGGCTTTCTGCACCGTGCGGTAAAAGGTCTCTCGCGCCTCGCTGGCGACGTGGTCGCTGGCTCCTCCCGCCCAGTCGGCGTTGGAGGCGATCACGAGTCTGCGCTTCGGGTCGATGAAGATCCCTTGGCCGAAGATGCCGCGCGCAGCGAAGGAGCCGTCGGCGTACGTCCACCATTGGTAGCCATAACCGCGCCCGGGCCGGCCAATGTCGATGCGCTCGGTCGTGGCTTCGGCGAGCCAGCCTTCCGGCACGATGCTTCGCCCGTTGACGCGGGCACCGTTCAGGATGAAGAGCCCGAGGCGCGCGAAATCGCGCGTCGCCGCCTGGACGCAGCAGCCGCTGATCTCCTGGCCGGTGCGGCTGAGTATCCAGGTGGCCCGCTGCTCCATGCCGGCGGGCACCCAGATCTTTTCCGACAGGTATGTCGCCAACGGCTTCTTCGTCGACCGGCTGAGCAGGACACCGACGAGGTTCGTCTCCCCCGTGCTGTAGTGCCAGCGCGTTCCCGGGGGCGCCTCGCGCGGCAGGCGCCGCAGGTAGCTCACGAGTGCATCGACACCGTCCTCGGGCGGGTGGTTGTTGAACCGCGCCACGTCCGAGTTCGGGTCGGCGTAGTCCTCGTTCCACCGGATGCCCGAGGTCATCGTCATGAGCTGGCGGATGCTGACGTCGTCGTAGGCCGAGCCTTTCATCTCCGGGATGTAGTCGCTGACCTTGTCGTCCATGCTCCGGATGTGGCCGTCACGGATCGCCGCGCCCACCAGCGTCGACGTGATGGACTTGGCCACCGAGAAGCTGGTCCAGCGTCCGCTGCGGTCGAAGCCCAGGCCATAGCGCTCCAGGCGCAGCTTGCCGTCGTGCACGACCAGCAGGGCCGCGCTGCGCTGGCCGGCCATGTAGGCATCGACGTCGAGTGGCAGCTTCAGCGGCGGGCCCGGCGGCAGCGGCATCGGTGTGCTGCCGGCGGGCACGACCCGCGACTTGGCCAGAACAGGCAGTCGATCGAGCGCGCGAAATGCCGCGTCGCGCTGCGGCTGACTCCAGAACAGGACGTCGCGGTTGGTCGGCAGCGTGACCAGCAGCCCGCGCGTCTCCTTGTCGAGACTGAACCAGCCGGCAAACCCGGCCACGACGAGAAGGGCAAGCAGCCCGAGCGCAATCCTCTTCGCCTTCATCGCAGCATTCCGGAACGTCGGTGTCGACAGACCGGATTGAACACGATTCCCGCTGGGCCAAGTGCGCCCGTCACTCGACGGTCACGCTCTTGGCCAGATTCCTGGGCTTGTCGACGTCCGTGCCACGCGCACAGGCGGTGTGGTACGCGAGCAGCTGCAGCGGCACGACGTGCAGGATCGGCGACAGCGGGCCGTAGTGCTCGGGCATGCGGATCACATGCATGCCTTCGCTGCTCTCGATGCGCGTGTCGGCATCGGCGAACACGAACAGTTCGCCGCCGCGCGCGCGCACTTCCTGCAGGTTGCTCTTCAGCTTCTCGAGCAACGTGTCGTTCGGCGCGACCGTGACGACCGGCATCTCGGCGGTGACGAGCGCGAGCGGGCCGTGCTTGAGCTCGCCGGCCGGGTAGGCCTCGGCGTGGATGTAGCTGATCTCCTTCAGCTTCAGCGCGCCTTCGAGCGCGATCGGATAGTGCAGGCCGCGGCCGAGGAACAAGGCGTTCTCCTTGCGCGCGAACTCGTCGGCCCATGCGATCACCTGCGGTTCGAGCGCGAGCACCGCCTGCACCGCGACCGGCAGGTGGCGCAGCGCCTTCAGGTGCGTCGCCTCTTGCGCGTCGCTCAGCAGGCCGCGCGTCTGCGCGAGCGCCAGGGTCAGCAGGAACAGTCCGACGAGCTGCGTGCTGAACGCCTTCGTCGACGCGACGCCGATCTCGACGCCGGCGCGCGTGATGTACGCGAGACTGCACTCGCGCACCATCGCGCTGGTCGCGACGTTGCACACCGTCAGCGTGTGCGCCATGCCGAGCGCACGCGCATGCTTCAGCGCGGCGAGCGTGTCGGCGGTCTCGCCGCTCTGCGTGATCGTGACGACCAGCGTGCGCGGGTTCGGCACGCTGTCGCGGTAGCGGTACTCGCTCGCGACCTCGACGCTGGTCGGGATCTTCGCGATGCTCTCGAGCCAGTACTTCGCGACCGAGCCGGCGTAGTAGCTGGTGCCGCAGGCCAGGATCAGCACCGAGTCGACTTCCTTGAACACGCGGTGCGCGCCGTCGCCGAACAGCTCGGGCGAGATGCCGGGCACCGCGTCGAGCGTGTCGGCGATCGCCTTCGGCTGCTCGAAGATCTCCTTCTGCATGTAGTGGCGGTACGGGCCGAGCTCGGCCGCGCCGCTGTGCGCGACCACGGTGCGCACCTCGCGCTGCACGCTGCGGTAGGCGCCGCTCGCGTCGCGCTGCGCGATCCAGTGCTTGCCGAGCTGCAGGTCGACGACGTCGCCCTCCTCGAGGTAGACGATCTGGTCGGTCACGCCGGCCAGCGCCATCGCGTCGGAGGCCAGGAAGGTCTCGCCGGCGCGCTCGCCGCTGCCGATGCCGAGCACCAGCGGCGAGCCGGCGCGCGCGCCGATCACGCGGTGCGGCTCGTCGCGGCAGAACACCGCGATCGCGAATGCGCCGCGCAGCCGCAAGGTCGTGCGCTGCACCGCGTCGAACAGGTCGCCGTCGTACAGGTGATCGACGAGGTGCGCGATGACCTCGGTGTCGGTCTGGCTGCTGAACAGGTAGCCGCGCGCGATCAGCTCGGCGCGCAGCTCGTCGTGGTTCTCGATGATGCCGTTGTGGACCAGCGCGATGCGCCCGGCCTGCGCGCTGCCGCCGGCGACCGCCACGGCGGCGTCCGAGACGCCGGGGCCGCGGCTGAAGTGCGGGTGCGCGTTGTGCACGAGCGGCGCGCCGTGCGTCGCCCAGCGCGTGTGCGCGATGCCGGTGCCGGAGTTCACCGCGTCGCGTGCGACCTCGGCCTCGAGCTCGGCGACGCGCGCGGTGCTGCGGGCGCGCTTCAGTTCGCCGTCCTGGTGGACCGCGACGCCGCACGAGTCATAGCCGCGGTATTCGAGCCGCTTCAGGCCCTCGATCAGGATCGGGACGATGTTGCGGGTGCTGACGGCACCGACGATTCCGCACATGGAGGGCTTTCGGGGAGTGAGGGCAGGCGGAATCGTATGGCGCCATGAGCGACGGATGTGATCGAATTTTTCGCACGTGAGATGCATAATTTCATCGAATGCGATGAACGGTTGAACAATTCATGAATGAGTCAAAGTTGGTTTATTCGGTCACGCTGGACGCCATCGATCTGCGCCTGCTCGATCAGCTCCAGCGCGATGCATCGCTGTCCAACCTGGACCTGGCTGCCGCCACGCACACCTCGCCGCCGACCTGTCTGCGGCGCGTCAAGCGGCTCGTCGATCAGGGCGTCATCGAACGCCGGGTCGCGATCCTTTCGCCCGAGCGCGTGGGCGCCGGGCTGATCGCGATCGCCGAGGTCGTGCTCGATCGCCAGGGCGCCGAACACCTGGCGGCGTTCGAGCAACGCGCGGTCGCGGACGCGGCGGTTCAGCAGTGCCACCGCGTGACCCCCGGGCCCGACTTCGTGCTGATGCTGCAAGTGGCCGACATGCCGGCCTGGAACGCGCTGGTCGCACGCCTGTTCACGCAGGACGCCAATGTGCGGAACGTGAAGAGCTTCTTCAGCGTGCGGCGTGCGAAGTATGAAACTGCGATTCCGCTGCCGACATGAAAAACGGCACCCGCGGGTGCCGTCGGCCGATGGCAGCGCGCTGGCGCCGCTTCGCTCAGGCCGCCTTGCGACGGCGCGCGACAGCGCCCACCGCGACGAGGCCGACCAGCATCAGCGCATAGGTCTCGGGTTCCGGAACCATGATCATGATGCGGCCCTCGGTCGCGTCGATCAGGTAGTCGGCATAGGCGCCGAGCACGATGCCGCCGAAGTAGGTGCCGAAGGTGCCCGGAATCTGCCCTTGGAACGTGCCACCGAAGGTGTTGTTGCCCATCAGGAAGTACTCGCTGCCGTCGAAGAGGAACGACGGGCCACCCGAATCGCCACCGCCGATGTTCGTTTCCTTGTCGTTCGCGAGGATCGCCGTGCAGACGTTGAACTTGGTGCAGAAGGTATCCTGGCCGCCGCCATCGAAGTCCGAATACCAGACCTCGTTCGGGCCGCCGGCGAATTGCTGTTCGTCATCGCGATCGAACAGGTCCCAGACGTTCTGGCCGGTGCGCTTGATGCGGAAGTCAGGGCCGGTGGTGTAGCCGTTGATGCCGTCGCCGGAGCGGCCGTAGCCGACCAGGGTGTCGAGCGTGCCGGTCCCCGTGAGGCCGGTGTACAGGCGATAGATCTTGGCGTCGGCCGGCGCATCCTGGTTCATGTGAATCACGGCCACGTCGTCGTTGACGCAGAAATCGGTCGTCGTGGCGTACGGACAATTGCCGAAGCCCTGGTAGTACGGGTTCATCGACACCTTGTCCGCCGTGATGATGGCCCGGCCCGGGCTGCCGACGACGGTGCTCGCGTTGAACACCACCCGCACGTCGTTGCCGGGCTTGTTCAGGTCGATCAAGGTGCCCTTGCCGTTCGAGTCGACGCAGTGACCGGCGGTCACGACATCGCGCGCAGAAACCAACGTGCCGGAGCAGATGAACGAATCGCCATTGGCGTAGCGGATGTTGATGCTGACCACGCCCGAGAACGCGGATGTCGGCGTGTTGGGATCGACTCGAGCGGTCGGCGAATCCGGCGGCGCGCCGGCGCTGATCAATGGAACCACCGTGCCGCCGAGAACATCGGCATGGCTCGCGGGTGCCGCGATCGTCAGCGCCAGGCCGGCCAGCCAGCCGACGACGTTCGCGGCGCGCTTCAGGTGATGATTCATTTTCAAGACGCTTCTCCCCGGAATCGTGAAAAGATTTGCGAAGTCACTCGCAGCCGGGTTGTTTGTAAGCGAATTGCTCGGCGCCGTGACCCCCGCGAACCGGGGCCCCTGCGCTTCCTGCCTCGAAGCCCTCAGAGCTTGACGAGCACCAGACCCTTCAGGTACTCGCCCTCCGGAAAGGTCACCGTCATCGGGTGATCCGGCGCCGCACCGAGCCGGGCGTGGATGCGCGCGTCGATGCCGGCGTCGAGCCCGGCGCCGGCGACGATCTTGTGGAACAGGTCGGCACTGACGCCGCCCGAGCACGAGAACGTGAACAGTGCGCCGCCCGGGCGCAGCAGCAGGAACGCGAGGCGGTTGATGTCCTTGTAGGCACGCGCGGCGCGCTCGGCATGTGCGGCACTCGGTGCGAACTTCGGCGGGTCGAGCACGATCGCGTCGAAACGCTCGCCGCGCTCGATCATCTCGCGCAGGCTGCGGTTCACGTCGGCATCGAGGGTGCGGTGGCGCGCCGGATCGAAGCCGTTCAGCGCGACGTGCGAGTCGGCCTGCGCGAGCGCCGGGCCGGACGAGTCGACGCTGGTGACGTCGGTCGCGCCGCCGGCCAGCGCGGCGACGCTGAAGCCGCCGGTGTAGCAGAAGCAGTTCAGCACGCGCTGGTAGCCGAACTGGCGCACCGTGTCGGCGAAGATCCGGCGGTTGTCGCGCTGGTCGAGGTAGAAGCCGGTCTTGTGGCCGGTCGCGACGTCGACCTCGAAGCGCCAGCCGTGTTCGTCGATGCCGAGCCGCGTGGCGCCGTCGCCCTCGATCCAGCCGGTGCGCGCCGGCAACCCTTCAAGGCCGCGCACGCTGGCGTCGCTGCGCTCGTACAGCCGGCTCGCGCCGCTGGCGCGCAGCAGCTCGGCGGCGATCACACCCTTCCAGCGTTCGGCCGCGGCCGAGAGGATCTGTGCGCACAGCGTGTCGCCGTAGCGATCGACGATCAGGCCCGGCAGCCCGTCGGCCTCGCCGTGAATCAGGCGCACGCCGGAGCTCGCGATCTGCAGGCTCTCGCGCACCGCGAGCGCGCGGCGGATGCGGCCCGCAAAGAACGCGGCGTCGATGCGCTCGGACTCGACGAAGCTCCAGGCACGCAGCCGGATCATCGAGTTCGGGCTGTAGGCCGCCCAGGCCAGGAAGCGGCCGTCGCGCGCCTGCACGCGCACGGTCTCGCCGCTGTCGGCCTTGCCACCGGCGACGCTCGACTCGAAGACCCACGGATGGCGGCGCAGCAGCGAACGCTCGCGGCCTTCGTGCAGCGTGATGACCTTCATCGCTTCTTCGCCCGCGGATGCGCGGCGTCGTAGACCTTCGACAGGTGGCCGAAGTCGAGCTTGGTGTAGACCTGCGTGGTGGTGATGTTGGCGTGGCCGAGCAGCTCCTGCACCGCGCGCAGGTCGCCGCTGGACTGCAGCACGTGGGTCGCGAACGAATGCCGCAGCATGTGCGGGTGCACGTGCGTCGGCAGTCCGGCGCGCAGCGCGCGCAGCTTCAGTCGTGCGCGCACCTGGCCGGCGCTGATGCGCGCGCCGCGGCTGCCGACGAGCAGCGCCGGCTCGTCGTCGCGCGCGAGCTCGTCGCGCAGCGCCAGCCACGCATGCAGCGCGTTCATCGCCGCGGCACCGACCGGCACGCTGCGTCGCTTGCTGCCCTTGCCGAGCACCATCGCGCTGGCGTCGGCGATGTCGATCCAGCCCGCGCCGCCGGGCCGCAGGTCGAGCCCGACGAGCTCGCCGACGCGCAGCCCGCAGCCATACAGCAGCTCGACGATGCACTGGTCGCGCGCCGCGACGGCGGGCGTCTCGGCCGGATCGCCCGCGCCGGCCTTCGGCGCGTCGGCCAAGGCCATCGCCAGGTCGACCGACAAGGCCTTCGGCAGCGGCTTCGCGGCCTTCGGCGCACGCACGCCGTCGGCCGGATTCAGCGCGACCAGCCCGTCGCGCCCGAGCCAGCGGTACAGCCCGCGCCATGCCGACAGCGCAAGCGCGATGCTGCGCGGCGCCAAGCCCTGGCCGTGCAACGCCGCGGCCCAACGGCGGATGTGCTGGACCTGCACTTCGCGCAGTGGCAGCGACTGCGCCGCGGCGAAGGCCTGTAGCTTCGCGAAGGCCTCGCGGTACAGCGCGAGCGTGCGGGCCGCGAGGCGGCGTTCGACTTCGAGGTGGACGAGGTGACGCCGCACATCCGCGTCGAGCGCCGGTGCCTCGGCCAGCCGCGGCGCCGCGTCGGTCATCGGCAGGCGATCAGGTGCGCGCCGGCAGCAGCCGCGACAGCGCGGCGCCGGCGATCTCGCCGATGCGCACGAGGAACTCGGTGCCCATGTCGGCGGTGTAGCGGGTCGGGTCGGGCGAGGCCAGCACCAGCATGCCGAACGCGGCGCTCGGCGGCTGATCGGCCGCAGCGGCGGCCTCGCCGCGCAGCGGGATCAAGGCCATCGACTTCGCGCCGAGCGGTTCGTCGAGCCATTGCGCGGCTTCGAAGCCGGAGTTGACGCCGCAGTACGGCAGGCCCAGGCTGCCGGCGAAGAGCTTCACGTCGTCGCTGACCGGCTGCGCGAAATCGAGCGTGGAGTAGGCCGATGCCGCGCCCCAGACGCGGATGCCGGCCTGCGGGATCATGAACTGGTGCATCAGCTCGCGCACCAGCACGCCCGGCAGTTCGGCAGGCTGCGCGGTGAGCATCAGCGCGCGCGTCCAGCGATGCAGCCGGTCGGCGATGCCGACGTTGTCCTGCCCGTAGCGGATCATCTCGATGATCTTGCCTTCGAGGCCGCGGATCTTGTCGCGCAGCATCTCCATCTGCCGCTCCTGCAGCGAGACCGCGCGCTGGCCGTGCGGGCTCGTGAGCTGCACGCTGCCGAGCAGCTCGGCGTGGCGCTCGAAGAAGCCCGGCGTGTTCGCCAGGTAGTTCGCGATGTCGGCCTCGGTGATGCCCTGCACGCCGCTCGTCATGGTTCGCTGCTCATAGTTCGATCTCTCCGTCAAAGACTGTTTCGGCCGGGCCGGTCATCAGCACGTGGTTGTCCGCGCCCTGCCATTCGATCGTCAGGCGCCCGCCGCGCGCTTCCACCTCGACGCGCGCATCAAGCAGCCCGAGCCGGATGCCGGCGACGACCGCCGCACAGGCGCCGGTGCCGCAGGCCAGCGTCTCGCCGGCGCCGCGCTCGTAGACGCGCAGCCGGATCTGCGTGCGACTGACGATCTGCATGAAGCCGGCGTTGACCTGGCGCGGGAACCGCGTGTGGCTCTCGACCGCCGGGCCGATGCTCTCGACCGGCGCGTCGTCGACATCGGCGACGATCTGCACCGCGTGCGGGTTGCCCATCGACAGCACCGCGACCTCGACGTTCTGGTCGCCGACATCCAGCGGCCACAGTGCGAAGGTGCCGAGCTCGCGTGGGCTCAGCCCCGACGCGTCGAACGGCACGCGCGCCAGGTCGAAGACCGGCGCGTTCATGTCGACCGTCACGCGGCCATCGTCCTGCAGGCGCAGTTCGAGCGTGTTGTTCATCGTCTGCACGCGCAGGGTTCGCTGGCTCGACAGGCCGTGCTCGTTGACGAAGCGCACGAAGCAGCGCGCGCCGTTGCCGCAGTGCTCGACCTCGTCGCCACTGCCGCCGTTGAAGATGCGGTAGCCGAAGTCGATGCCCGGCGTGCTGCTGCGCTCGACCATCAGGATCTGGTCGGCGCCGACGCCGAAGCGGCGATCGCCGAGTTTCTGGATCTGTTCGGGCGTGAGCTCGACGCGTTCGCGCGTGCCGTCGAGCACGACGAAGTCGTTGCCCGCGCCCTGCATCTTGGTGAACCGAAGCCTCATGCCGCGATTATGGCCGCGCGGCCGGTTTCGCCAGAGCGCGACGGGCGCGTCAATAGAGCGGCGCTTCGCCCCGCGGCCGCGTCTTGAAGCGCTTGTGCACCCACAGGTATTGGGCCGGCAGGCGGCGGATCTCGGACTCGATCCACGCGTTCATCGCGGTGGTGTCGCGCACCGGGTCGTCGGTCGGGAAGTCGTCCCAGGGCGGCAGGAAGCGCACGCGATAGCCGGCACCGCCCGGCAGCGTCTCGGCGACGACCGGCTGCACGACCATGTTCAGCGCGCGCGCGAGCCGCGACGGCGCGAGCAGGGTCGCGGCCGGAATGCCGAAGAACGGCACGAACGCCGCGTCGCGCTCGCCGAAGTCCATGTCGGGCAGGTTGAAGAACGCATCGCCGCGCCGGATCGCGCGGAACAAGGCCTTGCCCGATTCGTCGCGCGGGAAGATCTCGGCATTGCCCAGGCGCAGGCGGCCACGGCGGATCGCGGCGTCCATCACCGGATCGCTCTGTTCCTGGTAGATCGAGATGCCCTTGCGCTTCTGGAACAGCAGCACCGCGACACCGGCGACATCGAGCGCCATGAAGTGCGGCACCAGCCACATCACGGGGCGCTCGCTGCGCTCGGCGAGCAGCACGTCGCCCTCGACATGGATCAGGCGCCGCAGCCGCTGCGGCGATGCATACCAGAGCAGCCCGCGCTCCAGGATGCTGCGGCCCAGCCACCTGAAATGCTCGCGCGCCAGCGCCTCGTGCTGCGCCGGCGCCTGCTCGGGCAGGCACAGCGCGATGTTGCGCAGCGCGATGCCGCGGCGCGCGCCGGCCACCGCGTACAGCAGGCCGCCCAGGCCGCGGCCGAGCGCCGCCTGCACGCCCAGCGGCAGGCAATGCAGGAGCCACAGCAAGCCCAGCAGGATCCGAGCGCCCAACGTCACTCCTCGTCGTTCTTGTGCGACCGTTCTCAAGCGGACGGTTCGGCCGGGCGCGGTTGCTTGTACCGGTTGTAGCCCCACAGGTATTGCTGCGGGCACCGCCGGATCAAGCGTTCCATCGCCCGGTTGATGATCGCGGCGGATTCTGCCTGAGGGGCATCGACGCTCGGCAGCGTCTCGCCGAGTTCACTGACCCGCACCGCGTAGCCGGCGCCGTGCGCGAGGCGCTCGCCCCAGATCAGCAGCGGCACCGCGCCGGTCTGCTGCACCAGGCGCGCGGCGAGCGTCATCGTGTAGGCCGGCTTGCCGAAGAACGGCACCCACACGCCCATGCCGTCCGGCGGCACCTGGTCGGGCAGCAGGCCGACCGCCGCGCCGCGCCGCAGCGCACGCATCATCTGGCGCACGCCGGCAAGCGTCGCCGGCGCGGTCGCGACACCCGGGCGCGCGCGCGACTCGTCCATCACGTGGCGCAGCGCAGCCTTGCGCGCCGGCCGGTACAACACGGTGATCGGGCCGATGTCCTGCGCGAATGCCTGCGCAGTGACCTCGAAGCTGCCCATGTGGGGCGTCAGCATGACCACGCCGCGGCCGCCGCGCAGTGCGTCCTCGATCAGCTCGCGGCCGTGCCAGTTCAGCTGCGGGCCGATCGGCTCGTCGGGCGGTCGCAGCCACAGCAGCGGAGCTTCGGCGACCATGCGGCCGGCCGCGGCGATCGCGGGCCGCGCGTCGGCCGGCGCGATGCCGGCCTGGCGCACGTTCTCGTTGAAGCGGCGCCGATACGACGGCGAGGCCGCATACGTGATCCAGCCGAGCGCGGCGCCGATCGCGTGCAGAAACCACAGGGGACGGCGGGCAAGCCAGCGGAACAGACTCAGCATCTTCTTATAATCGGGTCATCGCCGAGTTAATTTGAACTACTTGCGGGCGATGCGCAGGCCTTGTGAGTGCAAGGCAGGCGCCGGGTGGCAGGCCCTGCCGCTCAACAAATGCCGCTAAAGCGTTCGCCGCTCCTCCAGAGGTTTCAGGCCGGCAACGCAGAACCTGCAATCTACTGGGAGTTTAAGAGTGTCGAACGATTTCCTTTTCACGTCCGAGTCCGTTTCCGAGGGTCACCCCGACAAGGTCGCCGACCAGATCTCGGACGCGATCCTCGATGCGATCTTCGCGCAGGACCCGCTCTCGCGCGTCGCCGCAGAGACGTTGACCAACACCGGCCTGGTCGTGCTCGCCGGCGAGATCACGACCAACGCGCACGTCGACTACATCCAGGTCGCGCGTGACACGATCAAGCGCATCGGCTACGACAACACCGAATACGGCATCGACTACAAGGGCTGCGCGGTGCTCGTCGCCTACGACAAGCAGAGCAACGACATCGCGCAGGGGGTCGACCACGCGAGCGACGACCACCTGAACATCGGCGCCGGCGACCAGGGCCTGATGTTCGGCTACGCCTGCGACGAAACGCCCGAGCTGATGCCCGCGCCGATCTACTACGCGCACCGCCTCGTCGAGCGCCAGGCGCAGCTGCGCAAGGACGGCCGGCTGCCGTTCCTGCGCCCCGACGCGAAGAGCCAGGTGACGATGCGCTATGTCGACGGCAAGCCGCACTCGATCGACACCGTCGTGCTGTCGACCCAGCACAGCCCCGACCAGAGCGAGACCGCGACGACGATGAAGCCGTCGTTCGTCGAGGCGATCATCGAAGAGATCATCCGCCCGGTGCTGCCGAAGGAGTGGCTGAAGGAGACGAAGTTCCTGATCAACCCGACCGGGCGCTTCGTGATCGGCGGCCCGCAGGGCGACTGCGGCCTGACCGGCCGCAAGATCATCGTCGACACCTACGGCGGCGCCTGCCCGCACGGCGGCGGCGCGTTCTCGGGCAAGGACCCGAGCAAGGTCGACCGCTCGGCCGCGTACGCCGCGCGCTACGTCGCGAAGAACATCGTCGCGGCCGGCCTGGCGCGGCAGTGCCAGATCCAGGTCGCCTACGCGATCGGCGTCGCGCGGCCGATGAACATCACGGTCTACACCGAAGGCACCGGCGTGCTGCCCGACGACAAGCTCTCGGCGCTCGTGCAGGAGCACTTCGACCTGCGCCCGAAGGGCATCATCCAGATGCTCGACCTGCTGCGCCCGATCTACGAGAAGACCGCCGCCTACGGCCACTTCGGGCGCGAGGAGCCGGAGTTCACGTGGGAGCGCACCGACAAGGCCGCCACGCTGCGCGCGGCGGCCGGTTTGTAGGTCGCAGCCTGCCTTCGTCGATGATCGAGATCCGCCAGGTCGAGACCTTCGACGAGGCCGCGATGGCCGCGCTGACCGAGCCGATCTTCGGCAACGAGGCGCGCCAGCAGCAGATGCGCGAACTCGTCGGCCCCGAGGTCGAGGCGCGCAACCAGGCCTTGCGCGAGGCGCTGCCGAAGCCGGCGCGCATCCGCATCGCCGCGTTCGACGGCGAGCGCCAGATCGGCTGCAGCAGCGGCTGGTTCGAGGTCGGCGGCAACTTCTACATCGGCTTGTCGGCGGTCGACCCGGCGTACCGCCGGCAGGGTCTGTACACGCGCATGCTGAACACGGTCGAGCAACTCGTGCGCGAACGCGGCGGCCTGCTGATCAGCTCGCAGCACGTCGCGACCAACAACGCGGTGCTGATCGCGAAGCTCAAGCTCGGCTACACGATCGCCGGCACCGAATACGTCGAGCAGATGGGGCTGCTGGTGCGGCTGATCCTGCAGCCGAGTCCCGAACGCAAGGCGCTGTTCGCCGACCGCACCGGCACGCTGCGGCCCGGCACGGCGCCGACCACGCGTTCGTGACCTCGAGCGCTACAGACTCACGATCGTCTCGAACCCGCCATAGATCATCCGCTTGCCGTCGAACGGCATCGGGTTCGTGTCGGGCTGCAGGCGCGGGTCGGCCATCACCTTCTTCCAGCCCTCGTCGCGCACCTTGCGCGACGGCCACGTGACCCACGAAAACACGACGGCCTCGTTCGGCTCGCGCTTGACGGCCATCGTGAACGAGGTCAGCTTGCCTTCGGGAACGTCGTCGCCCCAGCATTCGACGACGCTCAGGGCACCATGCTCCTTGAAGATCCTGCCCGCGCGCTCGGCGTGCTGGCGGTACGCGTCCCGATTCGCGGTCGGCACGGCAACGACAAATCCATCGACATAACCCATGGCACTTCTCCTGTGGACGTTGTGCGGGCACAGGATGCGTGCCCACACCGATACGACGCGGGAGCGACACGCCGATCGACGGGAGGTGCCGCGAACTTTGTAAGCTCGTGCAGCCGTCGGCTCGCTTGCCTAACGCATTCATAACGCCGTGACTTCTAGAGTGGCCCGGCTCGCAAACCACTCAGGAGGATCCGCGATGAAATCGACCCGCATCAGAGCGCTCGTCGCCGCGGCGGCGCTGGCCGCCGCGGCGGCCGCACAGGCGCAGCTCGTCTACGCCAGCGACTTCGACGCCGCCATCCCGGCCCCGCTGAATCCCGGCAGCGCACTGCTCGCCGGCGTGCAGGGCTATGCCGGTCTCGGCCAGCCGGGCAACCAGTTCGGCGGCCAGTTCCTGCGCAGCGCGACCGCGAACAAGGTCACGTTGACGCTCGCCGGCCTGCCGGCCCACGATGCCCTGAGCGTGCAGTTTCTGTTCGCCGCGATCGATTCGCTGGACGGCACCGGCAGCTTCCCGTCGGGCGACTACTTTCGCATCGACATTGACGGCGTCACGACCTTCCGCGAGTCGTTCGCGAACGCGGACGACAGCCAGGTGCAGTCGTACGCGCCGCCGCCCGGCGTCGAGCTCGCGCGCAAGGTCGACCTCGGCTTCACCGGCCCGGGCGGCTATTACCGCGACAGCGCCTATGACCTCGGCGCCGACCCGCGCTTCCAGCACTTCGCGCACAGCGGCTCGAACGTGACGATCGAGTTCTGGATGGAAGGCGAGGGCCTGCAGTCGCTCGACGACGAATCGTGGGCGATGGACAACCTGCGCGTCACCGCCTTCAACGCGATCGCGCCGGTGCCCGAGCCGTCGACCTGGGCGCTGATGCTCGGCGGGCTCGCCGGCGTCGCAGCGCTGGCGCGCCGGCGCCGGCCGCGCTGAGGCGCATGGCGCACGCCTCACTGCTCACGCGAGCCGCGCCGCCAGCGCGAGCAGCTCGCGATTGACCGGGTTGCGCTGCAGGAAGCTCGGCCGGAAAGCCTCGGGGACCTGCGCGTCATGCACGGCGACGACCCATGCGCGCCCGCTCTGCGACGCGCGGCGTGCGGCGTCGATCTGTCCGACCGCGTCGAACACGCGCGCCGCGACCAGCCACAGCTCCGGCAGGTAGTAGGTGTAGGGCTGGTGCGTGCGCGCGAGCTGCAAGGCCGCCTCGACATGCGGCTGCGCACGCGACGCCGCGCCGAGCGCGAGCCCGCAGGCCGCGGCGCGCACGTGGCCGGACAGCGCGACGCCGAAGCGCTCGCGCGCGGTCGCCCAGACCGCCAGGCTCGCGCCGAGGGCCTCGCCCTCGTCCGGCGGCACGAGCCAGGTCGCGAACAGGCTCGCGATGCGGTGGTAGATGTCGTTCGGGTCGGGCAGGATCGCCTGGGCTTCGCGCAGCAGCGGCAGGCCGTCGCCGCCGAGCTGGCGCAGCAGGTCGGCGCGGTGCACCAGCCGCATCACGGCCAGCCCGGGTTGCAGCCCGGCATGCGGGATCGCCAGCAGCGGCCGGGCGCGCTCGGGTTGCCCCAGCTGCTGGTAGCAGACGGCGAGCGCGTGCTCGACGGAGGCCGCCTCGGGCGGCAGCTCGGCGCGCCCGAAGACCGCGTGAGCCTCCTCCAGCAGGCCGAGCGCGTCGCGATAGCGGCCGATGTCGCGCAGCCGCGTCGCGACCGAACCCTGCGTCTGCATCACGCGCAGCACCGGCATCTCGCCGCTGCTGCGCACGCGCTGCAGCGCCTGTTCGGCAGCCTCGGCGGAGGCCAGCACCAGGCCCATCTTTGCGAGCGTCGCCGACCGGTTCGACAGCGCCTGCCAGAGCAGGTCGGAGCGCTGCGCCAGACCCGGCAATGCGAGCGAGCGATCCCAGGTGACCAACGCGTCGCGCAAGCGATTCGCGTAGTCCAGCGCGTAGGCCAGCGCCATGAAGAACTCGAAGCGCAGGTCCAGGCTGTCCAGCGCGTCGGCCGATGCGGCGTAGGGTTCGAGCAGCGCCACCGCCTCGTCGGCGCGGCGCATGCCGCTCAGCCCGTAGGCCAGCGGCAGCGCGAATCCCAGCTCGAGCGGCAGGTCGCCGAGGCGCCGCGCCGCCGCGATCGCGCCGGGCGCCTGGCGCAGCACCGGCTCGGCGTCGAAGCGCATCTCGTGCAGCTTGAGCCGCACGTGCAACGCCTGCAGTCGTTCGCGCTCGTTCGACGCGATCGCATCGAGCACCTCGATCGCGGCCTGCGCGCGCTCCGCGAACTCGAAGGCGGCGAAGAGTTGCGCGCGCCGCAGCCAGGCGTCGAAGCGCGCGGCAGCGTCGCCGGCCGACTCGAATGCGTGCGCGGCGCGCTCCAGCAGCGCCGCCGCGTCGAGCACGCGTGCGCCGTGCCGGGCCTGCTCGGCGGCCTGCAGAAAGCTCGCCGCGGCCAGCGCCCACTGGCAGGCCTCGGACCAGTGCAGCGCGAGCCGTCCCGGCGCACCGCGATGGGCGGCGAGGAAGCTCGCGATCTGGCCGTGCAGGTGACGCGCGATCGGCCGCGGCACCGACGCCAGCACCGCCTCGAAGATCAGGTCGTGCGCGAACGCGCCGTCGCGCAGCACCTGGGCGCGCTCGAGCTCGGCCCAGGCGTCGGCGAGGTCGAGCACCGGCACGCCCAGGACCTGCGTCGCAAGGTCGATCGAGAAATCCTGGCCCGCGACGGCGGCGCAACGCGCGAGCCGCACTGCGCCGGCCGAGAGCCGCGCGAGCCGTCGCTCGATCAGCCGCGCGACGCTCACCGGCCGCGGCAGCGGCTGGCTGCCGCTGGCGCGCCCCTCGACCCAGGCCTGGCGCAAGGTCTCGAGCGCGAAGAGCGGGTTGCCGCCGGTGTGGCGGTGCAACTGCTCGGCGAGCGGCACGGCGTCGACGCCGTCGAGCGCCAGCGATTCGACCAAGGCGTGCAGCTGGCCACCGGTCAGCGGTGCGAGCCGCAAGGGCTGCAAGCGCTGCCCTTCGAGCAGCGCGTCGTGCAGCGCCGCGAGCGCGTCGGCCGCGCCGTCCGCGGGGCGCTGCGCGAAGGCCCAGGCCAGGCCGGGCAGCGCGTCGGCGTCGGCGAGCGCGGCGAGCATTTCGAGGCTGGCTTCGTCGGCGAACTGCAGGTCGTCGAGCGCGAGCGCGCCGACGCCGGCCGCCTGCGCGGCGCGCAGCAGCGCCAGCGCGCCGCGCTGCGCCGCGAGCTGCCGGGCGACCGGCGATCCGGCCTCGAGCGGCGGCGCGGCCTCGGCGGTTGCCGTTTCCGACAGCAGCCGCGCGATCTCGGCCCGCGGCGCCGCCGCCATCGCCTCGGGCACGCGCTCGAGCACCGCGCGCAGCAGCCGCGCGAGCGCCGCATGCGGCACGAGCGCGTCGCCGGGCCGTGCCGCGGCGATCAGGCCGCCCGGCCGCGACGCGATCAGCTCCTGCAGCAGGCGCGACTTGCCCATGCCGGCCTCGCCGCCGATCCACACGATCTGGCCGGCCGCCCAGGCCGCCGCGGCGCGGCGCATTTCATCGTCGCGGCCGACCAGTCGCGGCGGGCGCAGCACCGCGGCGGGCAGGCGCCGATCCGGCCCGGCGGTGATGCGTTCGCTCGCGACGATGGTGTCGAGCAGCGCCAGCGTCGGCGCCGAGGGGCGCGCGCCGACCTCGTCCTTCAGCACCTGCTCGCAGCGGTCGAACGCGAGCAGCGCGGCGGCGCGGTCGCCGGCCAGGTAATGCAGCCGCATCACGCGGCGGTGCGCGTCTTCGGAGAGCGGCTCGAGCGCGAGCAGCTCGCCGGCGTACGAGAGGGCGTCGGCGTGATCCTGCACCCGCTCGGCCAGATCGCAGAGCTCGATCAGCGATTGGCGCATGCGCGCGCGCCGCCGCTCGCGTTGCTGCGCGAGCCAGGCGGCGTATTCCGCGCCGAAGTCGTGCAACGCCTCGCCGAGCACGGCGTCGGAATCGTGCAGGTCGTGGCTCACGCCGGCGGCGAGCGCGAGCACGCCGGTGCCGTGCACGAGGTCGATGCCGAGCTGCTTCTTCAGCTGGAACAGGCGCTGCCGCAGCGCGTTGCCGGCGGCCTCGGGCGCGCTGTGCGGCCACAGCAGCTGCGCGAGCCGGGCGCGCGGCGTCGGCCCTTCGAGCGCGAGCCAGGCGAGCAGCGCGGCATCGCGCGGCGCGAGCGTCACCGGCTGGCCCGCGGGCCGATGGGCGCTCGGCGCGCTCGCGAGCGAGAGCCGCGCGACGGCGCCTGTGGCCGGATCGGTGGCGGGTTCGTCGCGGTGCATCGCGCCGATTCTTGCAGCACCGCGTTATGAGCGCGTTATGGGCAGGCATCATCACGGTCCATGACAACGCTGACGCTGGACCAACTGCGCCGCTACGCCGTCGCCCGCACGCTGTTCGCGCCGACCACGCTGGGCCGCGCGATCGACAAGCTCGGCTTCGTGCAGGCCGACCCGATCCGCGCCCCGGCGCGCGCGCAGGACCTGACCCTGCGCCACCGCGTGCGCGACTACCGCGCCGGCGATCTCGAACGCCGCTACGCGCGCCTGGCCATCGAGGAAGACTTCTTCGTCAACTACGGCTTCCTGCCGCGCCGGCACCATGCGCTGATGCACCCGCGCACGCCGCGCACGGCCTGGACGCCGGCGCGCTGGAAGCAGGCGCACGCGGTGCTCGAGTTCATCCGCGAACGCGGCATCGTGCACCCGCGCGAGGTCGACGCGCACTTCGCGCACGGCAAGACGACGAACTGGTTCGGCGGCTCGTCGAACGCGAGCACGCAGCTGCTCGACGGCATGCACTACCGCGGCCTGATCCGGGTCGCGCGGCGCGAGGGCGGCACGCGCGTCTACGCGGTGCGCGATGGCGAGACGGCAGCAGCCGATCTCGAAACGGCCGGCACCCGGATGGATGCGCTGGTCGACCTGGTCGTCGCGAAGTACGCGCCGCTGCCGGCCCCGACGCTCGGCCAACTCGTCAGCCACCTGCGCGGCGGTGCGCCGCAGTGGGCAGCCCAGCGCGCGGTGGTGCTGGCGCGGGCGAAGAAGCGCCTCGCGCACGAACGTGTCGATGGCGTCGACTGGTACTGGCCCGCGACCGAGAAGCCGACATCGGCGCGTTGGCGGCCGGACGACGCGGTGCGTCTGTTGACGCCGTTCGACCCGGTCGTCTGGGACCGGCGCCGCTTCGAGATCCTGTGGGGCTGGGCTTACCGCTTCGAGGCCTACACGCCGGCGCCGAAACGCAAGCTCGGCTACTACGCGCTGCCGCTGCTGTGGCACGACCGGGTGATCGGCTGGGCCAACGCGAGCGTGGTCGACGGTGCGCTGGTCTGCGACTTCGGCTACAGCGCGGGCCGCGCCCCGCGCGACACCGTGTTTCGCAACGGGCTGAATGACGAGCTCGAACGCATGCACAGGTTCCTGGGTCTGGAGTGCTGAGGACGAGTCGGCGGACTGCCGAACCAAGGAGACCGCCCAGGGCGCCAACTCAGCTGATCTTCACCGGCTTCTGCCCCCAGGCGATCAGCGCGCCGAGCAGCAGCACGCCGGCCGAGCACGCGAGGCCGCCGCGCAGGCCGCCGGCGCCGTCGGCGATCCAGCCGACCAGCGTCGGCCCGACGATCTGCCCGGCCGCGAACACGATCGTGAACGCGGCGATGCCGGCCGGCCACGCGGCGGCCGGCAGGTTGTGGCGCACCAGCGCGGTCGTCGACGCAACGACCGACAGGAACACGCCGCCGAACAGCAGCCCCGATGCGAACACCGCGACCGGATGCGCGCTGAGAACCGGCAGCACGGTCGCGAGCGCGAGCAGCGCGTTCAGCAGCCGCAGCGCGCCGCCGCCGCGGTGACGCTGCAGCAGCCCGGCCCAGACGAACGACGAACCGAGCACCGCGAGGCCGAGCAGCGCGTAGAACACCGTGATCGCGGCGCTGCTCAGCCGCTGTTCGCGCAGCAGCGTGACGACGAAGGTCATGTAGCCGATGTAGCCGAGGCCGAACAGGAAGTACGCGCTCAGGCCGCAGGCGAAGCGCGCGGCGTCGAAGCGTGCCGGTACCGGTGCCGCAGCGCTCGCCGGATCGAGACCGCGCGTCGCCCACGCGGTGATCGCGGTCGCGACCAGCGCCGCGGCGCCGAGCGCGATCCAGGCCGACTGCCACGCGTGCGCCATCGGCAACGCGCTCATTGGCGGTACCAGCAGCGCCGAAATCAGGATGCCGACGCCGGTACCGCCGTAGTAGATGCCGAGCACCAGGCCGGCCGATGGGGCTTGCCGTTCGCCCGCCGGTGGCTCGCGGCTGCTCAGGCGCGCTGCGAGCAGACCGCCGGAGACGAAGGTCGCGGCACTCGCGATGCCGGTCAGCGCGCGCAGCAGGTAGAGCGCCGCGTCGCCGGTCACCGAGCCGTGCGCCGCCAGCAGCAGCGCCGAACCGACGCCGCCGGCGAGCAGCGCGCGGCGCGCGCCGAAGCGCCGCAGCCAGCCCGGCGCGAGCAGCGCGCCGACGAGGTAGCCGGCTGCGTTGACGGTGTTCATCGCACCGGCCGTGGTGTAGCTCCAGCCCAGGTCGGCGCGCATCGGCGCCAGCAGCAGCGCGTACGAGAAGCGTGCGAGACCCAGCGACACCGCCGCGGCCAGCGCGAGCGCGGCGGCGATCGCGAGGGTTGGCAGTTCATGGTGGGTTGTCGGCAAAGGCTTCGGCATTCGCGCGCAGTCTTGCACAGCGCTGCTGCCGGATGCTTCGCCCCGCGCCTGAGCGATCGTTGCCGGCTCAGCGCCGCTCGACCAGTCGATCCGCAACTTCGGCGAAGCCGGCGCCGCGCGCGGCCCGTGTCAGGTAGCGCGGCCAGACGGTCAGCGCGTCGGCAAACGCCATCAGGTTCGCGACGCCGACACTGATCGGGAAGTGGCCGAACATCAGCTGATCGTTCGTCGAGTCGCCGACATAGACCCAGCGCTCGCGCTCCGCCTGCAGATTGCGGCCGAGCAGCCGGCGCATGACCCACGCGGCCCCGCTGAGCTTGGTGTGGTCGCCGAACCAGCCGTTGATGTGGATCGAGCTGACGGTCGCGTTCATGCCTTCGGCATGCATCAATGCGACCACTGCGTCGATCTGTGCCGGCGACAGGTGCGCGAACTCGGCGTGGTCGATCGCGATGTCGGTGACGCGGCCGGCGCTGTCGCGCGCGAGCGTGCTGCGCGGCAATTCGCGCAGCACGCGCGCGGCGACCTCGCGCAGGCGCAGCGCGTTGCGCGTGCGGGTCGGCGCGTCCTGCGCGTACTCGATCGCGAGCGTTCCGGCGGCGTCGCGGAACAGCGCGACAGCGCCGTTCTCGGCGACGATCGCGTCGATCGGCCAGCCGCCTTCGTCGACGCGGCGCGCAAACGGCGCGCTCCAGCCCATCGGCCTGCCGGTGATCGCGATCACCGGCAGGCCGGCGGCGCGCAACCGCGCAAGCGCATCGAGCGCGTCGGGCGTGATCGCGCCGGCGGTCGTCAGCGTGTCGTCGATGTCGGTCAGCACGCCGATCACGCGGCGCGCGTCGCCCTCGGGCAGTTCGGCCCAGGGCCGGGGGGAAGTCACGGTCATGCCCGAGTCTTGCACAGGCTTTTCGCGTGGGCTCGGTCGCCCGACTACAATGCGGGCACTTTCCGAGGAGCGTTGCAAGGCTCGCCTGATTTGGCGCGACCCCAGGCTCGGAATGCAGATTGCAACCGCGCTCACCCGCACGATTCGTTCCTCGTGGGTGAGTTCCAACTTCCCATCGATGGCACGTGCGGGTTCCTCAATTTCTGGAGCTCGACCATGAACGCCGTTCTGAAACCCTTCTCCGATTTCGCCATTGCCGACCCGTCGCTCGCCGCCTGGGGCCGCAAGGAAATCAGGATCGCCGAAACCGAGATGCCCGGCCTGATGGCCATTCGCGAGGAGTTCGCGAAGACGCAGCCGCTCAAGGGCGCGCGCATCACCGGCAGCATCCACATGACGATCCAGACCGCCGTGCTGGTCGAGACGCTGCAGGCGCTCGGCGCGAGCGTGCGCTGGGCCTCGTGCAACATCTTCTCGACGCAGGACCACGCCGCCGCCGCACTGGCCGCGAACGGCGCCAGCGGCGTCGGCACGCCGGTGTTCGCGCACAAGGGCGAGACGCTCGCCGAGTACTGGGACTTCACGCACCGCATCTTCGAGTTCGGCGCCAAGGGTTCGGAAGGCGAAGGCCCGAACATGATCCTCGACGACGGCGGCGACGCGACGCTGCTGATGATCCTCGGCCAGCGCGCCGAGAAGGACGCGTCGGTCATCGCCAAGCCGACCAGCGAAGAGGAGACCTGCCTCTACGCCGCGATCAAGGCAAAGCTCGCCGTCGACCCGACCTGGTACACGCGCAAGGCCGCGCAGATCATCGGCGTGACCGAAGAGACGACGACCGGGGTGCACCGCCTGAAGGAGATGAGCGCGAAGGGCACGCTGCCGTTCCGCGCGATCAATGTCAACGACAGCGTCACGAAGAGCAAGTTCGACAACCTGTACGGCTGCCGCGAATCGCTGGTCGACGGCATCAAGCGCGCGACCGACGTGATGATCGCCGGCAAGGTCGCCTGCGTGGCCGGCTATGGTGACGTCGGCAAGGGTTCGGCGCAGGCATTGCGCGCCTTGAGCGCGCAGGTCTGGGTCACCGAGATCGACCCGATCAACGCGCTGCAGGCCGCCATGGAGGGCTTCAAGGTCGTCACGATGGAATACGCCGCCGACAAAGCCGACATCTTCGTCACGACGACCGGCAACAAGGGCATCATCCGCCACGAGCACATGGCCGCGATGAAGGACCAGGCGATCGTCTGCAACATCGGCCACTTCGACAACGAGATCGACATCGCGTCGCTCGAGAAGTACGAGTGGGACGAGATCAAGCCGCAGGTCGATCACATCACGTTCCCCGACGGCAAGAAGATCATCATGCTGGCCAAGGGTCGGCTGGTGAACCTGGGTTGCGGCACCGGGCACCCGAGCTTCGTGATGTCGAGCTCGTTCGCGAACCAGACGATCGCGCAGATCGAGCTCTTCACGCACAGCGACGCCTACGAGGTCGGCAAGGTCTACGTGCTGCCGAAACACCTCGACGAGAAGGTCGCGCGCCTGCACCTGAAGAAGGTCGGCGCGATGCTGACCGAGCTGACCGACGAGCAGGCCGCGTACATCGGCGTGCCCAAACAGGGCCCCTACAAGCCCGACACCTACAGGTACTGATCAGGGTGCGTGCCGACCAACTGCTGGTGCAGCGCGCACTCGCGCCGACGCGTTCGGCCGCCCAGCGGCTGATCGATGCCGGTGCGGTGCGCTGGCTCGGGCCGAAGGGCTGGGCGGTGCCGCGCAAGGCCGGCGAGGACCTGCCCGACGAATGCCGGCTCGAAATCACTGACGACGCCGAACTGCGCTTCGTCTCGCGCGGCGGCCTGAAGCTCGACGCGGCGCTCGCGCATGCGGCCATCGAGGTCGCGGGGCGCAACTGTCTCGATGTCGGCCAGAGCACCGGCGGCTTCACCGACGCGCTGCTGCAGCGCGGCGCTGCGCGCGTCGTCGGCATCGATGTCGGTCGCAGCCAGCTCAGCGCGAGCCTGGCCGCGGATGCGCGGGTGATCGGCCACGAAGGCCTGAACGCACGCGACGTGGCCGGATCGGGCTTCGAGCAGGACGAGCCGGCGCATTCGTTCGACCTCGTCGTCGCCGACCTGTCGTTCATTTCGCTGACGCTGGTGTTGCCGACGATCGCGCGCTGCATCGCGGCCGACGGTGACGCGCTGCTGCTGGTCAAGCCGCAGTTCGAGCTGCAGCCGGCCGACATCGGCAAGGGCGGGCTCGTGAAGGACGCGAGCGCCTATCCGCGGGTCGAGGCGCGCATCCGCGAGGCCTGCACCCGGCTGGGCCTGACGGTGCGCGACTATTTCGCCAGCGCCATCGACGGTGGCGACGGCAACCGCGAATTCTTCGTGTGGGCGCAACCCGCCGCACGACAAGGAAGTTGATGTGAGCAAGACGGTTCCCCCGATCAGCCTCGAGTTCTTCCCCCCGAAGACGCCCGAAGGCGTGACCAAGCTGGCCGCGGTGCGGCGCCAGCTCTATGCGCTGAAACCGCAGTTCTGCTCCGTGACCTACGGCGCCGGCGGTTCGACGCAGGACGGCACCTTCGCGGCCGTGCAGGCGATCATCGAAGAAGGCGTCGAGGCCGCGCCGCACTTTTCGTGCATCGGCGCGAGCCGCGAATCGATCCGCGCCAAGCTGGCGCAGTTCAGGCAGAGCGGCATCCGGCGCATCGTCGCGCTGCGCGGCGACCTGCCGAGCGGCTACGGCGGCAGCAACGGCGAGTTCCATTACGCGAGCGACCTGGTCGCGTTCATCCGCGCCGAGACCGGCAACGCATTCCACATCGAGGTCGCGGCGTACCCCGAGATGCATCCGCAATCGCGTTCGCCGCAGGCCGACCTGCAGGCGTATGTCGCGAAGGTGCAGGCCGGCGCGAGTTCGGCGTTGACGCAGATGTTCTTCAACGCCGACGCGTACTTCCGCTTCGTCGACGAGGCGCACGCGCTCGGCGCGCGGATCCCGGTCGTGCCGGGCATCATGCCGATCACGAACGCGAGCGGCATCATCCGCTTCGCCGATGGCTGCGGCGCCGACATGCCGCGCTGGATTCGCCTGAGGTTGCAGTCCTTCGGCGACGACAGCGAGTCGATCAAGGCCTTTGGGCTGGATGTGATCACCGCGCTGTGCGAGCGCCTGTGCACGGCCGGCGTGCCCGGCCTGCATCTCTACACGATGAACCAGAGCGTCGCGACGCTCGAGATCTGCCGCCGTCTCGGACTCGGCGCCGCCTGACGCGACGCTGAAGCGGCACCCGTCAGTCGGGGCGCTGCCACATCACGCCGTCCTCGGTCAGCATCGCATCGAGCGGCAGGTCGGCCGCGCTCGAGCGCAGCAGCGGCAGGAAGCCGTGCGTGAAGCTCACGCCGACCGTCACCGGCCGCGGCGTCAGGGAGGCCAGCGTGCGGTCGAAGAAACCGCCGCCGTAGCCGAGCCGCACACCGCCCGGCCCGAAGCCGAGGCAGGGCACGACCAGGATCTCGGGCGCGAACTCCTCGGTGTCCTTCGGCTTCGGGATGTCGTAGGCGTCGAGCTCCATCGGGCAACCCGGATACCAGACGTGGAAGCGCAACTGTCCGGTGATGCGGTTCGCGACCGGCAACCCGATGCGGCGGCTCGTGTCTTCGGGGGCGCCCTCGGCCCAGCGGTACAGCGCCGGCAGCGGATCGAACTCGCCCTTGATCGGCCAGTACGCGCCGATCGTGTTCTCGCGGCGGCCGACGAGCCAGACGCGCAGCACGCTCTGCAATTGCACCGCACGCTCGAGGCGATCGGTCAGCGCGAGGCGTGCCTTGATCAGCTTCGTTCGCAAGGCGTCGCGGTCGGGCGCGGGTTGCTGCATGCAGGCTCCATCCGGGTTGAGGTTCGCGTCGCCATTGTGCAAGACTGCAGGCATGGCCCCCGTCCCGAACGAATTCGTCGCGCACTGCATGGAGCTGCTCGGCTCGGTCGGTGCCGTGCGCTCACGCCGCATGTTCGGCGGGCACGGCTTCTATGTCGACGACCTCTTCATCGCGCTGATCGCCGACGAGCGCCTCTACCTGAAGGCCGACGCGCTGACGCGCCCGACCTTCGAGGCGGCCGGCAGCACGCCGTTCATCTACGACGCGGCCGGCAAGGCGATCACGTCGAAGGGCTACTTCAGTGCGCCCGAGGAGGCCATGGAATCGCCGCTGCCGATGCAGCCCTGGGCCCGACTCGCGCTGGCCGCCGCGCTGCGCGCGAGGGCCGCGAAGCCCCTGGCCGCGAGGCCGGCCACGAAGGCCAGGCCGCGCAAGGGCTCTGCGGCCAAGGCGCCGAAGAAGCTTTGACGGCGCGGACTCCAGCGCACGGTCGCGCTGGCGCCGGTGCGGGCGGGCTCGATCACCGCGTTCTCGCCGACCGCGATGCGCACCCGTTCGCCGGGCTCGACGAAGTGGTCGCCGAGATCGCCGCCACGTGTCAGCCAGAGACGCGCATCGGCCCTCAGCTCGCCGCCGAGGTGACCGAGGTGCAGCGCCTGCCCAGGAGCGAGGCGTCGGAGGGTCGAGTTCGATTGCGTGTTCATCATCAATTCTCCTGCGTTGCGTATCGCTATGATCGTCCTTGTGGCGCGGAGAATCCAATGAAACCCAGGTCATCGATTGATGCGGATTTGATATGAGTGGATCAACCCGCCGACCCTTGTCGCTCGGCAACCTCCGGGCCTTCGAAGCGGTGGCGCGCCGGCTGAGCTTCAGCGAGGCGGCCGAGGAGCTGTTCGTCACGCAATCGGCGATCAGCCGCCAGATCAAGGGCCTCGAAGACGAACTCGGCGCGGCGCTGTTCGTGCGCGGCACGCGCCATGTCGAGATGACGCAGAGCGGCCAGATGCTGCTGCGCGCGGTGGAGGCGAGCCTGCCGAAGATCGACGCGAGCGTGCGCCAGATCCGCGCCGCGCGCAGCCGCAAGCGCGTCAGCGTGACGACCTTCGCATCGTTCGGCTCGCTGTGGCTGCTGCCGCGCATCGAGGCCTTCCAGCGCGAGCACCCGGACATCGACATCCGGGTTTCGGCCGCCGATGCGATCGCCGATCTCGACGATCCCGAGCTCGACCTCGCGTTGCGCTACTGCAGCCCGGCGCAGGCGCCGGCCGGCGCGATCCGGATGTTCGGCGAGGTGCTGACACCGGTCGTCAGCCGCTCGCTGGCCGAGCAGATCCGCCTCGGCAAAGCGCCGCCGCTGTCGTGCGCCGCCGACCTGGCGCAGCACACGCTGGCCGAGGAGGACGACACCAAGACCAGCACCGAGTTCCTGAGCTGGCGCCGCTGGCTGGGCCTGCACGGCCAGCCCGGCCTGCAGCCCAAGCGCTGGCTCTACCTGAACTTCACCTACCAGCAGGTGCAGGCGGCGCTCGCCGGTCACGGCGTTGCGCTGGCACGCGTCGCGCTGGTGTTCGAAGCGCTGCAGCGCGGCGAGCTGGTCGAGCCCTTCGGTCCCGCGGGGCGGATGGACAGCCCTTACCTGTACTGGCTCGTCGTCGCGCCCGGTAGCCGCGCGCGGCCGGAAGTCGCACAGTTCTGTGCGTGGGTGCTGGCGCAGGCCGCCGACACGCGCCATGCGGTCGGCGAGGTCGAGGCGCCGGCCTGAGTGCGCGTTCCTGGCGGCGTCAGACCACGCCGCGTTCGGTCACGACCAGCGTCAGCGGCTGGTCGTGCGGCTCGATCGCCAGCGCGCCGTCGTCGAGTTCGGCGATCGACCACGCAACGCCGATCGCGGTGACCTCGGGATGCTGTGCGAGCCAGCGATCGAAGTACCCACCCCCGTAGCCCAGCCGGTGGCCGGAACGTGTGAAGCCGACGCAGGGCACCAGCACCACGTCGGGCACGACCGGTGCGCCGCTCGGCGACGGCACGCCGCAGTCGTCGATGGCGGTCGGCGGTCGCCGATCCCAGAGCCGGTACTGCAGCTGCACCGGTGCGCGCTGTGCAAACGGCAGCGCGATCGGCAATGTCGAGAACCCGGAATCGGCGACGATCGCGGCCGCTGCGTTAAATTCGTTCCGGTGCGGCCAATACAGGCCGAGCAGTTCCGGCTCGAGCCGCGACAACGCGGCCGCCAGATGACGAGACAGCGCGACGCCGGCTTCCGCAAACGCCGGCCCGCCGACGAATTGTTCGCGTTGTTCCAGCAGCCGTTTGCGCAACGCCTGTCGCGGCCCTAAAGGCGCGTCGTGAGATGCCGATTTCAAGATTGATTCCGTGATGACGCCGAACCCGAAGATTCCCCCCGAACCAGTATATGGGCGCCGTTTGCGCGCCTGTGCGCTGGCGCTGTGCGTCGGCCTGGTCGCGCTGGCGCCCCCGGCACGCGCGCAGACCGGCGATCAGACCTTGATCGACGCGCGCGAGGCCTTCCGCAAGAAGGACCGCACGCGCCTGGCCGCGCTGCGCAACGTGGCGCTCGCCAACCAGCTGCCGCTCGCGATGTGGGCCGACTACTGGGAGCTGACGAACCGCATCGGCGAGGTCCAGCAGGCCGAGGTCAACGAATTCAGTGCGCGCTGGCCCGGCGCGTACGTCGAAGACCGATTCCGCAACGACTGGCTGCTCGAGCTCGGCAAGCGCCGCGACTGGGCCAACTTCGCGGCCGAATACCCGCGCTTCCGGATGGACGACGACCGCGAGGTCGCCTGCTATGCGCTGCTCGTCGAGAGCCAGGCCGGCAAGGACGTGCGCGAGGCCGCGTTCGCCGCGTGGCTCGCGCAGCGCGAGGCCGACGACGGTTGTGCGCTGCTCGCGGCCGCGCTGACCGACGCGAAGCAGTTCGGCCCCGCCGACGCCTGGCGCAAGGCGCGCGTCGCGATCGATGCCGGCCGTCCGCGCGCCGCGCGCCAGGCCGCCGCGCTGGTCAGCCTGGCCGCGGCGACGGCCGTCAGCGAGCTCGCCGAAAGCCCGGCCCGCTACCTCGCGCGCAACGCCTCGGCGGCGAACCGCAGCGCTGCCGAACTGACCACGCTCGCGTTGATGCGGATGGCCTCGAACGATGCCGACGCGGCGGCCGGGCTCCTGAACGACCGTTGGGATCGCAGCCTGCCCGCCGACCTCGCCGCCTGGGCCTGGGCCGCCGTGGGCAAGCAGGCCGCGATGAAGCTGCAACCCGAGGCCGCCGATCACTTCCAGCGCGCCGCCGAACGCTCGGCGAAATCCGGCCGCAACATCGACTGGCCCGACGACACGCTGGCCTGGAAGGCGCGTGCCGCGCTGCGCGCCGACAACGGCAAGCCGCGCTGGCAGCAGGTCGCGCAGGCCGTCAACGCGATGAGCCCGAACGAGCAGCGCGACCCGGCCTGGGTCTACTGGCGGGCGCGCGCACTGAGTGCGGCCGCGGCCGATTCGCAGGACGGCGACTCGATGCGCGACCTCGCGCGCGAGCAGATGAGCAGCATCGCCGGTCAGATGAACTTTTATGCCGCGCTCGCGGCCGAGAGCCTCGGCCAGCCGGTGTTCCTGCCGCCGCGGCCGGCCGCGTTGACGGAGCTCGAGCGCGACGCGGCCGCGCGCCACCCCGGCCTGATCCGCGCCTTGCAGCTGATCGCGATCGGCCTGCGCGGCGAAGGCGTGCGCGAATGGAACTACGCGATCCGCGGCATGAGCGACCGCGAGCTGCTCGCCGCCGCGCAACTCGCCTGCGACCGCGAGGTCTGGGATCGCTGCATCAACACCAGTGACCGCACCCGCGCCGAGATCGACATGGCGCAGCGCTACCCGATGCCGTTCCGCAAGGAGGTGGTCGCGAAGGCCGACGAGATCGGCCTGGACCCGGCGTACGTCTACGGGCTGATCCGCCAGGAATCGCGCTTCATCATGGAGGCGCGCTCGAGTGTCGGCGCCTCCGGCCTGATGCAGCTGATGCCGTCGACGGCGCGCTGGACCGCGAAGAAGATCGGCCTGGCCTACAGCCCTGACCTGATCGCCGACCGCGACACCAACCTGAAGCTCGGCACGAGCTACCTGAAGCTCGTGCTCGACGACTTCAACGGCTCGCAGGCGCTCGCGGCCGCGGCCTACAACGCCGGCCCGAACCGGCCGCGGCGGTGGCGCGAAGGCCCGGTGCTCGAGCCGGCGATCTGGGCCGAGAACGTGCCGTTCCCCGAGACGCGCGACTACGTCAAGAAGGTGCTGAGCAACGCGACCTACTACGCCGCGCAGCTCGGTGCACCGGCGCCTTCGCTGAAGCAGCGCCTCGGCCGCTCGATCGCGCCGGCGAGCGCCGCGAACCCGCTCGACAAGGAACTGCCCTGACGTCGTGCCCGCATCAATCCGATGCGAAAGCCTCAACCCGCGCGGCGCGCACATTCGCTAGCATGCGCGGCTGACCACCACGCGAGGACATCGGATGCAGCTCGTCATCGGCAACAAGAACTACTCTTCCTGGTCGATGCGCCCGTGGGTGCTGATGCAGCAGGCCGGCATCCCGTTCGACGAGCAGAAGCTGCGCTTCGATGCGTTCTCGCCCGGCTCGAAGTTCAAGACCGAGGCGCTGCGCCTGAACCCGACCGGCCGCGTGCCGGTGCTGATCGACGACGGTCTCGCGGTCTGGGACACGCTGGCGATCGCCGAGTACCTCGCCGAGCGCTTCCCCGAGAAGCACCTGTGGCCCGCCGACATGCGCGCCCGTGCGCGGGCCCGCAGCGTCTGCGCCGAGATGCACTCGGGCTTCGGCGCGCTGCGCAGCCACTTCGGCATGAACATCGAGGCCTCGCTGCCCGAGGTCGGCACGCGGGTGCTGGCCGAACAGCCCGAGGTGCGCGACAACATCGCACGCATCGTCGCGATGTGGAGCGAGCTGCTCGAACAGCACGGGGGCCCGATGCTCTTCGGCAGCTTCAGCATCGCCGATGCGTACTTCGCGCCGGTCGTGATGCGGCTGCGCACCTATGGCGTGCCGGTGCCGGCGCCGATCGCGGCCTACTGCGAGCGCGTCGTCGCGCTGCCGGGTGTCGCGGCCTGGATCGCCGATGCACTGGCCGAGCACGACTTCCTGCCGTTCGAAGAGGCGTATCGGTCGCAGGCGTAGGTTTCGTCGTGTCGACCATCGAGCTGCCCGCATCCCCGCTCGGGGATCTGCGCAGCGTTGAACTCGGGTCGGGTGACGAACCGCTGCTGCAGCGCTTTTTCGAGGCGAATCCACTCTACTTCCTCGCGGTGAACGGCGATCCTGCCGGACCGGGTGAGGCGCACGAAGAGATCCACGGCGAGTTGCCTGCGGGTTGGCCGTTCACGAAGAAGTGGGTCGTCGGCTACCTCGATACCGACGACCAGGTCGTCGCGCTGGCGAATGTCGTTTCCGATCTGCTCGCGCCAGGCGTGTGGCACATCGGCACCTTCATCGTGGCCACTTCGCGCCACGGCAGCGGCGAGGCCCAGGTGCTCTACTGCGGCATCGAAGACTGGGCGCGCGCGAAAGGCGCGCGCTGGTTGCGACTGGGTGTCGTGCAAGGCAACGTTCGGGCTGAGCGCTTCTGGGAGGCGCTCGGCTACGTCGAGACGCGAACCCGCGCCGGCGTCGAGATGGGGAGGCTGACGAATACACTGCGCGTCATGGTCAAGCCTCTCGCCGGCGGCACGTTCGAACAGTACTTGGAGCTGGTGCCGCGCGACCGCCCCGAACTCCCAAGCTGACGATGAAGCGCTATCTGGTCGGCGGCGCGGTCCGCGACGCACTGCTGGGTCTGCCCGGCGGCGACCGCGACTGGGTCGTCGTCGGCGCGCGCCCGCAAGAGATGATCGACGCCGGCTACCTGCAGGTGGGGCGCGATTTCCCGGTCTTCCTGCACCCGCGGACGAGGGAAGAGCACGCGCTCGCGCGCACCGAGCGCAAGACCTCGGCCGGCTACCGCGGCTTCGAGGTGCATGCCGACCCGGCGGTCACGCTCGAAGAAGATCTGCGGCGCCGCGACCTGACGATCAACGCGATCGCGCAGGACGAGGCCGGCACGCTGATCGACCCGCACGGCGGCCAGCGCGACATCGTCGCGAAGCAGCTGCGCCATGTCTCGGAGGCGTTCGTCGAAGACCCGGTGCGCATCCTGCGCGTCGCGCGCTTCGCGGCCCGCTTTGCGCAGTTCGAAGTCGCCGACGAGACGCTCGCGTTGATGCGGCGCATGGTCGAATCCGGCGAGGTCGACGCGCTGGTGCCGGAGCGCGTCTGGCAGGAGCTCGCGCGCGGCCTGATGGAGGCGACGCCGTCGCGGCTGTTCGAGGTCTTGCGTGCCTGCGGCGCGCTCGCGCGCCTGCTGCCCGAGGTCGACCGGCTGTGGGGCGTGCCCCAGCGGGCCGACTACCACCCCGAGATCGACACCGGCGTGCACCTGATGATGGTGCTCGACATGGCGGCGCGGCTGAACGTGAGTCTGCCCGTTCGCTTCGCGTGCCTGGGCCATGACCTGGGCAAGGGCACGACGCCGGCCGACGTGCTGCCGCGCCATCTCGGCCACGAGGAGCGCAGCGTCGCGCTGGTGCGTGCGGTCTGCGAGCGCCTGCGCGTGCCGGTCGCATGCCGCGAACTGGCCGAGGCCGTCGCGCGCGAACACGGCAACGTGCATCGCAGCGGCGAGTTCGGCGCCGCCGCGGTGCTGCGCCTGATCGAGCGCTGCGATGCGTTCCGCCGCCCCGAGCGCTTCGCCGAGATGCTGCTCGCCTGCGAGTGCGATGCGCGCGGCCGGCTCGGTCTGAGCGAGGCGCCGTATCCGCAGCGCGAACGACTCGGCCGCGCGCTCGCGCTCGCGCAGCAGGTCGACAGCGCCGCGGTCGCCGCACAGGCCGAGGCGCGCGGGCTCGGCGGCCCGGCCATCGCCGACGCGATCCACCGGGCCCGCGCCGAGGCCGTCGCGGCGGGCCTCGACACGAACCGCTGACGCGGTTGCAGGCTCCGCCCGCGACGCGCGGGTGACAGCGCGGCCGGTGGAGGCCTGCGCACAATCGATGGCAACCCACACCATCGAAGGAGACCGACCATGACCGACCTGTTCTCATTGAAGGGCCGCATCGCGCTCGTCACCGGCGGCTCGCGCGGCATCGGCCGCATGATCGCCGCGGGCTTTCTCGCGCAGGGCGCGAAGGTCTACATCTCGTCGCGCAAGGCGGCCGATTGCGCGCAGACCGCGAAGGAGCTGTCGGCGCAGGGCGAGTGCATCGCGCTGCCGGCCGACGTGTCGACGCTGGAGGGCATCCAGGCGCTGGTCGCGGCCTACACCGCGCGCGAGTCGACGCTCGACATCCTCGTCAACAACGCCGGCGCGGCCTGGGGCGAGACCTTCGACACCTTTCCCGAGAAGGGCTGGGACAAGGTCGTCGACCTGAACCTGAAGTCGCCATTCTTTCTGACGCAGGCGCTGATCGCGCCGCTGCGCGCGGCCGCGAAGACGCAGCCGGCGAAGGTCATCAACATCGCGTCGATCGACGGCATCTCGATCAATCCGCAGGAGACCTACTCTTACGCCGCGAGCAAGGCCGGGCTGATCCAGCTGACGCGGCGCATGGCCTTGCGGCTCGCCGAAGACAACATCGTCGTCAGCGCGATCGCGCCGGGCGCGTTCGCCTCGGAGATGAACCGCGTCGCGCGCGACCACGCCGAAGAGACGGCCAAGCGCATCCCGGCGGGGCGCATCGGACGCGACGAAGACATGGCCGGTGGCGCGATCTACCTCGCGTCGCGCGCCGGCGACTACGTGATGGGATCGACGCTGGTGATCGACGGCGGGGTGACGCACGCGCGTGGGTAAGCCCGGACGCACGGCGACCGCCTGCAGGCGGTCGGCAGGGCCCGGACAAGATCTCCGCCAACCCGTTCGCTGGCGGACAATCTATTGAATTCAGTCCGCCAATGAACTATCCTTCGCGCATGCATGCCCTGCTCGAACCCCGCACATCGCCGATCGATCTGAATTCCGCCGCGGCGGCCCAGGCCGCGCTGCGGACCTTCTGGCGCATCGGCGACGCCTGGCAGCTCGACGCCACCGAGCAGGCCACCTTGCTCGGCGTCGGCCGAACGACGCTCTATCAGTGGAAGAAGGGCGTCGTCAACGGCCCGCTCGACCGCCACGTGCTCGAGCGGCTGTCGTACCTGTTCGGCATCTACGCGGCCTTGCAGATCCTGTTGCCGGTCGGCAGCCAAGCCGACGAATGGGTGCGCAAGCCGAACGACGCGCCACTGTTCGGCGGCAAATCGGCGCTCGACCGGATGCTCGGCGGTCAGGTCGCCGACCTGTACGTCGTGCGCCACTACCTCGACGCGCAGCGCGGCGGCAAAGCCTGACCGCGATGGCGGCGATCGCGCCGAAGGGCATCCCCGTCACCGCCACCGAATGGCGCCCGAGCTACCGCCTGATCCCCTCGCGCTACCCGACCGTCGGCCTGTACGACCGCGTCGCCGATCCGGCCGACCTCGAGGTCGTGTTCGCGATCGAGGCGCTGACGAACCCGCGCATCCGCGATGAACTCGGACAGCTGCAGCTGGTGCCGCCCGACGAGCGCGTCAGCGGCGCCGGCAGCACGATGGTGATGGCGGCGTTCACGCACCTGAACCCCGAGGGCTCGCGCTTCTCGGACGGCAGCTACGGCGTCTACTACGCGGCGCAGGCGCTGGAGACGGCCGTGGCCGAGGTCAGCCACCACCGCGCGCTGTTCCTCGGCCGCACCCGCGAGCCGGCGATCGACGTCGACCTGCGCGTGATCACCGCGACCGTCGACGCCGAACTGCACGACCTGCGCGCGCTCGGCAAGCGCGGTGCCGCACTGCTCGATCCGAACCACTACGGCACGCCGCAGGCGCTCGGCAAGCAACTGCGCGCGGCCGGCAGCTGGGGCGTGCAGTTCCCGAGCGTGCGGCACGCGGGCGGACTGTGCGTCGGCGTGTTCCGGCCGAAGGCGCTGCGTCAGGCGAAGTCGGGCGCGCACCTCGCGCTGCACTGGGACGGCCGGCGCATCACGCACTGGTACGAGAAGCGCACCCCGCATCCGCTCGGCGCGGCGTGACGCTCGCGGTCAGCCCCGGGGCACCGGCACCTCCATCGCCAGCAGCACCTGCGCATACGCCTTCGCGAGGTTGTCGGTGTGCAGCGAGGCCATGCCGCCGCCCCCGAGCACGTCGTGCAGCACGAAGTTGATCGCGTGCAGCCCCGGCAGGTCGAAGCGCTCGACGCGGCTCGGCGCGCGGTGCGCGAAGTGCGCGGCGACGCGCTCCGGCGTGAGCCAGGCGGACAGCCATGGCAGGTCTTCGGGCCGGCGCGCGACGATGCCGATGTTGGCCTTGTCGCCTTTGTCGCCGGAGCGGCCGTGCGCGAGCGTGATCAGCGGCACGCGGGTCGTCGATGCGGCGTCTTCAGCGATCGGTTCGCTCGTGTGGCGCAGCGCGGGCGGCAGCGCGCGCGCGTCGAAGCCGCCGCCGGTCGGGATCGCGACCGGCCAGCGTTCGCCGTTCACGTCGACCAGCACCGACAGCGCGGTCTTCGCGAGCCGGAACGAGAACAGCCGTACCACCGGCGTCGGGCTCGGCCGGCCGCCGATCAGGCCGAGCGTGCCGGGCGCCATCGAGGTCGCCGCCGGCGCGAACTCGCGCGCGAAGAGCTCGAGGCTGTCTTTCGTCGCCGCCTTCGCGCCGATCTTCAGCACGACCTCGCGCGCATCGCTGCGGCCGATCGCGCCGAACATCTCTTCGCCGCCCAGCACCTCGACGCGGGCCTCGGTGAACGGCGGCAGGCCGCGCGCGGCCAGCATGCGCTGCATCCGCGTCAGCAGCGCCGCCCCGGTGCGCTGCGCCTTCTGCACCGCCTGCTCGCCGGCGATCGTCAGGAAGCCGGTGTTGCGGTATCCATCGGCAAAGGTTGCGCTGACCTTGTAGTCGGCGGTCGGCGCGCGGCCGATCGCGCCGCGCACGCGCACGCGCTGCGGGCCTTCCTGCAGCATCTGCACCTGCGTGAAATCGCAGCTGACATCGGGCACCAGGTAGGCGCGCGGATCGCCGATCTCGTAGAGCAGCTGCTCGGCGACCGTCGCCGGTGTCACGAGGCCGCCGGTGCCGGGCGGCTTGGTGATCACGAAGCTGCCGTCGGCATCGGCCTCGACGACGGGGAAGCCGATGTTCTCCCAGTCGGGCACCTGCGCCCAGTCGGTGAACAGGCCGCCGGTGCATTGCGCGCCGCACTCGATCAGGTGGCCGGCGAGCGTGCCCTGCGCGAGCTGGTCGTAGGCGTCGGGGCCCCATCCGAACTCGTGCATCAGCACGCCGAGGGTCACCGCAGAGTCGACACAGCGCCCGGTGATCACGACATCGCAACCGGCATCGAGCGCACGCGCGATCGGCAGCGCGCCGAGGTAGGCGTTGATGCTTGCGACGCGCTGCGGGAACGGCTCGGCGCTGAACATCTCGGCGACGCCGGCGGCGCGGAATTCGGCCGCGCGCGGCAGCAGGTCGTCGCCGAGCACGACGCCGATCCGCAGCGTCACGCCCATCTCCGCGGCGAGCGCCTGCAGCGCGTCGCGGCAGGCGAGCGGGTTCACGCCGCCGGCGTTCGCGACGACGCGCACGCGCTGCGCCTGCAGCTGCGGCAGCGCCTCGCGCATCATGATCTGGACGAAGTCGACCGCGTAGCCGGCACCGGCGTCCTTCGCGCGTTGCGCCGCGAGGATCGACATCGTGACCTCGGCGAGGTAGTCGAACACCAGGTAGTCGAGCTCGCCGCCGGCGAGCAGCTGCGGCACGGCGAGCGCGGTGTCGCCCCAGAAGCCGGAGGCGCCGCCGATGCGCACCGTGGCTCGCCGCCGTGCGCTCGTGTTCGTCGTCGCATTCGTCGCTCTGTCCGTCATCGATGAACTCCTGCCAGCTCGCTTCGACATCCATTGTGCGCAGCGGCCCCAACCCGTGCACTCAGGGTATTCGGTAGCGCCAGCACGGATTCGCAGCCGACAACATAATCGCCCGGCATCGACTCTCGGGAGACCGTTGGATGGCCACACTGAACGTGAACGGAACGACGCGCCAGTTCCAGGCGGAAGACGACACGCCGCTGCTGTGGGTCTTGCGCGAACAGCTCGGCATGACCGGCACCAAGTACGGCTGCGGCATCGCGCAGTGCGGCGCCTGCACCGTGCACATCGACGGCGTGCCGACCCGGTCGTGCGTGCGCCCGGTCTCCAGCGTGTCGGCGAGCGAAAAGATCGTGACGATCGAGGGCCTCTCGCCGAACGGGCTGAATGCGCTGCAAAAGGCCTGGGCCGATCTCGACGTGCCGCAGTGCGGCTTCTGCCAGTCCGGGATGATCATGGCCGCGGCCGCGCTGCTGAAAGAGAAGCCCAAGCCGACCGACGCCGACATCGACGCGGCGATGACCAACATCTGCCGCTGCGGCACCTACAACCGCGTGCGCGCGGCGATCAAGCAGGCCGCCAACGGCGGCGCTTCGGCCTGAACCGGGAGCACGCGATGAATCCCACCTCGATCACCGCGAGCGCTCGCCTGAGCCGGCGTCGGTTCCTCGGCAGTTCGGCGCTGGCCGCGGGCGGCCTCGCCGTCGGATTCCATGTGCCGTTCGCCGGCAACGCGCTCGCGCAGGGCGCGGCGCTGCCGCCCGAAGTCAACGCCTGGGTCGTGATCAAGCCCGATGACAGCGTCGTGATCCGCATCGCGCGATCCGAGATGGGGCAGGGCACGCTGACCGGGCTGGCGCAGCTCGTCGCCGAGGAGCTCGACTGCGACTGGGCCAAGGTCACGACCGAGTACCCGACGCCGGGCCAGAACCTCGCACGCAAGCGCGTCTGGGGCAACTTCTCGACCGGCGGCAGCCGCGGCGTGCGCGAGTCGAACGAGTACGTGCGCAAGGGCGGCGCGATCGCGCGTGTGATGCTGGTGCAGGCCGCGGCCGATGCCTGGAAGGTGCCGGCCGCCGAGTGCGGCGCCGCGGCCAGCGTGATCACGCACAAGCCGACCGGCCGCACGACGAGCTACGGCAAGATCGCGGCCGCTGCGGCGAAACTCACGCCGCCGACCGAGGTCGCGCTGAAGGACCCGAAGGACTGGAAGATCGCCGGCAAGCCGCTCAAGCGCCTCGACACCGCCGGCAAGCTGAACGGTTCGCAGGTCTTCGGCATGGACCTGAAGCTGCCCGGGATGCTGAACGCCGCGGTCAAGGACTGCCCGGTGTTCGGCGGCAAGCTCAAGAGCTTCAACGCCGCGGCAATCAGCGGCCGGCCCGGCGTCAAGAAGGTCGTGCAGGTCGGCGACAGCGGCGTCGCGGTGATCGCCGACACCTGGTGGCGCGCGAAGACCGCGCTCGATGCGCTGCCGATCGAGTGGGATGAAGGCCCGAACGCGAAGGTCTCGAGCGAGACCATCGCCGCGTTCCTGAAGGAGGGCCTCGATGCGCCGCAGGCGATCGTCGGCAATGCATCGGGCGACGCGCGTGCCGCGATCGCCGCGGCGCCGCGCAGGCTCGAGGCCGTCTACTCGTACCCGTACCAGAACCACGCGACGATGGAGGCGATGAACGCGACCGTGAAGATCACGCCGGCCGCGTCGGGCACCCTCGAGCGCTGCGAGGTCTGGTGCCCGACGCAGAACGGCGAGGCCGCGCTCGCCGCCGCCGCCGAAGCCGCGGGCCTGCCGCCATCGCAGTGCGAGGTCTACAAGCTGAACCTCGGTGGCGGCTTCGGCCGCCGCGGCGCGCACGACTGGCTGGCGCAGGCGGTGCTGATCGCCAGGCAGATGCCGGGCACGCCGGTGAAGATGATCTGGTCGCGCGAAGAAGACATGGCGCACGGCAAGTACCACCCGATCACGCAGTGCAAGATGACGGCCGGCATCGATGCGCAGGGCAAGCTGACCGGTCTGCACATGCGGATCTCGGGCCAGTCGATCGTCGCCGGGCTGATGCCGCAGAACCTGCAGAACGGCCGTGACCCGGTCGTGTTCCAGGGCCTGAACCCGAGCGGCGCCGAGGGCGTGTTCGGCTACAAGGTGCCGGCGCTGCTGATCGACCACGCGATGCGCAACCCGCACGTGCCGCCGGGCTTCTGGCGCGGCGTGAACCTGAACCAGAACACGATCTACGTCGAGAGCTTCATCGACGAGATCGCGTTCGAAACCAAACAGGACCCACTCGCGCTGCGCCGCCAGCTGCTCGTCGACTCGCCGAAGCACCTCGCGGTGCTGAACGCGGTCGCCGCACGCGCCGGCTGGGGCACGCCGGCGCCCGATGTCGGCGGCCAGAAGGTGTTCCGCGGCCTCGCGCAGACGATGGGCTTCGGCAGCTACGTGGCGGCGTGTGCCGAGGTCTCGGTCAGCGCCGACGGCGTGCTGAAGGTGCACCGCATCGTCGCCGCGACCGACCCGGGCAATGCCGTCAATCCGCAGCAGATCGCGGCCCAGGTCGAAGGCTCGTTCGTGTACGGGCTGTCGGCCGCGCTTTACGGGGCCTGCACCGTGAAGGACGGCCGCATCGAGCAGACGAACTTCAGCGACTACCCGGTCATGCACATGGAAGACATGCCCCAGGTCGAGGCGATCCTGATGCCCTCGGGCGGGTTCTGGGGCGGTGTCGGCGAGCCGACCATCGCGGTCGCGGCGCCGGCGGTGTTGAACGCGATCTTCGCGGCCACCGGCAAGCGCATCCGCGAACTGCCGTTGAAGAACCACAGCCTGAAGCGGGCCTGAACCGAGCGTGCGATGCGCGCGCTTCTCGCCGCGATGGTCGTGATCGTCGCACCGCTCGTGAGCCTGGCGGCGCGGGCCGCCGACGATGCGATCGAGCAGCCCTTGACCGACCAGCCCGGCGATGCCGCGCGCGGCCGCGCGATCGTCGCGAACCGGCAGCTCGGGCTGTGCCTGCTCTGCCACACCGCGCCGATCCCCGAAGAGCGCTTCCAGGGCAATCTCGCGCCGGATCTGGCCGGTGCCGGTGCCCGCTGGTCCGAAGCGCAGTTGCGCCTGCGCCTGGTCGACAGCGGGCGCCTGAATCCGCAGACGATCATGCCGCCGTACTACCGCAGCGAGGGCCTGACGCGCGTCGGCTCGCCGTGGCAGGGCAAGACGGCGCTGGGCGCACAGCAGATCGAAGACGTGGTCGCCTACCTGCGCAGCCTGCGATGACGACGCGCCGCCGCCTGCTGACCCGCAGCGTCGGCCTTGCCGGCGCGCTCTGGCTGCGCCCGGCCGGCGCCGCGGCCGACGAC